>DATFYN010000495.1:0-3801 GCA_035315025.1 Myxococcota bacterium
GACGTAAGGTTGTAGGCCCTTCTTTCTCCTATGCGCCCGAAGGTGCATCCAGGGGCGAGTGGTCCTCGAGGAGACCGAACATCCCTTCCCGGCCGCGCGATGCCCGCGTGAACGGACCGTCCGCCGACCCGTGCGCAGTACAGACGCGAGGAGGCCCGTGCACGGTGGGCGCTGCTGTGCCTCCGGAAAACTGGATCACCAGGCGCTCATTGGATTTGCTCCCGGCGGGTCGGTCAACGTGGGCTTCGATGCTGCCGCCGGCCCTCTTGACCGCGGCGCTTGGGCCACGCGGGCATCAAGCTCTGCCGCCGGCCGCTCGGGCCGGGGCCTTGAGCCCGAATCCGTTCGGGCTCGCTACTCTCCGAAGGGAGCCGATTCTTGCGAGGTGGCCATGGTTGGGCATGACTTGGTTGCGTCAGATCCTCAAGTCTTAGGCGGCAAGCCCGTCGTCCGAGCGACGCGACTTGCGGTGGATTTCATTCTCCAGCTCTTTGCCCAGGGCTGGACTCAGGAGCAGGTTCTCGCAAACTATCCCGCGCTCACGCCTGAGGCTCTCCGCGCCGTATTCGCGTACGCCGCGGACGTTCTTCACGAAGAGGTCGTGCTTCCAGTCCGTCCCGACGCAGCTTGATGCGCTTCCTTGCAGATGAGAACGTACCTGTCGCATCAGTCGTTCGGCTCCGCGGCGAGGGTCACGACGTCCAAGTCGTCCCGCAGGGCGGCGCTGATTCCGCGATCCTTGCTCTGGCTCGCGGCGAACAGCGGACCTTCGACCGAGACTTTGGCCGACTGGTTTTCCACCGCGGGATATCCTCGCCGAGTGGCATCGTTTACTTCCGCACGCCACCCAGCTCGCCGCAGTCTCCTGCCGAGGTAGTCCTCGAGGCGGAACCTCTCCGAGGGCCACTCGGCTTCCAATCGCAGCGAGCGAGCGACCGGGTGCCATTCGCCCGTTTCGCATTGATGTCGGCTACCGAGCGGGCCACTGATCGGCGCGACCTTGCGACGGGCGAACTCCAGCTGCGTCAGGCGGCCACTCCCGCTATGCTTCCTGAGAGTCCTCGGCAGCGCCCGCGCCAGACTGCCCGATGGACCTTCAACCGCTTCGCGCGCGCCGCATCCCTTCTCGCTCTGAGCTTCGCGGGAATCCTCTCTCCCTTGCCAAAATAGATCTCGTCCGGCGTCTCCCCGGAGAATGCCGCATGAGGAATCGTCGCGTTGTACTCTGCGACATAGAACGCCACGTGGCGGGCGCGGAACGTGGGGTTGGTCCATCATGACTCCCTGAGGTACGCCATGCCCGAGACCCCGATCTGGATCCGCTGGGAAACGCTCACCAAGAAACAGTTCGACACTGTCGACCGAGAGAAGGCCGTGGTGTTTGTCACGTGCTCACCTCTCGAGGTGCACGGCCCGCACCTTCCGCTCGGGGCCGACTGCTTGGAGGGGGAAGGGCTCGCCGAGCGGACGCTGCGCTTCCTGCCCGAGAGGCACCGGTCGCGGCCGTTCCTCAAGCTGCCGTTCATTTACGCCGCGTGTGACGGTGTACCCCAGGCCGGCACGCTCGCGTTTCGGCCCTCGACGACGATCCGGGTGATCGAGGATCTCGGCCGTTCCCTTGCGGCGCAGGGCTTCCAGAACGTGATCGTCTCAAACTTCCACGGCAGCCCGCGCCACTTCCTCGCCATCGAGACCGCGTGCGACCGCATCGCAAGAGATCAGGGCATCCGCATGGTGTCGATTTTCTCTCTCATGATCTCGCGACTCAACGGCGGAGGTTCAGAACTTGGAGACGTGCTGGGGCACATCCCTGGGGTGTCGAAGGCCGACCTCGAAGGTGATACACATGGCGGCCTTGTCGAGACCTCACAGCTCCTCGCACTGCATCCAGAGTGGGTCGATCTCGACTATAAGCTGCTTCCCAGACGCACCGTGGATCTCTGGCTCGAGGAGACTGGCCGGCCAAAGCCATCCGGCCCGCGCGGCAAGCTGGCATCGGTTCCGCGGATGGTGGCGGGCTTTAAGGCGGGTATCCACTTTTTCTCCAAGGAAACCTATGCGGGGGCTCCGGCCGACGCCTCGGCCGAGATTGGTGAGCAGATCCTCGACACCCTGGCGGGCCACGCCGCCGCTGCTCTCACCGAGATCCTCGACGGGGCCCTTCCTCGAGAAGCGTGGCATTCTCCCTTCTGGAAGCTTCGCCTCATCTTCGTGAACCCGTTGGCCGTTCGTTTCTTCAACTGGGTGATGAGCGTCCCGAAGACGGTGGGTTGACGTAAACCGACGGCCGGGCACCCCCATCCCGGTTCCTGGCGCGGGCCGATCGTTGGTCGGTTCGTCACAGCGCGCGATCTTCCGACCGCTTCCGCCGTCTCCAACCTCGCGTCGACGCTCGTCGCTGTCCCTCGGTCGCTCCGGCAGAACGCCCGCGCAGAGCGCTTCATCGGACTGCTCTGTCGCGAGCGCCTGGATCATATCTTCGTTCCAAAGGAGCGCTGGGTCTGCCGTATCCTCTCGGAGTTTGCGCGCTCTGCGACTTCGGGCCGGCGACCTCGGGCGGAGATCCCAGCCCGCTCGATCCGAGCAATCAGTGTTCGTCGATCCTTTGAAAGATGGCAGCAGACCGTTGGGCGGCGTCGACGTCGACAGACAGATTTGCGGCCCGGACCAGCGTGGCCACCGACGCGCAGATCCCGTCCGGATTGGGGATTCCGCGGCTACGGAGCTCCGCCGGCAGCACAGTTGAATCGCGGACGAGGGTCGCGTAGAAATGAACAACTACCGCTATAATGCCGTGTATGGCTTCGAAACGGTGGATGACGATGACTGCTGAGCAGCCGCGCTCGCCAACGCGCAACCCAGATGTCGCGAATCTCGGTTTAGTGCGTCCGCCGTTCGTCTATCTTGTCGCTCTTCTTATCGGCGTCGGGCTCGATCTCGTTCGGTCGTCGCGCTGGCTGCCCGCCGAGCTCGGAGCGTGGGTTGGGGTTCCGATCATGATCGCTGCGCTGGCACTCTTCTTTTCGTCGATACGTCGGTTCAAGGCGGCCGGCACACCGGTTCCTGGAAACAAGCCCGCGACCGCGATCGTCCAATCCGGCCCTTATCGGTTCAGTCGCAATCCGATCTATCTCGCGTTTTCCTTGTTGCTGCTCGGCGTCGCCTGCGCGCTCAACAGCCTCTGGTTGCTCGGTACGCTCGCGGCCGCCATGAGCGTCATGTCGTTCGTCGTCATTCCGAGGGAGGAGCGTTTCCTCGAGCGTCGGTTTGGCGCCGAGTATCTGGACTACAAAGCCAAGGTTCGGCGCTGGCTCTAGGCTAGTCACGGCCGAAATCGACGGGCAGAGTTCAACGCGCCGACTCCGGACCCCGTGCGGGCGAGGCGACATCGTTTCAACCGTCGGCGGTACTCTGGTCTGTTCTTTTCCTCCTCAATCTCGCTCGCCGAGGGCCTTCAGGCGGTTGCGGGGGTGGCGCTGGTCCAGCGGAACTCGGTCCCGTCCCGCCACATGCGATGCATGACGATGGCCATCCGCCGCGCCACGGCGACGATGGCCCGCCTCATCCCCCGGTGTCGGGCAAGCTTCATGCCCCAAGCCTTGAGCCATGACCACTTTTTGGTGGGGGCGCGATTGCATGATCCGTGAGACTTTCGCGGCGCAATCCTTCGTAAGCACCTTGCTAATCAGTACCCGACGGAAAGAGACGCGACCCCCTGAACACGGTGGCGATCTCGACCAAGCTGGGGCGAAGTCGATACACGATGCGGTAGGGGCGGACGATGACTTCGCGAAGGTTGCG
>DATFYN010000496.1:0-2314 GCA_035315025.1 Myxococcota bacterium
AGCATTATTTTCGGGTTATGAACGCTGCTAACGAAGGTCATCAGCAGCGTGCCACGGGCCCAACCGCGTCGGCGGATCTCCAAACGGAGATGGCGGAGGAGGAAGGTTCCGAGATGGCTGGTCCGGCGCGCGCCTCACCAAGCAATCGGCAGCCTTATTCCGCCTGACTTACCGTTCAGCGCAGATTCTCTTCTGAAGATCTGACTTCGCGCCGCTTGTCCTCCCCCGGCTACGGATTCGAATCCCGCTTCCTCCGCCATTACGCATTGGTGCGCGTTGTTGTCTGAAAAAGAGACACCAGGGGCTCGGAAGATCGTCGCTTGTTCTTCACTCCCTCCGGCATCGTGTCGCGCCGTGAGAGCCGTGAAGACGATGAAGGTTCGCCGGAACTCTGGTGAATGGTTTCGGACAGCGCGAGGTGACAGCTCGATGGACCGCGTCCAGGAATGGTAGCCCTCATTGGCCGCCGGAACATCGCCTATGTGATCTTTGTCTCCCCGCTCGTCCCCTTTGGCATGTTCATAGAAGAGCCCATTTCCCCGCTCATCACAAGGAAGTGAGAGAACATGAGCAAGGCCTTCATCAAGGAATCGGATGAAGAGGAAGACAGGCCCGAGGAACCGTCTGCGCTTCCGGTCGGTTTCAAGAACTACATGACTCCTCGGGGGCATCGCCAACTGCAGGAGGAGCTTCGAAGGCTACTTCGGAGCGCCCGAAGGTGGTCGATATCGTGTCCTCGGCAGCAGGGAACGGCGATCGATCGGAAAATGGCGACTACATCTATGGAAAACGCCGTCTGCGCGAGATTGACCGGCGAATACGTTTTCTCTCCAAACGGCTGGAGATCGCCCAAGTCGTCGACCCGGGGCAGCAGAAAAACTTGGACCAGGTGTTCTTTGGCGCGATCGTCACCTACGCTCATGAGCGGGGAGCAGAGAGAACGATCACCATCGTCGGCGTTGACGAGGCCGATCTCGATCGTGGCCAAGTGAGTTGGGTATCGCCTATCGCACGAGCACTGATGAAGGCGCGTAAGGGCGACATCCTTGAGTTTCGGACTCCTGCTGGCATCCAGAACATTGAACTTCTCGGCGTCCGCCATGGCGCGACCAATGGAGAAGAGGACTGAATGTGTGGAACGAACCCGAGCTACGGTCTTACCGCTGCGCTAACGAGGTGCTCGCGAGTCTGGCGGCCACGCTGATCTGCCGTCGGTCAATGTTCGGTGTCCCGAGAGCTACGGCATAGGGCCCTCACGACCAGCGCCGGCCGGGAGAAGCTTCCCGCGCCGATAAGGCCGAAATTCCCGAAGATCGGGCCACAACTAGTCAAGTCGCCCGACCGCATCAGGGATTCGGAAGGCAGGTCAGGTTCCTCGGCGAGAGCGAGTACCCGGTGCGGGGTTCTTTCGTTGTTAAGAATCATGGGTTCGGGAGCTTCCACCACATGCCGCGCCCCCACTCCTCGATCACCGGCAACCGCGCTCCGGCCTGCAGCAGATGCGTGGCATAGGTGTGGCGCAAAATGTGAAAGCTGGCCGGTGGATCGATCCCGGTGCGGCGGCAGGCCTCGCGCAGGGGCCGGTGCTGCTGCGATCTTCCCCATCGTGCTCCGTCCGACCGGGTGAATACGGGCGCCGCGCCCGGGTTTCCGGCGACGTGCTGCTCGAATAGCGCCACCCCGTCGTCGGTCAGCACGACGTGACGCGGCCGGCCGGGTTTGCTGGCGTGCACGCTGACCGTGCCGGCGTCGTGATCGAAGTCCCCGGCTCGGAATCCGACGATCTCGCCGTATCGACACCCGGTCAAAAGGGCACACTGGACGAGTGGACGGAAGGTGGGCTCGCAGGCGTTGACGAGTCGCTGCGCCTCGACATGGCTCAGGTACGGATCTTCGGAGCGCTCGCTTCGCGGAATGGCTTTACTCGACGCCAATCCTCATCGGTCGCAGCATGTCCCTCGCGGAACGCAAGGTTGAGCGCGGCCTTGAGCACACCAAAGATGGCGGTTGGCGCTGGCACGGCGCTGACGCACGGCATTGGGATCCGCGACGACAGCAAAACTCCCTCGAACTCTACGCCGCCGACTTGGCCCCACTCGTCCGGCTCGGTTGGCTCTCCCGCACCGACCGTGACCGAGAAACACTGGGTGAGGCGCTCTGCGCCTTCGCCAACGGTACCGTCGCGATTTGTGTTGGGATTGATTGGCGCGGTCTCCGGTCGGGTGAGGATACTGGGTCAGGCAGCAAGGTCAATCGGCTTATCGGCGAGTTTCTGGGTCAGGGTCTGCCAGCTGTCGACTTTGCGCATGGTGAT
>DATFYN010000497.1:0-2107 GCA_035315025.1 Myxococcota bacterium
AGGTCTTCGAGGGGATTGATCGGAACGTCAAGAGGGAGCCGTTGCATGAGCCATTGGGATAGAAGGAGTTCACGGTGGACGCGATGATGGTCCTGGAGCTCTGCCCGAAAAGCTTGAGTCAGCTCCGCAATGGCTTGGGGCCGATCTCCAACTACCGCTCGGATCCCAGCCTCCAGAACGAATCGACGCTCTTCGAGGACAGTGCCTCCTAAATCGAACAAGATGGCGGAGGGAGCAAGCATCTTTAAATCTCGAACGATCGTATCACCTGATGATACAAGGAGCAGTCTTTGTCACTATCACCTTCCTTGGGCGTGACCCGGACGCTCGGCCCGCATTCTGATCCCAACTCCTGCCCTCACCCTACGCTCTTGAACCACTGACAGCATGTTAACTTTGCCAGGACCGCGGGGCGGTCGCCGGTGCGACCCGACACAGCAACCAAAGCTGGCGGCCGTCAGCTGCAAGCGCCTTTTGGGGCGGCAGACAGCAGCTCGGCGCGTGGCCAGGTGTACCGACAGCTGCGTACCACAGCGCCACCATGAGTTTCCATGGTTGATACGCCGGCGTTCTGGGCACTGAGGCGCTCGTAGAAACGCCTCGCCGAGGAGTTGGCCTCCAGAACCAAGAGATAGACCCCGAGGTCAGGGTACCGGTGGGCAAGCCAGGCTAGTGCCTGCCTCATGAGCGACGCCCCGATTCCGTTGCGCTTGGAGGCAGTGGCCACATGAAGATTGTCAACAAAGGAGCCCCAAAGGGGATCGTGGGCGCCGTATGCGCAAACGAAACCAACCAGGTTCGCGCCATCGACGGCCAACTGGACGAACTGATTGCCAGGAGGGTGATCGAGCCTCTCGCGCCACACACGCATCCGTTCCTCGGGTAGGTCTCCGTCAAGGAACGTGTCAGAAAAGGCGCCACGATAGTTCTCACGCCAGCTGTGCGCGTGAAGATACGCGACAGCCTCCGCGTCGGATGGTTTCGCTGGCCGATACTCGATCATCTACCGCTGCCGCCGCCTCTAAAGGGAGGACGCTTACCTGAGGGCGCCCGTGTTGCACAAGAGTCTCGACCCCGGGCCACCTCGGTGTCAAACGCGCCGACAGCGGCCGAGGGTGCCTGTCGCATGCAAGGACTCGCTCGATGCACGCCGTGGTAGGCTATAGGCGCGGTCGCAGCGAACCGCCAACGGCTGAACGGTGCGAATCCGAGGAGGACCTCATGGTCCATGGCAGTTGCCTATGCGGCGGCATCCGATTCGAGTATGCCCGTGCCGTCAGTGAGATCTACCTGTGCCACTGCTCTTTGTGCCGCAAGAACTCGGGAGCGGCTTCAAACGCGGTAGTCGTGGTACCAGAAGATACTTTCAACTGGCTCTCCGGCGACGAGCTTCGTCAGGTCTACACGAAGCCCACGGGCTGGTCCGCAACATTCTGTCGAACGTGCGGTAGCCCCGTTCCCGCGCGGATGCGAGGCGCAACGGCATACGGGGTGCCGGCTGGGCTTCTCGATGATGATCCCGGAGCTCGAATCGGGTGCCACATCCTCGTGGGCTCGAAGGCACCTTGGGACGAGATCGGCGGCTCGGCTCCGCAGTTCCTAGAAGGGCTGCGCACCCCGAAGGCGGGCAAATAGTGTTGCCGCTCTTGAGGAAGCGGTCCTTTCTGAACCTCTTGCGGAGCGTACGTCCCGTCCACTTTCACCCGCGTGACGGCGGCGCCGCGCTCGAGCGCGTTCCCGACGGTGGGCTTCGCTCCGAGTGGCGCGGCGCTTGAGTCAGGGCGCGCCGTTCCGTTCCCGCTCGTCTCTAGGGTTGGGAATGGGAATGGTCGGACGCAGACGGAAGCCGCCGTCGCAGCGTTCGACGCGATCGGCGGCTCGCAGCCGCACGAGCGCCTCGCCGATCGTCGTATTGCGCGCATGCAGCGCGGCACGCATCGCCTCGCGGCTCATCGGCGCACCGGCTGAGAGCAGCGCGACGATCCGGTCGGCGGTGTCGACGGCGACGTCGGGATCGACGGGGCCGCCCTCGACGACGCGCAGATGGACGGTGGGTTCCTCGGCGAGCTCGAGCGTACAGGGCGGCGGGGACGGTGCCGAGCGGTGC
>DATFYN010000498.1:0-2486 GCA_035315025.1 Myxococcota bacterium
TGATCCACCACGGCCGCAGGAATATCCTCCACTTCAATATCACCGAGTATCCGACCGCGGCCGTGGGTGAGCCAGCAGCTCCGGGAATCGTTCCCGTACGACAGCGGGCCGTCCTATCTCGTGTTTGATCGCGACTCGATCTTCTCGCAGAGCCTGGTCGCGACGATCCAGACGATGGGCATCGAGCCGAAGCAGACCGCTGCTCGGAGCCCTTGGCAGAACGGCGTCGCAGAGCGCTGGATCGAGAGCTGCCGGCGGGAGCTTTGCGCGCGATCGGTGCCATCTCGCGCTGGACAAGGACGCTCCGGACACGCGCTCGCTGCAACCGCGGCCGAGTGCGCGAGCTCGGGTCGTCGCACATCGCCGACTGGGCGGCCTGCATCACCGCTACGCCTGGCGAGAAGCCGCGTAAAGACAGTCAGAATACCGCCGCTCCCCACTCGGCTTCGTGCCGCATCCCTCCAGACGGGGAGGGCGCTTGTGCCCGGGTCGTGCTCTACGCAGGGTGTTGCTCCCAGCCGGATCCCGAAAACCGGCGTTCGCCCCGGCTGGACGGGAGGTCCTCGTCGCTCCTACACGAGCAAACCGCAACACCGCAGTCCGGGCAGTCAGCTTGAATCTGAACACCAGTACCGACCAGCTTCGCCTTCATCGCATTCTCACTCCGCCCACCGCCCGTCGACTATCGACGCTCGCGAGTGTAAGCGAGCGCAGCCCCCTACCTCTCTCGGGGTGCGGCCCCCCTCGAGAAGTCTCGTCTCCGGGCAATCTAGCCCCAATGCGACATTCTTAGGATCAATCACAGATTACAATTGAAAGTGGCTCCGACGGTGTGCGAGATGGAGTTACCAGCTTCAACCCGCATACCGAGGAGCCACAATCGTGAGGTTGAGTAGAGACCGAATTCGGGCCTGCGTCAAGAGCGATCTGCCGATCGCCTTCTCTGAGGAACGCATCTCCGCCCACGCCGGTCTCGAGTTCCTTCGGCGCTACTTCGCGACGATCGATCTCGTGGGACGCTTGCGAAGCGTGTTTCAGGGACTTGGGGTGGAGGGAGACTACGGCGCACACCGCTTCGTGCTCTGCCTGATCGGTCTCCTGCTCGCGGGCGGGCGACGAATCACGCACCTGGTTGTTCTCGAGCGGGATCCCGTGCTGCTGCGGTGGATTGGCCTCCACCGCCTTCCTTCCGACCGCACGCTGGTGCGCTGGCTCAAGCGGCTCCCGTTCTCCGTGCTTGAGCGCTTGGCAAGCCTGGTTCAGGAGATCGTCCACGACGCGATCGAGCGCTGCGGCTTCTCGCGGCTGACGATCGATGCCGACGGCAGCGTGCTGCGGACGGGCGTTCGGGTCGAAGGCGCCGAGCGGGGCTACAACCCGCACCATCCCAAGGACAAATCGTATTACCCCCTCACCGCTCACCTGGCGCAGACTGGCCAGTTCCTGCGCGTGTGGAATCGCCCGGGCAACGTCCACGACTCGCACGGGGCGGAAGGCTTCCTCCGCACGCTTTTCCGCGACCTGCGCGCTCGCTTTGGCCGACGCCACGTGCTCGAGGTGCGCCTCGATGGCGCCTTCTGCCAGCGCGCGATCCTGGCCTTCCTCGACGGAGAGGGCGTGGAGTACGCGATCCGGCTCCCACTCTGGAAGTGGCTCGGGATCCGTAGCGTGATTGCAAGCCGCCAGCGCTGGACGCGGGTCACGGCCACGGTGAGCGGCTTCTCGATGGAACTCGAGATTCCGAAGTGGGGCCTGCGCAAGCGGGTGGACGTCTACCGCAAGCACGTCTCCCACAAGTCCCGAAAGAACTTCCAGCTGGACCTGTTCTCGCCGGACGACGGCCACTATGAATATTCAGCCGTGATCACGAACAAGACGATCGGGGTCGCGGCTCTCTGGCATTTCCTGGCCGGCCGAGGTGCCCACGAGAAGACCCTTGCCGAACTCAAGCAGCAGGTGGCCTTCGACGCGATCCCCACCCTGAACCAGCTCGCAAACAGCGTCTGGCTTCAGATCAGCGCCCTGACCCACAACTTGGTCCGCAGCTTCCAGCTCGCGGCCGGCGCCCCGCGTCGCGTCCCCTCGTGGAAGCGGACCTACGGCTACATGTTCGAATCGCTGCAGACGCTGCGCTTCACGCTCATTCAGCAGCCTGCACGCATCGTGCGTCCCGCAGGTCGTCCCGAGCTGCGCTTTGCCGTGTCTCAGGCTACCCGGCGTCGCATCGAGCAGATTGAGCGCCGCATCGCACGCGCTGCTTGACTCCGGCCTCCGCCTCCACCGCGGCTATTGCCACCGAGATGCGACGATTTATTGTCGGATTGGGGTTAAGGATTGCCAGCCCGACTCAAGGCAATCACGAGCGCCATCATCGCTAGCCCGACTGCAATCCCCATCAGGTCGAGATCCATGGGGCTTTTCCCCTCAAGGGGACCGTACACCCGCACTCGGAGCTCCTGGATGACTTTCGCGTGAGGAGCCCGGGA
>DATFYN010000499.1:0-2689 GCA_035315025.1 Myxococcota bacterium
CGAGCTCAGCGCGGAGTTGTACCGCTTGGAGGGGTTAGCCGCGCAGGATGTGGGACGCGAGCGGGCGATGGCGGAGTTGATTGCCCATCCGGAGCTGGGCGCTGCATGGTTGATTCGGGCCGATGGGTGCGTGGCCGGGTACGTGGTGCTGACGGTCTGCTACAGCCTGGAGTTTCATGGGCGGTTCGGGCTGTTGGACGAGCTATACCTGGAAGAGGCGTGGCGCGGGAAGGGGACGGGCAAGGCTGCGCTGGCGTTCGTGGACGACGAATGCCGGCAGCGCGGGTTGAAGGCGGTGCGCCTGGAGGTCGGGCATGCGAATGCGCGGGCTTTGGAGCTGTACCGCAGGTCGGGGTATCGGGTGGCGGAACGGCACTTGATGACCAAGTGGCTGTGAGGGATTGCCCTACGGGCAAATGGACCATGGTCGTCGACTATGGTACAAGTAGGTCATGCGGCAGATCGCGATTTCGAAGTTCAAGGCGACTTGCCTCGCGGTACTCGAGGATGTCCGGCGCACGCGCGTCCCTGTTCGGGTCACCCGGTTTGGAAAGCCTGTCGCGGAGATCTTGCCTCCTACGGATTGACCTGACAAATCCTGGCTCGGCAGTATGAAGGGGGAGTTCGAGATTTGTGGCGACATCGTCGGGCCGGTCGGAGCGTTTAAGGACTGGACCGGCCGTCCCCGTATCAATCCGGGAAGCACACCTAATTAAATTAGCGCGGCGCGGGAACGCCGTTCCATTTGGCGGTCGCCGCGGAGGCGTCCCGAATTCAACTTCCGCAAGGCGATCTGGGAGACGTCCTTCTCGCGGCGACGGCCTCGGTGTTTGACCTGACGCTGCTAACAGCCGACTGCTAAAGGCCCTAGCGCGTGAACGGGCTGGGCGGGCGTAATAGACTGGTAGGAGTGCTCCTCGACATCGCGGACGCTGCCGATAAGTGTTTTGGAGACAAGTGTCCGCCGTGCGAAAGAAGGGGTGAAGGTACTTGATGTCGATCGAACAGAACTACAGCATCGGGTTTGTCGCGTCCCTTGCACACCGGGAGAAGCAGATCCAGCAAAACTACCGCCCCATCATCGCTGTTCACAAGTGGTTTGCCCGTCGTCCCGGGACATTGTTCCGTGGCCTGCTGTTGTCCGAATTCTGCAACAGACCCGTTGAGGAAACGTACTATCGAGCGAACAACTTCGAGGGTGTAACGATTGCCGATCCGTTCATGGGCGGGGGTACGCCGATCCTCGAAGCAAACAGGATCGGCTGCGACGTGATCGGGACCGATATCAACCCGATGGCAGCATGGATTGTGCGTGAATCGATCGATGCAATTGACCTTAGGGAGTATTTAAAGAAGGCCGAGGGCCTGCTCGGTCGGCTTTCTCAAGAAATCGGCCACCTCTACAAGACGCGCTGTCCGGTCACGGGCCGCAAAGATGCCGATGTCAAGTACTTCCTGTGGGTGAAAACCGGTAGCTGCAAGCAATGTCGTAAGGAGTTCGATCTCTTTCCCGGCTACGTGCTCGCCGAGGACTCGCGGCACACATCGTACGTTCTCGTGTGCCCATCCTGCGGCGATCTCAACGAAGTACACGACCCTCGGCGTCCGGGCGCTTGCCGGTGCAACATGCCCCTAACGACGGAAGGACCGGAGAGCCGAAACAAGTGTGCCTGTCCGCACTGCGGGCACGTCAACTCCGCTCCGTTTCACGGCGAAGGTCCACCCTCCCATCGCCTTTTCGCGATTGAGTACCACAATCCCGATCTCAAGGAGCGGCCTGGCCGCCTCTTCAAGAAGCCGGACCAGGACGATCTCGCAAGGGCCAAGGAAGCGGAAGCCGCCTGGAAGAGGCTTACGCCGTCATTCGTGCCCGAGGACGTGATTCCGGAGGGTGACGAGTCATCCCGCCTGCACCGTTGGGGTTACCAGCGCTTCAGGGAACTCTTCAACGCACGCCAACTTCTCGGTCTGGAAACCAGCGCCCGCCTGATCGCCCGCGTCAAGGATCTCCGTCTGCGCCGCGCGCTGGCGACGAATCTGTCGGATCTACTGCGATATCAGAACATGCTGTGCCGCTATGACACGATGGCGCTGAAGTCCTTGGACGTATTCTCGATTCACGGCTTTCCTGTCGGCTATATTCAGGTCGAGTCTAACCTCCTGGGGATCCGTAACGGAAACGCGCTCCCGGTTGGTTCCGGGGGGTGGATTAATATCGTCGACAAGTACGTGAAGGCGAAGCGCTACTGTACGGAGCCCTTTGAAGTTGCCTTCGAGGGTAAGAGGAAACTGACGCTTCCCATTCGGGGCGAGTGGATCGGAGAGAAGAACCCGGACCGCCCGGCAGCGCATGGGAGGCGGGTTGACATTCGCTGCGCCTCGGCAACCGACGCGGTGCTTCCGCCGTTGAGCCTCGACGCCGTTTTCACCGATCCGCCATATTACGGCATGGTCCAGTATGGCGAGCTCATGCAGTTCTGTTACGTGTGGCTCCGGAAACTGATGGGGGCGGACTTCCCCGGACTGGAACTCTTGACGACCCGGCACGCTGACGAGCTCACGGGGAACGAGACTGCGGAACGAGGCCTCGCACACTTCGCTGAGGGCCTCGCGAACGTGTATACGCGCATGACGCAGGCGCTGAAGCCGGGCGCTCCTCTCGTGTTCACGTATCACCATAATCGGCAAG
>DATFYN010000500.1:0-23161 GCA_035315025.1 Myxococcota bacterium
GTCTCAGGGACATTTGTGCAGAGCGGCATCACTTTTCAGGCCCAGGATGGAAATCAATGGATCGACTTGGCCGGGGTCACTTCTAATTCGATGACGAGCGGTGTCACACAAAACATCTCGACGACGATCGACCAGTCGTACGACGTTACCTTCTACGTCGGCTCAACCACCGACAACACCCTTTTCTTCCCCGCTACCGTCGACCTCAGCATCAACGGCGGCGCCGCGTGCATTACACCAATCCCATTCCCGGGACCAACATGCTGAACTGGCAGTTGTTCACCGTGAACTTCACTGCCACCGGCAGTACAACAAATCTCACGTTTTTTAACGGAGACGCAAGTAACAACTTCGAGACCCCCCTAGATAACGTGTCGGTCAACGCCGTGCCGGAACCCTCTACACTCACTTACCTCCTGGGGATTGGTGCGGTAGGCCTAGTTATTGGAGCCACTCGCCGGCCTCGACAGCGGAAAGCCGCCAAGTGCTCATCAGCGGAGACGAAAACCCTCGGTCAGTGCTGGGCCTCGCGGTGAGCCGCCGCAGAGCGGGTGTGAGCGCGTAGCATTCCTCTCGGCGGGCATCGTCACCCTCCCCCTCCGACGCCGCCATGCGCGAGGCGCCTCGCTCGGAGAGTGCGCCTTGCGCGCTTCAGAGAATCTGGCCGGTTACCAGGTGCGGCTGCGGAGCGCCGCGAGCACTTCGTCGGGATCGCTCGTGAACTTCCAGTCTCGGTGTTCAACGAGACCGTCCTCGGCTAAGCCCCTCCGAATGCGCCCGATGAGGCCCGGCAGAGAGTGCGCCGATCGGCGATTCACGTCGTGGAGAGCGATCACCACCTCGTTCGTTCCCCCACGAACGGCCTCGCGGACCTGGCGCACGAGCCAAAAGTCGAACCATTGCGCTGCCCACGGGAATGCGCCGTCGGGTACGCGCGCATCGGCGAGCACCATGTGCAGGCCGAGTGCAGCATAGGTGGGACGAGCATCCCGCTGGCCGTCCGCGTAGGTCCAAAGCGGCGGTCGTACGAGCACAGGCCGCTGACCCGCCTCGCCTTCGGCGCTGTAAGCCTCCGCTGCGCGGCGAACGCACTGCAGCAGTTCCGACTCGAGAGCATTGCCGGGGTCGGTTACGCGGTCGACGATGCCGTCTCCGTCGGAATCGTAGGCCGGGAGCACCACGCTAGTGGTGTGCTTTCGCAGCTGGCTGCCGTAATGCCCTCCCCAGTGGCAACCCAGCACGTGCCCCTCGCGCACCTCGCGCCGAAGCTCCTCGAAACCGAGCTCGGTTTCGGCCTTGGGTTGCACTGTGCCACCGATCGTCCTGTCCGGGCCGGTCAGCACAAAGAACGTCGCCGAGATCCCTTCGGCCCGCAGCACCTCAAGAACATGCTCGGTGGGCGTGTTGGGCGCGCCGGAGAGCTCGTGTCCGAGCTCCTCGAAGCGCTCGTTCGACGGTCCATCGTCGAAAGTCAAGACAAGGTGGATCCGGGGCGATTGAGACGCCTCGCTCAGGGGCGGAACGGAGTCGGCGGCTGCGACACCGGCAACGAACCCGGCCCCGACTCCGAGCCCCAGCACGCTGATCTGTCGAGCGAGTCCCTGCATGATCATGAGCAACGATTTCGTTGGCCCAATGCGGCCGGCGGCGGCCGCATCTCGGCTTGCACGGCCTCGTGGGTTTTTTTCGAGACGATCCTGAGATCCGTGCAATCCCTGCGGATCCACTCGGACTCCGGGCGAACGAAGCGTTTGCGCCATCCTGTTTCGTGATCCTTGATCCACTCCGTGCGGCTGAAGATGCGCTGGCCCGTGTACATGGGATTTAGGAGCATCTCGCGCACGGCAGTGGGCGACCAAGACGGCCGCCGGTGCCGCAGCGCCCGCGGTCTTGGGGGTACGATGCCTTCCGAGTTGAGTCTGTGCGCCACCTCGCGGAAGCCCGATCCCTTCAAGTAAAGCTCGAAGATCCGCCGAACCGTGGCTGTCTCGGCTTCATGAATGACGATTCGCTTCCCAGCCTGTTCGATGGGTCGTCCACGGGCATCTAAAGAGGCCGGGATCGAGCGATAGCCATACGGAAGGCCCCCCGCAGAAAGACCGCGCTCGGCTCTGCCTACGAGCCCGCGCTGCGTGTCTGCGCGCAGCTTCTCCCGATACTCCTCATCGAAGACCCCCATGACCTTCGAGCCGACGTTGAAGAGATCGAGTCCGGTCTGGACGAAGACAGCCGTTTTCTTTGCCGACCGAAGCCGGTTTCGAATCCATCCCAGGTCTTCGACATTCCGAGCGAGCCGCGCGGAGTCCCAGGCCAGAAGCACATCCCACTCCGCAAGCCGCGCGATGAGGCCCAGCAGCCCGGGACGGTTGTGTCGAGAAGCGCCCGAGAGCCCGGCTTCTTGGATGACGAGTTCGTCGATCACCTGCCACTGCCGAGGTGCCGCATGAAAGTCTTGGTTCCGGCGCGCATGTCCCCGCGGCCGGTCTCCCGTGCGAATTTCCGCCGGCGTGCGCTCGAGCGGCGTATGCTTTCCTCTGCCTATCCGACTGGCTCAGCCGTGAGACGGTAGTAGGCTCAGCCGTGAGACGGTAGTAGGGGAAGGGCCGGGCCTGCATGGCGCGGCGTAGCACGAAGCCGGAGAGCGCTTCTTCTCTCCAGCGACGATCGAAGCGGTAGACGAACTCGTCGAGATAACGCTGCAACCCACGACGCATGGCGGAACATGACGACACCCTCGCAGACCACCCACCCCACCCACCGCGTTCCCGGCCACGCTCCGCTCCCCCAATACTACGGGCCGGACGGGAAGCGCGCGGAGTACGTCAGCCAGATCTTCGACAGCACCGCGCATCACTACAACACGATCGAGGCGCTGCTGCTCAATGGCGCGCTCTGGTATCGGAAGTACTGCCTGCGTCGCGCGGGGCTTCGCCCTGGAATGACGGTGCTCGATGTGGCGATCGGGACGGGGGCCGTCGCACGCGGCGCTGTGCAGCTCGTCGGGCCGACGGGGCGGGTGATCGGGGTCGATCCGAGCCGGAACATGATCGCGCAGGCGCGCAAGCACTTCACCGGCCCGATCAGTCGCGGCGTCGCCGAACGCCTGCCCTTCCGCGACGACCACTTCGATTTCGTGACCATGGGAATCGCCCTACGTCACGTGCCGGATCTGGTCGCGACCTTCGGCGAGTACTTCCGCGTGCTCAAGCCTGGCGGGACGATGTGGATCCTGGAAGGCCATGCTCCGGCCTCGCCGATCGGCCGGCGTCTGATGCGCTTCATGATGTTCCGGATGGTCCCCGCCATGACGCTCCTCGCGACGGGCAGCCGCGAAGCGAAGGAGTTCATGGAGTTCTATTGGGACACGGTCGAGGAGAGCGCGACACCGCAACTGATCCTCGACGTGATCGCAGAGATCGGCTTCGAGCGCATCCAGCACAACGTCTTCTCCCCGATCTGCGAGTACATCGGGCACAAGCCTCGCGCAGCGGTCTAGCCAGCCGTCAGTCCGCGTCCGCGGGCGCGCGGGGTGTGCAAGACCGGGGTCGAGCGCCATCACACCGCGTCCACGCATCCGGAGCACGCGCCCGGAGCGAGCCCGGAGAGAGACGGCACGAATGCGGACGATCGCACGGATAGGCGTTTCTCTGCCTATACCTATACGGAACGGATAAGCGCTTTGGATGGGCGGCGGCATTTTGTGAGCATGCGAGCCGATCTCGACGTGGCCGTCCTGGTGCGGCGCTCGGGGGGAGCCTCCTCGCCCCGTGGCAGAACGTCATCCGCAGCGTCTTCCTGCCCAGCGCAAAGCCGCCGCGGTTGCGGGCGTGCGTCAAGCGTGAGGTCGCCGGCCGCAGACCGCCGCCGTGATCGCGCTCTCCCAGAGGTCACGCAAGCGGACGGCGTCGGGGACGAGTGCAATCTCGGTGAAGCCCGCGCGCCCGAGGGCCTCGGTCCACCCCTCGGCGGTGAGGAAGCCGGGCGTCGGCCGCAGCTCCGGGTCGGTCTCGACGGCGTGGTAGCTCTGGAGGATCTGGAAGGGCAGCTCGGCACCGACGCAGGCGTGGGGGTGGGGACGGATCGCTTCACCGGCGACGAGCCAGCCGCCGGGCTCAAGGGCCTCGAACGCCTCGCGCAGGGTCGCGACCAAGTCACGCGCGAGGTGGAACACGTTGACGCCGACCACGAAGGTGTGGTCTGCCGGTCGCACGCCCTGCGCGGCCCATCGGCCGTTCACGTCGAGGGCGCCGAATTCGAGGGCGACGCCAGGATGTGCGGCGCGCAGCGTGCGCTCCGCGCGCCGCCGGAAGAAGGCGATCGGCTCGGTCACGTGATAGCGCTCGACGGCGGGAAGGCCCCCGAGCACGGCCTCGGTGGCACTGCCAAGCCCGGCGCCTACCTCGAGGACGCGTGCCGGTCCCGCCCCCGCGGCGCGGGCCGCGGCGGCCACGGCGACGACGCGGTTGTTGAGCGCGTAGTAGCCGTTGCGGTTGTCGAAGTAGGCGACCCACAGCGACGCCTTCATCAAGAGCGCCCGGTCGCCGTTGACCTCGCCGCGTGCCACGCGCGGATAGAGCGCCGCCGCCTCGTCCATGAGCGTGAACGCGGGCACGTAGGACGGGGCGATCGCGAGGCACGCGGCCCGCACCGCCGCGCGGTCCGTTCGGGGGAGCGGCGTGCGCACGTCGAGGCCGGCCGCGGCAGCCCGCCCGAGGAGCCAGCCGAGCGCGGGGCGGAATACTGCCACGTAGCCGCCCCTCGCGAGCAGGTCGTCGGCGCTCGCGCCACGCGCCAGCAGGGCGGGGTCGGCCAGCTCGCGCAGCAGATCGATCGCGACGTGGAGCGTGTACAGGTCGACCAGCTTGCAGGCGCGATCCTGGATCGGGTCGAAGGGATCCGGCGACAGTCCGACCGCGGCGAGCGGGGCGTAGCAACGCGCGTCGGGCGGCGTGACGTCGACATCGAGCGCATTCACGGTCGCGCCCCGCGCGCGACGGCGACCAGACCCGAGAGCAGGAGCCGGCCGTCGGCGCTGCGCGCGTCCACGCGGCAGCGCCAGAAGCCGAGGATGCGCCGATCGAGCGCGGCGTGGAAACGTACCCGGCCGTCGTGCCGGCCGGCGTGGATGGTGACGTCGCGGTACTCGGCGATCACCGCCGCCGCGCCGGGGCCGCCAGGCTGCAGACCCGAGAACAGGCCTGCGGCCTGCGCCGCGCCCTCGAGCAGTCGGGCCCATCGCCACGGGCCGTCGTCGATGCCATCGCACGCGAGGCCGGTGGCGGTCGACTCGACGACCGTCCCGAGGAGGAGCGCCGGCGGCCGGTGCCGCATGAGCTGCTCGGGGCGCAGGTTGGCCGGGGTGCTCACGCGAGGCGCAGGGTAGCGTGCGCCGCACGCTCGCCGCTTGCCTCGAGCTGGGCTTCGACGAGGACGCCCGCCGCGCGCGCCGTGACGACGATCTCGGTGTCGGGCCGGACGCGACGTGCAAACGCGCACCGCACGATCGCACGCACGCGCGCCGGCGCGGCGACGCGCTCGGCGAGCGCGGCCATCAGCTCGACCAGATAGGCGCCCGGCAGGAACGGATCGCCCGGGAAGTGCCCGGCGGCGAGCGCGACCGCATGCTCGCGGCGCACGACGCCGCGGCCCGTATCGCCCTCGATCGCGACGCGCGCGAACGGCTCGCTCACTGCCGGGTCGGAAGAGCCGGAACAGTGGCCTCGCGCCATGGTTCCATGAGGGGAGCTAACCCCGTGCCAGGAGTGCGAGGCCCAGTTCTGAGTACCTTCTTCTTCACCGGGCGCATCCGAGGCGCATGGCGCCTCGCGCATCGTGGCGACAGAGGATCAGGCCCGTGGTGCCGCATCTCTACGAGCGTTCTGCAATTCACAGCCAGCTGTGAAGGGGACTTCGGGACTCCCACGGCCCGGTCTCCTTTCCATAGGATTGGTGGTGACCGTAGCCCCGGCGCCTGGCAGCTCAACCAGGGAGCGGGTCGGGGCTCGGAGCGTGCCCTGCGATGATCACTCCTCGCGCAAACCCTCTCCCGTGCCCTCCTATGCCACTCTTGACCAGCTCCAAGCTTCGCGCCCGAAATTCCGAGCGATTCAGCGAGGCAGAAAATAGCGCCGGAGAGTCGTTCGAGCCCTCGCCCCGACGCCCAACCCACAGTTTGATCCTGGACATACATCCAGCAGATCGATGTAGACTGCTGGACCTTGACTGCAGTGTCCCCGTCGAGAACACCTGGCGTCGAGTGCGCTCAATCCGCGGGAAGCAACTCCCGGCAATGAGCCTCTTCCGGCTCGCGTTGGCGGTCAGCCTGTGGCTGGCGGCCCCCAAGGTCGCCGCGTGCGACGACTCCGCGTATGGAACGCTAGTAGATTCATTCCAAGCCCGTCTCAACGCGATCACTCGACGTGAAGCTCTTCCTGGCGCGGTCGCCGCGTTCGGGCTGAAAGACTGTCCGATCGCCGTCGCAGCTGCAGGCTTCGCGGACGTCGAGCGTCGGGTTCCGATCGCGCCTGATGCGAAATTCATGTCGGGAAGCATCGGCAAGTCGTTCGTCGCTGCCCTCGTTCTCGATCTGGCCAATGACGGCTATCTATCGCTCGATCAGAAGATCGAGAAATGGCTCGGCACTGCCCCGTGGTTCGACCGCCTACCAAATGCCCATGACGTCACGCTGCGGATGCTCCTGAATCACAGCAGTGGTATTCCAGACTATTTGTTCACGACGCGCTTCCTGCATGCCGTTCTTCTCAAGCGCTACTTCGGAGACCCACGCGCTCCCTTCTCCCCGGAGCAGCTCATTGCGATCGTGCTTGACCGGGCTCCGCTGTTCCCAGCGGGTGGCGGCTACAACTACACCGACACAGAGTATGTCCTGCTGGGCCTAATCGTTGAGCGTGCAACCGGCCGCACCTACTACGATCTCCTCGGGGAACGAATCCTCGGCCCGCTGCAGCTCACGCTCACCGTACCCGCCGACCGCCTCGAGATTCCCGGACTAGTATCGGGTTACCATCGCTGGCTAAGCCCGTTGCCAAGCAAGGTCACCGATGGGAAGGGGGCGCTCCTCTTCCATCCTCAAACGGAGTGGACGGGGGGCGGTCTGGCGACGAACCCGCGTGATCTCGTGTCCTGGGGGCTGCAGCTCTACGAAGGGAGAGCGTTCAAGTGGCACTACTTGGAGCTACTGAACGGCTCCTTCAACCCTCTTCATGGGGGGCTTGCCACCGCGTATGGGATGGGCTTATTCGTCTATGCCACACCACTTGGCGAAGCGTACGGGCACTCGGGCTGGTTCCCGGGCTATACGGGATCGATGCTCTACTTTCCTGCATCTCGTCTCGCTGTGGCGTTCCAGACGAATACCGATCGGGCGGGGAATTCGCTCGACTATCTCCTCGAACTGGCCAAGGTCGCAATGCCGTCGGCCGTCGTCGAGCACGGCGAATCAACTCTTGAATCGGAAATGCCCAGTCGTCATTGAGGAGAAGCTCGAGGGGAAAGAGTGTCGCTACGCAGTTTGGCAATCTTGAAACCGGCGATGTAGTTCCGAAGGTTGGCGGCGAGGTGCGGCGCGTCCGCCACGAGCTTCTCGAAGTCGTGACGGGATGTGTTGTAGAAAGCGAAGCCCGAGGCCTCGCGGAGTTGGGGATCGAGCCTCTCCAGCTTCCCTTTGAACCTAGCCTGTCTCTCGAGGACCTTTGCCTTGGTAGGAGCTCACAGGCCGGCGAGCGAGTCTTGGGTACGAACTGGGTACGAGCGAAACGGCTGGCGGGTCATCGGAAAGTCGCAGACTTCGGAGACTAGTTGCGCGTGTTGAACGGGTTCGATCCCCGTCGCTCACCCCATCTTTCTCGTTCGGACAATTCCCAGAATCCCGAGCACTTCCGCGGATCTTCGGGAGGAGCGGTAACACGACCGAGCCCACCTTCTGGGGTGCCAGGTACGAACTGGGTACAACCGGAGACGCGAGAGAGGGTACACGCGAGCGTTTCGCGTAACGCCGGGTGCTCTTCACGTCGGCATGGCCACATGCGCCTTGGATCTGGTCGAGCGGCATTCCATCGTCGAAGACGGCGCTGGCGGCGGAATGCTTCGTGCCCTCGTAGTTCTTGACGCCAGCGAGCCCGACGGACCTGGCGGCCCGGTTCCCGGTCCGCGTGACCGCGTTCGCCACCCACCGTTTGTCCGTCGAGCGCCCGGCGGGATTCACGAAGCGCGGCGCCACGCCGATCGCTTCTCGCCGGTTAGCTGGGCCATGGGGTGCCTGGCGCGCGGGCTTTTCTTGCCTCGGCGGCTCTCGCAGGTGTACGTGCGAGGCAGACATCGTCGACGGCGTTTGATTGTCGATGCGTCTCGGCCCAATGGCGGAGCGAAGAACGGAACGAACAGCCACGGGCTTAAGTCGAGATTCCTTCTACTTCGGAAAGAGTACGAGGTACGGCTGCGCTTCCTTGACTGCCCTGGCGAAGGGCGGGCGTTTCTTCAGGCGGTCCAGATACCCTGCCGCGTTCTTGTGTGTGTCGCCGAAGGGCATCACCAAGTTTGCGTAGAGCAGCGCGGGCGCGGCGGCGCAGTCGGCCATGCTGAATGCATCGCCCAGTGCCCAGGTCCTCGTTTCCATCTCCTCGTCGATCATGCCGTAGGCGGTCTGCAACAGCGTTTTTGCTGGCTCGACGCCGTGCGGATCATTCTTCCCCGCCGGACGTAGCCTGTCGGTGACAACCTTCCCCATGGGTTCTTGCACGCACATGTCATAGAAGCGATCGCGCATGGGCGTCTGCAACGCGAGGTCCGCGTCTGCTGGTACGAGCTGCGTCTTGCCCGGATAGTGCTGCGCCAGGTACTCGATGATGATGCTCGACTCCGGGACTATCCGAACCGTCGCGTCGTCATGCAGCACTGGCATCTTGCCGATCGGCCACCATCTTCTTGAACTCCGCGCTGGACCTCTCGTTGGAGAGGTCGACAATGTGCGGCTCGAAGAGTGTGTCGTTTTCGTAGAGGGCCAGGCCGGTTGGGATACTTCGTCATCCACAGTTCGTGCCGCTGGCGCTGCCGGTTGAACATGCTCTTGGTGTTGAAGAGCGGGAGCATCTGTGGGTCTTCTTCATGCGGGTCTACGTAAAAGGTCGAAGAGCTCTGTACCCGAAAACCCGCCACGGCTGCTCCAGATTCCCACGTAAACTGTGCGCCTGAAGCTGTGCTTGCGCCGCGCTCATCAGACAGGAGGCGAATGTGATCACGGGTGGATGCATAGGCGGAGCGATACGTTACGAAGCTCGGGGCGAACCTTTGTTTGCCATCCACTGTCACTGTCGCGACTGCCAGCGCGCGTCCGAAACGGGGCACGTTCCCATCATGGGTATGCCGAAGTCCCCTTCAGAGTGATCGGCGAGACCAAGAGCTATGCGGTGAAGGGACGCAGCGGGCTAGGGCGATCCGAAAGTTTTTTCCAGTCTGCGGGAGTTTCCCTTTCGGGACGCCCGAAGTGGCTCCGCATGCCGCTACTATCTATGTTGGCAGCTTCGACGATCCGTCCGTGTTCAAGCCGGAATTCATTTAATTCACATGCAATCGTCCGGCTTGGAATAAAATCGCGGCACCCCTGCAAGAATTCGATTCGGTCCCGTCATGAGATAACATGTCCAACTCATCGACCAGGCCAAGCTTCGAGAGAGCTTGCTCCGCGAAATAGGTTTGTTTCTCGTCGGTATATCGACACGATACTTAGGGTCGGCGAGAAACGGCACGGCGCTCGGGGTCAGTGGTAGCGGTGTCTGCTCCAGCCCCGCATCGGCGCCGCGATGCTGGAGGTAGACGGCGGCATGATGCCTGTGTAGGCGCCAGAACCCGCGTTGGGTCCAGCCACACTCAGCCGATGGTCACCCTGGTCCAACCCGATGACGGTGGAACCCAGCGGCGGCACACCGAAGGCGTAGACGGTCACACCATCCCGTCCGCGGTAGCTGTACCAGGACTCCGGAGCACTTTCCGGCTCGCGTGTCACATCCAGGCCGGGGGCCTCCGGGTGCTGCGGCGATGCCATCGGCGCGCTGACGCCGGCATGCGTCGCGGCCATCCCCGCGCAGGTAAGGACCGGGAGGGCGAAGCCCGCGCAGGTCAAGATCGGGCCGAACAGCAGGATACAGGCAAGGAGCGCGCCGTAGCCGGCTAGCGGATGGCCGAAGCGTTGAATCCGCCGGACAGGCGGATTCTGGACCCGCAGACGCGCAGCGCGCAGTTCAGCAGCAGCTTCCCGAACGGCAGCCACTTGTGCCGCAGTCCAGGCCGCGGGAGCCTTTTCGAACTCGTAGGGAGTGCTCATGTAGAGTCTTATCGCCACAATGCGAGCTGATCTTGACGTGTGGCAGTGTAGACTTGGATATCCAACTGCGGATGAATTGCGTAGGACTTGCTCTTGCGTGTTTGGTGGCGGGGGTGACGCGTAGCCGCGCCGCTCCCCGAGAGCATGCGGCGCCGCCTTAAGGCGTCCCGGGTCGCCAGCTGCGGTAATGGGAACGCTTCGGGCGCTTTCGTCTCTAACCGGATCGTTCTTCGCCGCTGGCGAGCGTGGTGAACTCGCACTTCCTTCCGCGGGAGACGTAGGGGCGAGTTCACAGGGCAGCACACATCGGCAGGAGTCGGCGCAGACGCAGCCCACGACACAGCTTCGTAAAGGTGCGGCTAACCTGGGATGCCTTAGCTCGTTGGCATGGGTGCCAGGGAAACCATCGTCCCGCTCCCCCCGTGTTCGAATTGACCACGCAAGGGTGCTTGTCCCGGCCACAGAAGGCAGGAACTTTCACAAAATTCTCTGTAATGCCGCCCGTCCACTCAAGGCGCATTCCGGACGAGTCTCTGGGTAGGAAGCAAACCATGAGAGCAAGCAACCCGTGTCTCAGAGCGGAAGTTCGCACCCATCAGGTGGAACGTGTTGGAGGGGCGGGCAGCTTAGATCGGGCTCAACTAGCCGTACCGAAAACATGATCTCTTACAACTGAGGCGATATCTTCGGGAAGACTCTCTCGCTCACTGGGTTCTCGTTTCTCGGCAGCGACTCAGGGCATCCCACACGACACTCGTGTGGGTCTTTTGTGTGATCCGCCCATCCGACGCCACAGCGGTCGCAACGCAGGCCAGGACCGAAGCGATGGCCCCAGGCAGTGGGCCGCTTGGACCCGGAGACCCGAGGAATCCAGCGTTCGGGCGCCCGCGGAGTGGTCATTCCGTTGCCACTCCGAGTCCGGTTCGGAACCTCATGATGTCGAAACGCTCTCGCCGGGTCGGCGTCGAGTCGCAATATCGATCTGAGATTTTACGATCTCCCAGATCCATGCGTAGAAGCTATCGGCGTGCTTCGCCGTCGTGGGCTTCGTACACTCGGCTCCGCGGCGGCCCCAGAGTAGAAAGTAGGGCTTGACCAGCTCCTGGACGATTCGAAGCTCCGCACTCATCTCATCCGCGGTGTCAGTGTGCTCGCCGCAGAGGACGACAACCTCATCCACATTGGCGAGCGTGCTGCGCAAGCCTACCTCCCAGTCCGTGCTCTCGGCATGGTGAGCGGACCAGGCTGTGACTTCGAAGGGCGAGTCCAGCTTCTGAGATTCTCTGGCGAGACGAGCCAGCAGATCGCCGTCGTGACGGACATCGAAGCAGCCGTAGACGCGAACGCCCGTCAAATTCCCACCTCACTTATAGGGCCGGGACCTTGGCCCCGGCCCCATTCAGTTCCTGCGGGATCTAGCGTCGGCCTCCACCGAAGCCACCCCGGCCAGGCGCGGGCCGGTCGTTGGCTTCGTTTACGCGCAGCGCTCGTCCGCCGAGCTCGCGCCCATCCAGGGTCTGGATGGCCGCGCTCGCACCGCTGTCGTCGTTCATTTCAACGAAAGCAAAACCCCGGGGGCGACCTGTCTCGCGGTCCATCACCACGCTGACAGAGGCAACACCGCCGTGCGGCTCAAAAAGTCGACGCAGATCGGCTTCCGTGGCAGTGAAGGGGAGGTTTCCAACATAAAGCTTCTTAGACAATTGCATTTCCTCGTCGTTCCGCGCTCTATTTTAGATGGCGCCGGTGACGCACTTGCGCTCACACCTCCACGGGAATCTCCAGTGGCACGGTACCGAGCACACAACGCCGCTGAGACCTGGTTCGCCGTATGGCGAACCACTTCGAGCAGCACCGGCAGACTCGATTGGAATCACGAACAGGCGCGGATGAATCCGTGAACTGCGCGTCGTCCAGAGGAGAAAGCGGTTATCGGTATATAGCCCAGTTTTCTGAAAGCGCAAGCGGTGGTGGCGTACGCATGTCCGTCACCGGACTCTCGGGAAACGCAGTCGGGTGTGTAGCGCACGAGAGAATCTTTTGGACCGAAGCGGACATTCCGGTGCGCGAGAAGCGGTTCCAGAGAGATCAGACCCTCGGGGTTCCGCGCGAAGCCAGCCGGTCGACAGAAGGTCACGTTTTCCGACAGAAGGAGATCAGCGAAAAAAAGTGGCCAGCTGGATTCTGTATAGCGGCATGGACGTCTCTCACACTTTTCAGCTCAACGAGTTCGAGCGTGAGAAGCACCAGGTGAGCAGCTCGAGCAAATGGATGGAACCGAACCGATCTTGCGATTGAATGCGCGCGGGGGCGCCCATCGTCCTCAGAATCTCGATTCGGAGCCCCTTCCACACCTGAGGTCGGATCGGGGGTCGGCAAGAGCGCTATGCTCGATGGATAGACCTGGAGCCATTCTTTCTCGAGGAGGATAACCGTGATCGGATATACCACACTCGGAACGAACGATCTTCCCCGCGCCGCACGCTTCTATGATGCCTTGCTCACAGAGCTCGGCGCCAGGCGCGGTATGGAGATGGAGCACTTCATCGCCTGGGCCGCTGCGCCCGGTGGACCCATGGTCTCGGTGATCAGGCCCTTCGACGGGAAGCCTGCCACGGTTGGCAATGGAGTGATGGTCGCACTGGCTGCGAGCAGCAAGGCACAAGTCGATGCGATCCATCGCAAGGCGCTGCAGCTCGGTGCCAAGGACGAGGCTGCTCCTGGCTCGAGCTATGCGGCGTATTTCAGAGATCTCGGCGGCAACAAGCTGAATGCGTTCTTCGTGGGCTAGTTGCAAGGGACACGGGACGACGCCGACGGATGGGCGCCGGCTAGAACTTGGCAAGGCGCGAGGGAGTCGCCACTCCCGCAGCTCTCTGCGGTTGTCAGTGGGAGCCACCCTTCGCTGACACCCTGCCCCGTGACCAGGGCCACGTGGGGACCCGGAGCTCAGCGTTGGCCCGTACTGGAGGTGGAGCGCGATCACGACGCGCTCTTGTATGATTGCTTTCGACCTCCGCCAGGGGCCAGGGACCAAGTCGCGGGAAATCGTGTTCGTGAGGTAGGCCGCGCCTCGCGTCGGTGAGTCTCTGGATCCGAACAGGCGGGTTCGACACGGTGCGATGCTGGATGCACTCGAATACAGGATCAGCTGCATAAATTGCGGCCATGTACGTCGCATGCGAGTCGGGTGGCTGCTTGAGCATCCCGAGTTCCCGTGTCCTCAAGGCTGCGGAGCGACCATCGCAAGCCCGCTTGCCGAACTGTCGGAGTTGGTTCCGGTCCCCCTGCGCTCGGCCGACACCATCGACCTCAGCACATGGTCGCCCAAGAGCGCACGAACGGCGGCCAAGGACAGCCCCTCCCGTCGCAAGCCAAAGGCGCGCCGACGACGCAATGGCCGCGCCTAGAAAAGCGCTTTCCAAGACCTGCGCGGACAAGACGGCGGCGTGAAGAGCGGCAAAGTCTGCCCGGCGGCTCTTTCCGGCCCAGTGTCACTGCAGGCCTTTCGCAGTTGCGCCGTCCGCTCAACGGATGCAGGGGAAGTTGGCTAGAAGGCTCGGCGGATTCCGGATACCGCTCCCCCTTCTGCCCCCCGCTCCACTCTCGAGCATGAGATTGCGACGCTCTGTTGACGATTCGCTGCATCACCTGCATGTCACGATCTTCGGAGTACCCGATGGTGCAGACTCTTGGGTGTTCTGCGCGCTGGGCTTTCGTGTGGAACGGCCGGTGCCGTCGAGTCCGTGGAGCGACCAGTTCCCATGGGGGGGCACGAGAACGTTCTGAGGGCGCCGGCGCCCTGCACTCTCCCGAACCTGCCGTGACAGACCTCACAGATTCGACGCCGCAAGCCACCGCGGCTGCGGACCTGCGAGGCGGGGATGCACAAACCGACAGCAACCCTTGTCGCTCAGGCCGTCGCAACGAGCCTTTTCACGATGTGTCTTCTGCCGTGACCGCAGTCACGGCCGGCTACGCAATTCCGAGAAAGACTCTCTTCGGCCTTGCGATCAGGGGGCACTTTCGCAGGGCCGCCGGCGCCGCGGTCCATTCACGCGTTTCCTCCCAAAGGCGAACGCTGGTCGTTGGGCTACGGCGCCGGCTCTTTCGCATCGTGCGATCTTCTCAAAAGGTTTGGCTTGTCACTTGCGGGCTTCCGTAGAAAGACGTTCTCAGGTTCTCGCCGGTCCCGGTCCTGCGCACCTCCACAGGCCTTTGCTTAGACCCTACACCCATCGGTGAAGGGAGCGACCCTTCTCGATTCCGAAGGATCGAGCATACCGACCTCGTCCCCACTCGAGGGCGGGTGCGAAGGAGGGCTTGCCGAGGAAAGCGAAGGTCGGCTCGGCGCTCTCGCGGTATCCGGGCGACGCGACGGGGTCGAGACTAGTCTTTCACCCCGCGCGGACTGCGGTAGCGAGAGCCCTCGGGGAGTTCCCAAACGCACGGTCACTCTCGATCCTTGGGGGTTCCCGCTCCTCCCAGGCCTTTTGCGGCGCCACCCCCCTTTTCTTTCACAGCCCTTCGCAGCATCTTGCCCCCCAAGAGGCGGGGGCTGCTGCATGCCTCTTTTCGCCGGGGAGGCGTTATGCGGCTTCTCGCCGTTCATCCGAGCTCGCTCATGTATTCGAAGGTGTTCTTGCGACTCGAGCCGCTCGGGCTCGAACTGGTCGCGCAGGCTGCGCGCCGAGCCGGGCACGAGGTTCACCTTCTCGACCTCCAGGCAGGGTCGCAAGCCGACTACTACCGCATGCTTCACGACTTTGCACCGGAGGTGGTCGCCGTTTCCGTCAACTATCTCGCGAATATTCCGGAAATCATCGATCTCGCGAAGGCGACCAAGGCGACCCTTCCGCGAACCACGTTCGTCGTGGGAGGGCACAGCGCGTCGTTCACCGCGGCCGAGATCCTCGAGCACGCCGAAGGGGCCGTCGACGTGGTGCTGCGGGGCGAGGGCGAGGCGAGCTTGCCTCTTCTGCTCTCGATCCTTGAAGAGGACCGGAGCGCCATCCGCTCGGTGCCGGGTGCGCTCACGCAGGCCGGTGAGGGACCGCCGCCCGTCTTCGTGAAGAGCCTCGACGAGCTGTCACCGGCGCGCGATCTGCTTGCGAATCGGCGGAAGTATTTCCTCGGCGTTCTCGACCCTTGCGCTTCGATCGAGTTCACCCGCGGCTGCCCATGGGATTGCGCGTTCTGCAGCGCGTGGACCTTCTACGGCCGCAGCTACCGCACGGTGAGCCCGGAGAAGGCGGGCGAGGAGCTCGCAAGCATCCGGGAGCCGGGCGTCTTCATCGTCGATGACGTGGCCTTCATCCAATCCAAGCACGGCTTTGCGATCGGGCAGGAGATCGAGCGTCGCAATCTCAAGAAGGAGTTCTACCTCGAGACGCGAGGCGACGTCCTCCTTCGGAACAAGGACGTCTTCCGCTACTGGAAGTCTCTCGGTCTCTCCTACATGTTCCTTGGCCTCGAGGCGATCGATGCGGCGGGCCTCGCGAAATACCGAAAGCGTGTCTCTCTCGACCAGAACCTCGAAGCGCTCGAGTTCGCACGCTCCCTTGGCATCATCGTGGCGGTGAACATCATCGCTGACCCTGACTGGGACGAGGAGCGTTTCGCGGTCATCCGGGACTGGGCACTCGGGATTCCCGAGATCGTGAACGTGAGCGTGAACACGCCCTACCCGGGCACCGAGACCTGGGTGACCGAATCGCGCAAGCTGACTTCACGCGACTACCGGCTGTTCGATATTCAACATGCGGTGCTGCCAACCCGATTGCCGCTGCCGAAGTTCTACGCCGAGCTTGTGCGCACGCAGCAGGTGCTAAACCGCAAGCACATGGGGCTCGGCGCGCTGAAGGACACGGCGCAGATCGCCGTGAAACGCCTCCTCGAGGGCCAGACGAACTTCGTGAAAATGCTCTGGAAGTTCAACAGTGTGTACAACCCGAAGCTCCAGCTCGCCGACCATGCGCAGCCGGTGCGCTACGGGATGCGCCCGCCTCCAGCCGAGCGCCCGGCGAAAGTCGACCCGCGCTTGCTCTACGTGCACCGCCAGGGCGCGAGAGCGAGGGAGGTGGACGCGCCCACGGAGGCGTTCGTCCGCGAGACCGGTGGCCGGGGTGAGGAGCCGACGCCGGTCCCCGCGTAGCCCGTGACC
Source organism: Myxococcota bacterium (assembly GCA_035315025.1). Classification (GTDB taxonomy): domain Bacteria; phylum Myxococcota_A; class UBA9160; order UBA9160; family UBA9160; genus UBA9160. The sequence continues at coordinate 16,503 of DATFYN010000500.1, forward strand.
GCAAGAAATAGAGTTACGGGGTCTAGTCGGTGAGGCTCGCGGCCAGCTTTCGCCCGTAGAAAAAGCCGGCACCGCCCGCTGCGGTGCTGAGAAGGTGTTGGGTCATCGGGCCAAGGTCTGCGCCGAGCCACCACACAAGGGCGGCGCCCAAGCTCGCGCCAAGAAGGCCGAGAAACTTCGACATTCGCCACCTCGCGTAGTCCCCCGGCGAGGCCGGGCCCGGGCAAGTTCGGTTCTTCCCTTCTCCCTTCGGACCTGGGCGCCCTGGACTCGAGCGATTCCCATTCCTTCTTCTCGCCCACACTGTCTCGACACTGGGCAGAAGCCCCCGGGGGAGCGCCGGAGCCCAGGCTGCGGTCGCCGCTACTCTCGTGCCTGCACCCCCCGCCGGGATCCACGCGGTTCAGGTGCTCAAAATCCGAGCGGGATGGCCAGCAACGAGATGCCGATCGTCACCCAGTGAGGGGTTGAAACCCGCCTCACCGCTCAGGCGTCGTATGATAAGGGGGACCGGGGGGCCGGGGGCGTTCTGCGCCATTCGCGTCGTTCGAGATACGCGGGCAGGTTAAATGCGGTTTCCTCCGTCGACGTTGGGACGTCGAGGGAAGGAGCGATGTCGGCACTGGCGGACGCAGAAGTCGATCGGCTTTGGCTCGGTGGTGATCCCGCCGCCCTCGGCGAGCTGCATCGGCGCTACCACAGGCGCCTCGAAGGCGTGGCCTATCGCGTGCTCGGCGACGCCTCCGATGCCGAGGACGTTGTCCAGCGCATCTTTCTCGCACTTCCCAACGCCGCCTACCGCGGCACCGCGACGCTCTGGACCTACCTCTACCGCGCTACCCTGAATGGCGCCGTGAACGTGCTGCGCGCCCGCCGTCGTCGTAAGGCGCTGCAGGAGCACGAGCTTCGGCGGGCGCTCGCCGTGGCGGCGGCTGAGGAAGCGAGCAACCCCGAAGCACGAGTCCTCGAGGGCGAGATTCTGGGCGCCGTCGCCAAGGCCCTCCTCCAGGTAAAGCCGCAGCATCGGCGCGCCTTGGTGCTCCGGATCGTGTGGGATCTATCCAACACGCAGATTGCCGAGCGGGAGGGCGTGCCCCTCGCGACAGTCGGAACCTGGCTTCGCCGCGGCCGGGAGGAGCTGCGTGCTGCCCTCGGTCCGATCCTCGGTGATCTGGGCGAGCAGCCGCGATGAGGCACTGGCAGGCGCGGCGGCTCCTCTCATCGCTTCCCGACGGACTTCTAACCGAGGCGGAGGAGCTCCGGGTGAGGGCTCACCTCGAGTCCTGCGCGCGCTGTCGCTCCGAGCTGGGGGCCCTCGAGGCGAGCGAGGCTCTGCTCCGCAGGGTGCCCGCCACGCTCCTGCCGCTCGCTCCTACGCGCGAAGCCAGCGGACGGCTTGCCCTCCTCGCCCGCTGGGCGGGCAGTGGGGGAAAGCCTTCTCGGGCGAGCTGGATCGAGGCGTGGGGGATCCCGACCGTCGGCGCCTTGGTTGGCGTCGCGGCCTTGTCTCTCTCGCTTTTCGCAGGCACGGCGCCTCCGGAGATCCCCGAGACCAGCGAGGCCTTCAACTATGTGCTGGCGGGTGAGCTCTCGTCGAGGCCTCCGGTCCACCGGACCTCGCCTAGCCGCCCGCCTTCCTTCCAGGTCGTTTCGACGACCCTGCCCGAGCTCGCCTTCCTGCCGCCAGGAGTCCGCTAGGCGGCCCCGGCCGCTCTCCCCCATCGCCATGCGGGCCGAAAGTCCTGGCACGCCGCCACTGTGCGGCGTTACCATGGCCGGGTCGCGAGCGTCGAGGTCTTCCCGTCATGAACCGCATCCGCGCCGCCCGCCAGGCTCTCGGCTGGACGCAGAACGAGTTGGCTGTGAAGGCCGACGTCTCCCCCCGCACCATCCACGCGGTCGAGAAGAACCGCGTGTGCCGGCAGGCCACGAAACGGCGGATCCTCACCGCTCTTGGGGTGCCGTGGGAGCTTCGAGATGACTACTTCCCGCCGGCGCGCGCCGTACGCCGGGTCGCGAGCGCCGCGGCGGCAAAGACTGCATAACGCAAAGACCAAGTTTCAGCGCTCACTCAGCTAAGCACCTGATTCGATCCGTTCTCGCAAGAGCTCCGCTTGCTTCAGCACCTGCTCTGCGGTGCGCGCCATGAACTCGCTCAGCACCTGTGCAGCGGCATCGCTGCCCTGTGCGCTGCGGGCGTGCCGCTCGACTTCGCGCCGCTCCCCTTCGATCTGCGACTCGAGAGGCGCCCATGCGTCCCGAAGCCACGGTGTCCAGCGAGGGAAGTCGGTGGAGGCGACATCTTGGAGATGCTTGAACGTCCACCACGCCGAACCCGCAGTCGCGATCTCAGCGCCGCGCGCAAAGGCTGGCGGCAGAAGACCGTCGAGATAGACGGGTACGAAAATCCCCGTGCAGGGCGTCGCGAACGAGATCCAGACGGGCCACGGCGCCTCGCGATTTCCCGGAAGAGGTGCAATCAAGCTCGCCGTGGTCGTACCGACCGGCTCGCTGTGCATGCAGAGCGTGAAGTAGCGCTCCTCCTCGGGAGTCGACCCCGGGAGACGCAAGGGACCGCCCTCGAGGTGATCACGCAGAATGCGTTCGAGGCTTCCGCGGTCGATTCGCCCCCGGGCGCGCGTGAGGAGTTCGCTGGCGCGCCGAAGGCGTCCTTCGGAGATCCTGCCGGGTACACCAGGGTTGCGGTACGCCGCGGCAACGTCGACACGCCCCCCACTCGTCCACCAACCCGCCGCGCGCGCGAAACTGTCGAGGTCGCGTGAGCCAATCTCCCAGTCCGATTTCAGCGAGATGTGGTTGGAGATGGCGTCGAGGCGGGCGCGACGAGCGGCCCAGCGCCGGCCCGAGGTCTGGAGAATCCACGCTTCGTCCGGATCCGCCAGGAGAAAGCCGTTGTGATAGCCGGCGGCACCGGGCGCAGACGCCGGGCCGCCTTGGCCATAGCTCTCCAGCAGCGTCGCGATGACTTCGAGCGCCTCGCGAGCGCTGCGACCACGCTCAAGCCCGAGGCGCACAAGATCCATGCCGATGAGACCCGGCTGCTCTTCGATGGGCTCCCGGGAGAAGACGATCTCGTTTCCGATCGCGACGGCATGCTCGTTCACGCCATGCTCGAATCCGAAAATCCACCACGGTGAGTGGCCCATTACCCGGTAGGTCTCCGCGACCTGGGGGATCTCGATATGGGTACAGCGAACGGTAGAGCCAGGCGGATGAGTCGCAGCGGGGAACTGGACGAAGGGCTGGCACTCCTCGGCCTTGCGATCGCTGTTCTTCGCGAAAAGAGTCGCACCGATAGCCGTCTCGGGGGCGACGGCCACCAGGGAATCGCACATGAAAAGAGAGTACCAGACGGAGCACCAGGCCGAAGGGGCTTTCGCACCCCGCAGCGGGCGGTAGCGTCCCAGGGAGGGAGGATGAATAGGAGAAACTGACGGGGAGGGCGACATGGCGCGAAAGCGGGAATCCGGCATCGACAGGCGCGAGTTTCTGAAGGTGACCGCAGCGACGGGCCTCGGCATTGGCCTAGGACCCTGGAGCGCGCTTGCGGCCCCCGATCCGACGCCCCCCGGCCCACCGCGCATCCGCGCGACGCGCATGCTTGGCCGCACCGGCCTGCGGATCTCCGACATCGGCTTCGGTTCAAGCAGCCTCTCCGACGATGAAGACCTCGTGCGCCACGCCCTTGATCGTGGCGTGAGCTACTTCGACACGGCCGAGAGCTACCAAGGGGGGAGGGCCGAGCTTGTATTGGGTCGCGCTCTCCGCGGAAAGCGCGACCACGTCACTCTCGCATCCAAGGTGCAAGCCGGAGCTCACGACAGTCGCGACGACATGATGCGAGCGCTCGACGGAAGTCTAAGCCGTCTGCAGACCGATCGCATCGACATCTACTTCAACCATGCCGTGAATGACGTCGCGCGTCTTAAGAATGACGAGTGGTTTGAGTTCACCGCACGTGCCAGGCAACAGGGCAAGATCCGCTTCACCGGAATGTCGGGGCACGGTGGCCGCCTCGTTGAATGCTTGGACTACGCCCTCGACCATGATCTCGTTGACGCAATTTTGGTGGGTTACAATTTTGGCCAAGATCCGGGCTTCGTGGCGCAGCTCACCAAGGACTTTGATTTCGTCGCAGTGAACAACGACCTCCCGCGTGTACTCGCGAAAGCGAAGCAGAAGGGTGTCGGTGTCATTGCCATGAAGACGCTGCGAGGCGCCCGCCTCAATGATATGCGGCCTTACGAAGTGGGCGGAGCAACCTTCGCCCAGGCCGCATTTCGCTGGGTGCTCGCAAACCAAAGCGTCGATACCCTCATCGTCACTATGAAAAGCCTGGAGCGGATTGATGAATATCTCATCGCTTCGGGCACGAACGCAGTCACGGCGGCGGACGTCAGAATCCTTCGGCGCTATGAAGCCATGAATGGACGAATAGAGTGCCGTTACGGGTGCAACTATTGCGTCGATGCCTGCCCGCTCGAGGTCCCGATCGCGGATGTGATGCGCGTACGGATGTATGCCGAGGATTACGACGATCTCGAGCTCGCACGGAGCACGTATCGCACGCTACGCAGTACAGGTGTTCGGGTGATAGGTCCCGCCGCAGGTCTCACGGGAACGGAGGATGGCGGAGACCACACCGAGGGCGTCGCAGCAGTGTGCGTTCATTGCGCACACAAGGCCTGCAGGTCTTCTTGCGGATATGGCCTCGACGTGGCGAATTTGGCTGTTCGGGCGCACCTCGCCGTCATTGGATAAGACGGCTAGCTCCGATTCGACATTGCAGCGTGTGAGCGCAGATTAAGATTGAAAGTGGCTCCGACGGTGTGCGAGAAGGAGTTACCACACACCACCTCAAATACCGGAGAGCCCTCAGTTCCTATGCATGAAGAGGAACCCAAGATGCCCCGAGTTGCCCTTTACGCGCGGGTCAGCACTGAAGATCAGCGGCATTCAAGTCGATGCCCTCCGGATCTACGCGCAGGCACGCGACTGCGAAGTAGCCAGCGAATACGTGGACCGTGGGTTGAGCGGTGCCAAAGATCGGCGGCCCGCGCTGGATCGCCTGCTTTTCGATGCGCGCCGGCGGAGGTTCGATCTCGTTGCCTGCGTGAAGCTCGATCGGCTGACCCGTAGCGTCCATCACCTGACAAGCCTCGCCCGGGAGTTCGAGGCGCTGGCATTGATCTCGTCGTCTTGGACCAGGCTATCGACACGAGCACGCCCGCTGGTCGGCTCCTATTCCATGTCCTGGGTAGCATCGCGGAGTTCGAGCGATCCGTGACCGGACCGTGGCCGGTATGCGTGCCGCGAAGAGACGAGGCGCCAGAATCGGACGACCACGGACCACCCTGTCCCGATCCCAGCTTGCTGCGGCGGCCGAGGCTGGACATTCGTTAGCCGAAGTCGCGCGATTGCTTGGGACTTCCCGTGCAATGGCCCGCCGACTGCTGGCCGATGCAGGGGTGGCAGGAAAGGTGTCTGGATTGGAGCCCGTAGGGGCGCGAAATATCAGGGCCTAGAAGGCGGCAACTTCGTCGTTAGAAAGGGGGTCGGTTTTCGCCATCCAGCCTGTCACTTGATAGCTGCAAGCGACATCACCAAGAAGCCGCCCTGAGGTAATACGGATCCAAGGTGCCTTGCCTTTGGCTCGAGGCGCTCTCGCTTTCTGATACTACTCGCGCCGAATTGCACGGCTAGGCAGGTCGGGCAGCAAGCTGGCGGTTTTTCTTCGTTTCTCGGTTATTCTCTTCGCCGCCGGGGCGGCCGCTCTCCGCAGTGGAGGCGCGGTCCCCTCCCACGCCCCTTGCGGCGGGGGTCCGCGGCAGCGGCCCGAGAACTCGGAGGACCCAAAGCGAAATGGCGGCTCGCACCAAGACGACCGCGAAGAAGAAAGTCTCCCGCACCACGAGGGGGAAGGCGTCGGTCTCCAGACTAGACCGATTGACCAAGGAACTTCCGCCGACGCTGCGCGAGTTCTCAAAGCAGGTTCGGACACGGCTCAACCGCCTCGAGAAGGAGATCGACCGGGTGCAGGCCAGCTACCGCAAGCAGGTCGCCCACCTGATCCGTGTGGCGAGCCGCCGCCTCGACCAGCTCGAGACCCAAGGGGAAGGCCAGTGGCGCCGCCTCGCCGAGCCCGCGCGCAAGCGGGTCATCCGGCTCCTCTCGCAGCTCGAGAAGGCGATCAGCCCTCAGACCAAGAAGATCCGCTGAATCGGAGCCCAGCACACAACTAGCCCTGACCCGACAATAGATCGACGCGATTGAGGCTCTCGGCGTTGACTTCATCTCCCTGGACGATGGGCTTGATACGTCCACGCCGGTGGGTCGTGTCTTCTTACAAATCCGTGGCGCCTTCGCTGAGTATGAGCGGTCGCTGATTGCCGAGCGGGCTGCGGCGGGACGGGTGGCAGCCAAACGCCGTGGCGTGCAGTTCGGTCGCCGCTGCACATTCTCGCCAGAATCAGTCGCGCGCCTGAGCCGCCTTCACCGCAATGGCCATTCGATCCGGGAGATCGCGGAGCTATTGGGCATTGGCAAGGATGTTGCGATCTCTTTGTGATCGCACTTCCAGTGCTTTTGGTCAGCGCGCAGCAGCGTGGTTGATCTTTTTTCATCACGGATACGAAGAG
>DATFYN010000501.1:0-13769 GCA_035315025.1 Myxococcota bacterium
GCCATCCATATGACGAAGTTCTACTCCGATGTGGTGCTCGTACCGCTCGGGTTCCTTGGCATCGCCATCGCTGTGGCTCGGGCACTCGATGCCATTAGTGACCCACTGGTGGGCTTCTTCTCCGACCGCACCCGCACGCGCTGGGGTCGGCGCCGCCCCTACATGTTGCTTGCGGCACCGGTCTGCGCGGTCTTCTTTTATCTGCTCTTTACGCCCCCGCCGCAGCTTGGTGGGGGCCAGGCGGTTCTTTGGTTCGCTGCCACCTTCATCCTCTACTCGCTCGCCCACACCACCTACATAATTCCCCACTACGCACTCGGGCCTGAGCTCACGCTCGACTACAACGAGCGCTCGACCCTTTTCGGTGTGCGCGAGGGCTTCGTGATCCTCGGCACGATTGTGGCGGCCCTCCTGCCCGGCCTTCTGATTCAAAGGCTAGGCAATGAGCGCGCGGTCTTTTTCACCTTCTCCCTCTTCTTCGGGACGATCCTCGTCGTCCTCTACTCCCTCCTGGCGGTCGTGGTGCGCGAGCGCCCCGACTTCTACCAGCGGGAGCCGAGCCCGTTTGTCCCCGGCATCCGGCGGGCCCTGCGCAATCGCCCCTTTCGCATCTTGCTCGCGACCTACGTGGTGGCGAGCATCCCGGGGGCCATTCCTGGCACGCTCATGCCGTACTTCAACGAGTATGTGGTGCGACCGGCGAACCCGCCGCTTTGGCTCGCCATCTTTCTCGGTGCGTACTTCGGCGCCGGCTTTTTGTTTCTTCCCGCCTGGGTGTGGGCAGCGCGGCGCTTCGGGAAACGTCCAACCTGGCTCGTGAGCTTCGCCATGGGCACGAGCGGCGGCGCCGCTATGTTCTTCATCGGCCAGGGCGACACCACCGCGCTGCTGATTCTTCTGGGCTGGGCGGGCTCGGCCTTCGGCGCAGGTCTCTTTCTCGGGCCGGCGATCCAGGCCGACGTGATCGACTACGACGAGCTCCACACCGGAAAGCGGCGCGAGGCCCAGTACGCCGCCTTCTGGTCCATCCTCCCGAAATTCGTCGTGATCCCGAGCGCCGCGATCCCGATCGCCTTCCTCGGATCGATCGGCTACAAGCCCAATGTCCCGCAGACCCCCGAAGTCGTGCTCGCCATCAAGGTGCTCTTCGCTCTCACACCCGCCTTCTTCTCGGTTCTTTCCTTCTTCATCGCTTGGCGCCTCCCGATCGATGAGACCGTCCACCGCGCAATCCTGAGCGGCGTGGCCGCGCACCGGCGCGGCGAGTCCGCGCACGATCCCCTCACGGGTGAACTCCTCGCGCCCCAAGCCTCGCGCAACGTGCCGGAAGACACGGCCTGGTTCCTCGACTATTTCTCGGCGGGGGAGCTCAAGCGCGCATTGGCGAGCGGCCCAGGAACGCTCTTGCGCGACGTGCTGCTCGCGGCGGCCGCGTCGCTTGCCCTTTGCATAGGCGCCGTGGCCATCGTGGTGAGCCACGTCTCCGACCTCAAGGTGGAACCAGGCCCGCTCGCCGTGCTGGCGGTTGTGTTCTCGGGCATCTCGCTCTCGGCAGCCGCATTCCACCTGCTCCGGCTCAGCGCCGCCCGTCGCTTCCACGCGACAGGGATCGCGAGGAACTTGATCGAGCTCCATCTCGAGGCTGTGAATCGACGCTAAATCCGCCGAACCGGCGGCGGTTGCCGACGAGGCAGAGCCTGCGTCTCGCTCATCCTTCGTGGTTCAAGAAGCGGCCTTCTTCGGGGGAGGCCCTCGCCCTCGAGGCCTCCCTTTCTTCTCGAAAGGCGACCGCAAGATCGGGAGAGAAAAGCTCCTTCCGGTTCTCCGCGTCGGAGAGCGCCTTGCCGTGCGAAGATGGAGGGGTGTCAGGATCGCCCCGCGTCACTGTCCACTGCGTCGCCAACGCCCATCTCGATCCGGTCTGGCGCTGGTCGTGGCAGGAGGGCTATGCCGAGACGCTCGCCACATGCAGGGCCGCGGTCGATCGCCTGCGAGAGAGTCAGGACTTCGTCTTCTGCCGCGGAGAGGCTGCGAGCTTCGCCTGGATCGAGGAGGCGGACCCCGCGCTTTTCGAGGAGATTCGCAAGTTCGTCGCCGCCGGTCGCTGGCACATCGTGAACGGCTGGTGGGAGCAGCCAGACTGCAATCTCCCAGGCGGCGAGTCCTATGTGCGGCACGCCCTTTACGGCAAGCGCTGGTTCCGCGAGAAGTTTGGGGTGGACGTAAAGACGGGCTGGAACCCGGACAGCTTCGGTCACAACGCAGGCCTGCCCCAGATTCTCGCGAAAAGCGGCTACGAGACCTACTGCTTCTTCCGCCCGGGAGCCCATGAGAAGGAACTCCCGAAGCCCTTTTTTTGGTGGCAGGGACAGGACGGAAGCCGGGTCCTCGCGATCCGTCCTCCGGTGGGACACTACGCGGCGTGGCAAGAGGATCTCGGCGACCTCGTTCGGGAGGCGGCCGAGAAGGCGCGGGAGCTCGGAATGGAGTACGCCCTCGTGTGCTACGGCGTCGGTAATCACGGCGGTGGACCCACGAAGAAGAGCATCGCCAGCATCCGCGCCCTGCAGCGCAATCCCGCACAGCCGAATGCCATCTTCAGCACGATCGACGCCTTCCGTGCTGCGATCGCCCAGGACGCCGAGACCTATCCGACGGTGGTCGGCGATCTCCAACACCACGCCCCGGGTTGTTACACGACTCACTCAGAGATCAAGCGGCTAAACCGCCTGGCGGAAAGCCGCCTCACCGCAGCCGAGCGCTGGTGCGCTCTCGCATCGCTCGTGATCGGGAGGGAACCCAAAACCAGCGAGTTCGCCCGGGCCTGGCAGCAAGTGCTGTTCAACCAATTTCACGACACCTTGGCGGGTACGAGCCTGCCGAGCGCCTATGCCGACGCGCGCGAGCGGTTCGGGGAAGCACTCTCCATCGCGACGCGCCTTGAGAACGCGGCGCTCCAAGCGCTTGCGGCCTTGGTCGATACGCGCATCGACGCCGAGACCGAACCGCCTGCGGCGGCACAGGGCCGTCCGATCCTGCTCTTCAATCCCTCCTCGTGGGAGCGCACGGATGCCGTCACCATCCAATGGGGATGGCCGGCAGAGCCGGGGGATCTCCTCGTCGACGAACACGGAGCCGAGATTCCCTTCCAGCCCGCGCAGCCCGACGTCTTCCCCGCTGGTTTCCGCATCCACTTCGAGGCGACGGTGCCCGCGCACGGCTACCGCGTCTATCGCTTCGTAAAGGGGGAGACGAAGCCACAGGCGGGATTCGCAGTCACGAGTGCGGCGTCCCCGGGGATCGGCCCCGCGTCTCTTGAGAATCGGTTCTACGCCCTTTCCTTCGATCCGCAGGAAGGGAATCTCGTACGCCTCTTCGACAAGCTGCACGGCGTGGAGGTGCTGCGCGGACCGGCCTGTTCGCTTCTCGTGCTGGAGGATCCGGGAGACACCTGGGGACACGACATTCCCTCCTGGCGAAACGAAATCGGTCGCTTTGCCTCTGCGACCGTGCATTCCCCGGAAGGAGGTCCAGCGCAGGTCACGCTGCGCATCGATACGAAATGGAGAAACTCCACCGCCCGGCAAGAGTTCACCCTCCACCGGGACAATCCCCGCATCGACGTCGTACTTCATATGGACTGGCACGAGAAGCACGAGCTGGTGAAGCTCTCCGTGCCGCTCGCTGTCGAGCGAGGAACCCTCACCTTCGACGCGCCGTACAGCACAATCGTGCGAGAGGCGAGGGGCCTCGAGGAGCCGGGACAAGCATGGATCGATCTCAGCGGCTTCGCGACCACGACCGAGCATCGGGCAATTCCCTACGGCGTTTCGCTGCTGAATGACGGGAAGTTTGGATTCGACTGCCTGGAGAGCGACATGCGCATGAGCCTGCTGCGCTCTCCGATCTACTGCTTCCACAATCCCGCCCGTCGAGAGCCCGACCGGGAGTACCTCTACATCGACCAAGGCGCGCAGACGATTCGCTACGCACTCTTGCCCCACACGGCTTCGTGGCGGGAGGCGGGTACGGTGCGAGAGGCGCAGGCCCTGAACAATCCCTTTGTCAGCGTCTTCCAATATCCGCACCCTGGGTCCTGGGGTGCGTCGCGGTCTCTCTTGTCGGTGGATCCGCCGAATGTGACGGTGTCTGTGCTAAAGGGCGCGGAGGGCGGGGCTGCACTGGTCTTGCGCCTCTTCGAGACACATGGAACGCCTTGCGAAGCCACCGTCACGCTGGTCGGGAAGCCGCGATTGAAGACGCGGATGGGGGCGTGGGAGCTGAAGACACTCCGGCTCGAGCGGGATGGGGAGGTTCGGGAGGTCGATCTTCTGGAGTGACACGCACCGATGGCGTGCCGCGAATGTGCAGGTCCCGCTTCTCGCAAACTTGCACGTCGGACTACAGAGTCACGAGGAGAAGAGTCGGGAGATCTTTTCTGGGGGTCGGGGTGCGCCGAGCTTTCCATGGATCGGGTGGATGATCGTCGCGTCGCGGAGGCTCGCCTCGCGTGCGAAGCGACCTAGTGCCTGCGTTCCTCCACCTGAACTACGAGAACACCCCCCTCGCCCCGGCGTCTCGGGACCCAGTCCGCGGCCACGACCTCCCATGCATGTTCCTCGGCATCGGCAGCCGCCCGCGCCTCGGCCTCTGTGGGGGTCGCGGCCGGATAGGCCACGCATTTGAGAGGGGTCCTCACCCCCCCCTTATCGGCCGGCAGCTGGCGGGAAATCGAGTATTATCACCTAGCCGCGTTGACGGATGGCAGCGGCATCGCACCCGCGGTCGGCTCCCCTCCATGCCGCAGGTGCTCCACCGAAAGGCATGTGCCCCGCACCGGCTCTCTCCCTTCATCATCCCTTGTCCAAGAGTGAAGGCGAGTTGAGAGTGGCGAGCTCCAGCCCTCTCACGCCGGGCGCCTGTACCTCGGTTTAAGCAGCCAACGGCCCACACGGTCTCGATAGGCTTCGTATTCTCGCCCAAACTCGCAGAGCAAGTGCGGCTCTTCGTAGAGGACGATGAAGAGTTGGAAGCCGGCAAAAACCGCCAAGGCGTAGACCAGGAGGATTGCGACCTCGAAGAACGCGGCCCAACCGAGGATGACCGTGAGTACCCCCACATACATGGGATTGCGCGTGTACTGATAGAGCCCCCGCACGACGAGCTTCTTCGGGGCATCGATAGGCGCGGGCGTGCCCCGCCCGAAGACCGCGAAATCCCACACGCACCAGCCATAGATGAAGCCGCCGAGGCCGAGAAGCAAAAGTGCGCTCGCAAGCGCGCCATCCGAGGCTCGCGGGTGGCCGCGGGCGATGAGCAGCGGCACGTAGACCGCGACTGTGCCGGGTGCAACGAGGGTGAACAGAAGGTTCTTGATCAGCAGAGCCATTTGCCATCTCCGCGGTGTCCGGAAGGACGAAAGCTCGGGAGAGAACCGCTGACGCTGCTGCTGCGCGCACACGGCGGCGGCGCGCCGAACCTGTGTTCAGCGCCGCGGGCTCGCGCTCGGGATCGGCCGTTCCTCGAACTGCGGAGCCGAGCCGCCGATCTCATCCCACGGTGCCCTCGAGCCCACGAAGATGTGCCCCCCGATTCGAAGTCCAGGATCATCATCGAGAATCCCCGCCGGCACCCAGTAGGCGGCGGCGCCGTAGTGCTTCTGCGGAAGAGGGCTTCCGCAGGTTCGGCAGAAGGTTGTGGACCAGCCCGTGGGCTTAACGAAGGTCTGACGAAGCTCCTCACCGCAGAGCCACTGAAAATCGGTTTCGGGTACGACGATCACCGCGTTTGAAGCGGCACCCGAGACCTTGCGGCACAGCGAACAGTGACACATTCCGACCCCTGTGACCGCGCGCGAGTACGCAAATCGGATACCTCCACATAGGCAACTTCCACCCACCATGACGGTCCTCCTTGGGCTCATGCCTCCTGTTGTCTGATCCCCCTGGGCTCTGCCTGGGAACCTACCACCAACTGCCCGCGGGATGCGGCGGCGGCTTCTCGAGCGTGGCTTGCTCGCGCGGCCGGGGCGGCGATCCGGGTCGTCGAGCCAGCTAACGAGCCCGGCGCAGACGGCTGAACCGGTCCGAAGGCTGACGCGTCCGTGACCCGCCAAGAGGCCAGAACAGCGTGATGCTCTCTCCCACGGAGAGATCCTGCCAGCGGCTCTCGAGGATACGCAGCCGTTCCACGATCCGACGTCTGGTGTCCTTGTCCACATGCGCGGGAAACCACTGCTGGAGTTCGGGAGAGACGAGCTCGGCGAACCGCAAGGCGGGATCCGTGATCCGAGCCGCGGCCCGGAAGGCTCCCACCAGAAGCTCCGATGCGCCGCGCTCCTGGTGGGCCGCGTGGATCAACGCCTGAGATCTTGCCTTCGCACCAGACCGCTGCCTTCCCGAGACGACAGTCACGCTCGGGAAGAGCGCCCCTTCCCGGATGCACCCCCAGAATCCGCGCTTGAGTCTCAGTTCGGCCTCGACCACGTAATGGCTGAGATCGTGCGGCAGCTTGGACTTGTGGTAGGAACCGCGCAATTGGACTACGACGCCGTCATCGCGGAGAGCAATCGTTTCCAGTCCGGTCGCCCGTCTTGCGAAAGGTGATCTGCAATTTCTCTCCGCGAGAGACTCTTGGGCCCTAGCCGTCCAGCCCGTTCAAGGTACAGCGACGAGAGAGCCTACAAGGCTAGGGCGACAGACGTCCCAGCTACTCCTCGCGCAGCTGGTCCAGGTAGAAGAGGTTGCCGTCGGGATCTGCAAAGGTTGCCATGAAGCCACCCCAGGGCTGCTTCGTCGGAACCATCGTGAACAGGACGCCCTTCGTCTTTAGGTGCTCATAGGCTGCGCTGAGGTCAGGGACCCCCCAGCCGATGCCGGTGTGGCGACCGAGCAGCGATTGCGACTCGGGAGCACTCGCATCCACCCTGGCGACTCCGAAGCGCACTCCTTGGGGTGCGAAGGATGCATAGCCAAACCGCTCCTCCTGAAACTGCAGCGGCAAGCCGAGCGTGTCCCGGTAGAACTCAACGGAGCGCTTGAGGTCGCTGACGAAGATGTTGACATACCAGAGCTGCGGACTCGTCACGGATGCCTCCTTTCTTTCGGCGCTTTTGACTCACACCAATGAGAAGGCCCTGAGACATTCACCTAACGACTATGTCACGAGCGAAGGGCGGCCGGCGAGAAAACCGTCGGGCTGACCTTAACTCGGGCCGCACACCGCCTGGCTCGAAAACCAGCGCGTGATGCGTTGAGTCAAGAGGTTGCGGGAGGTCCGATGGAGGCGGACCTGCGTACCCACTATCGCTCCAGCACGCCCCGTGCTCACGATACACGAGTACCAAGTAGCCGTAGAGGGCTGTGACGGCCAACCCGTTAAGGGGGACGCGGCGAGGTAGGATGAGGAAATGCTCGAAGCTGTCGTGGCGATCGTAACGATGGGAACGAAGGTGCTGTTCATCCGGCGAGGACCAAGCGTTCCCAACGCGGGCTATTGGGCGCCGCTCAGCGGGAAGATTGAGGCTGGAGAAGACCAGGCCAGTGCGGTGATTCGCGAAGTCAGGGAAGAGGCTGGCCTGGTCGTGAAGCCGCTCCGGAAGGTCTGGGAGAGCCGCTCAACGAGTGGAACGCACCGCTTGTACTGGTGGCTTGCAGAGTGGGTGGGTGGAGAACTCACACTCGACCCACGAGAGGTCAGTGAGGCTCGCTGGCTTTCGGTGCCTGAGATATTGTGCCTTGAGAAGACTTTCGAGAACGACCGGGAGTTCTTTGAAAAAGTGCTCCCGCCCTTGGGAGAGCGCTGGACCTAGATGCGGTGATGTCACCCGCAGTCACATTGCCGGGAGCGGCCAATTTTCAGAGCGTAGGTGGACGGGAGCCCACCAAAAGGATCGCTGATGCCGAGCGCGCAATGCCTTCCCTCATATTGCGATGGTCTCCCGCAACCACTCTGCAACCTGATCGTAAACCGTCTGATGCACCTCTTGCTGCGTGAGGCTCGAGCTTTTCGGGACTTTGAAGGAATGGTCCCCGCCCTCTACGACGTAGAGCTTCACACGGGGCTTGAGTTTCGTAATAAATGGTTGCAACTCGTCGGGCGTGCCGAAGGCGTCGCGTGATCCTTGAACGAACAGCATCGGAGCCCTGATGCCCGATAGATGCCGCGCGCGAAGTTTTTCCGATCGGCCGGGAGGATGCAGCGGATAGCCGAGAAGGACCAACCCCGCCAGATCGCTGACATCACCAGCAGCAATCTGCGATGCGATACGCCCCCCCATCGACTTGCCGCCAATCACGAGCGCATTGCGGCCGAACTTCCCGTGATTGCGAGTTGTCTCGATCACTGCCCGATAACAAGCCTCCAATTTGTCGTTCGGATCGGGAACGCGGCGGCCGGCCTCCATGTAGCTAAAGTTGAAGGTAACCGCGTCCACCCCGCGCACCGCCAACTCAGTCGCCAAGTTCACCATGAAGGCACTTGTTTGGCCCGCGCCAGCTCCATGCCCGAGGATCAAAGTGATCCCAGCGCGCTCACGCACAGTGGCAGGATAGACAAGCGCCGTCACGCTCATGGACGGGGTGATCTCGACTCGAAGTTCCTCTCGCATCTCTCCCACCAAATCTAAGCCTCCGGTGGCTACGGAGATTATCTCTGACTCTCCGACTCACGCATTTGTTTGGCTAGGACTCGGCTACATTTTAGGCTCAAAACCCGGCTGCCCCTTACCCTGTCGAACTTGAGGATGACGTGCTCTAGGAGTTTCGGATCGCGAGAATCTCGGCGATATTGTGGACCTGAGCCGTGAGGTTCCCTGCCATCAATTCACGCTGTCCGTGAGATCCTTCCAGGTCCCAGCGGCTCCCTTGACGACTGCTTGCCCGCCGAGCTTGCCTTCCGTTCCGACCTCGCGAGCTACGCGTGTCACCTCGGAAGCGAAAGACGCGAGTTGCTCGACCATAGTACTGACGGCCTTGGCGGTTGCCAGGAATTCACCGCGTAGAGGGCCGGCCGTCGAATTCAATTGCCATCGTTTGCGAGAGATCGCTGCGAGCTACGGCGCCGATTACGCGGCTCGTCTCGCTGATGGGATGGAGGAGGTTGACGATCAGGCTGTTCACCGATTCGATCGATGAAGCTCATGGGCCACTGACGCCACCGAGCGTGGCGCGGTGACTAATGCGGCCTTCCTCACCTACTACCTGCGACGATCGTTTCAGTTCGTCGGCAAGTCTTGCGTTTGGCTCGATTAGGTCATTGAGCGTGTCAGCGATTTTTCCATCGATTCCAGATAAAGAGCTCGGCAATCGCGCGGAAAAGGAGCCCTTCTTGAAGGCGAGGAGAACGGCGAGCAGCTCCTTCTTGTCGAGTTCGCTCTTGGCGTCAGCTCGGTTGGATTTTGACGAAGTGCGGGAAGAGCGGGCTCACTCCCTTTTGCGACGAGCGCCCATCACCCAGCGGAGTAGTATGCGGGGGCCTTGCCCGCTCCCGACGGCGCCCCGCCGAACGGGCCGGCGATGTGGACCTCTACATCAATTGTACCGGGGAGAAGCTACCGAGGAGGGCATGCTCACGAAGAGGAGTGACACGCGCTACACGACCGGCCGCACCGGGCGAGCGCACTCGGTCGTCGGGACGAGACCATGATCCGGAAGCTGAGGTCCGGAAGCTACCGCCTCTATTCGCGGAAGAAGGACCCGAAGACCGGCAAGCGCCGGAACCTCGGTACGTTCGCGACCCGGGAGGCGGCCGAAAAGCACGAACGCGCGGTCCAGTACTTCAAGCGACGTTGAGCTGCGCGGCACCGCGGGTCGGCGCGGAAGCCTCGAAATGGCCCGGATTCGCCCGCTCAGCTCCATGCGCTCCTTGCAGACTCTCGTCGAGCAGCGGCGGCCTCACCTCAGCAGGCGTGGGGGTTTAGACCCGATACGCAATGTAAGAATGAAGAAATGATTGGCTCCTTTCTACAATCTGCACGCACGCTGCGTAGGATCTCTGCTGCTGTTCCCTTGCAGCGATCCCAGAAAACGCCCAGAAAACATTTCTAGATTGTTCGCCTTGCAACAAGGGCGCCCTTGCCACTCGGGCACGAGAAATGCTTGCCCGCTGAACCGCTGCCTCACCCCTTCGCGCAAGGGAGAAATCGCAATGGCCACTGCCCCGGGGACCTTTGACTACAAGGCATGGTCGGCCCGGAGGTTATGGCTCCGCATCCTCCGCAGGAGTGACGCCGAAAGCGCGGCCTTCAGAATCTTCTCCGAGAACTTCGAGCGCAGTTTCCGTCGTGTCTTCTTATACGTGAGTCGACGCGTGAACGACCGCGAGATCTTGGAGCGGATCGTGAATGACGTTCTCGAAGAGAATCTTGATCTCCTCGTAGTGCAGGGCAACGCACCGCGGGAGGTAGAGCGGCTCAAAGCGTCCGCAGATCGCCTGGTCGCGCAGGTTACTAATAGGTCTCTTGTATAGGCTACATAATGTGCGATCTCAGCGTGCATGAAGAGAGTCGACGGTCGCACGCTGTCCCACGAAATGTCCGAGCACATCCGTCTGATGGCGGTGCGCCGCGTGCGCGGGGGCGAGGCGCCGAGCGCGGTGATCGGCAGCTACGGGTTGTGCCGGACCACGATCTACCGGTGGCTGCGGGCGGCGAAGCGGGGTGGCGAGGAGTCGCTGAAGGCGCACCGGCATCCGGGACGCAAGCCGTTCCTGTCTCGAGTCCATCGTCTCAGATGCGCAAACTCCGTGTTTCGCGGACGTGGAGGAGTTATGATTTTAAGCTGGGCAATCAGCTTCAGCATCTTCGCGCTGATCGCAGCGGCGCTCGGCTTTAGCCATGCGGCTGCGGCTACAAGCGTGGTCGCGAGAATATGTTTTGGCCTATTCGCTTTTTTGAGCCTGGTACGGGCCATTTCGGGTGGCGATCGTCGTACTCGCGCGGCGCCCGACCTAGCACAAGTGCCACGCGTGCGGGTGTCGGAAGCTCGACCCGCGAAAGGCGTGGCCCTGGCGTGCTGAGAGTGGGGCAGGGCTCGTCAGTCTACGATCGAGACCGTGAGTCGACCAGCGTTCCAGGAAGGTCATCGTACGACGTCCGATGGCCTTTCTGCAGCGGAGAGGGTAGTTTATTGCCTTCCTCCGATATCGGACGGCTCTCGCATCGTTAGGGTCGGAGTCGATGCTTGACGAGTGCCTCCACATCGAATCCTGCGGTTCGCGCCGGCTGTTCGCGTGGCGATCGCGCGTGCTGTGTCTCGCGAGTTGTCTCCTCGCTGGTGCTTGCGCGTACTCGACTCAGATTTCGCCCCAGGAACCTTCCGCCAGCGCCCAACTGCTCCTCGTGCGCTCTCTCGACCGTGCCATCGCCCAGCTCGACGTCAGTCGACTCGCGGGTCGCCGCGTCGCTGTAGACGTCATTGCCCAGGGCGGGAACCGGGATTTTGCTTGTGAGCTCGTGAAGAAGCGGCTGCGCGAGCGAGGCGTTCACGTATCCGCCGACGCGCCCGAGGAGAGGTTGCAGGTATTTGCGACTGTCCTAGGCACCGATCGCGGTGAGACACTCATCGGGGTCCCGGCAACGTACATCCCAATCTTCGGAGTCGGCTCGCCCGAAGTATCGATCTTCAAATGGGTGCGCAATCGCGGGCTTGTAGAGCTCGAACTGGACGCGCTCGAACCTCAGAGCGGCGAAGTCATCGACCGGCTCGGCCCCGTGGTTGGGTCCGCGAAGCGTGATGACTACACGCTTCTCATCTTTATCAGCTTCACGTTGACGGATGCGATCGCCGCGCCGTAGCAGGCGTCAGAAGGTCGTCGTTCCGAGCTCAACTCGCTCCGCCGACGGAGGGGCAAGTCGCACGCGATGTGACTGCATCTTCTCGAATCAGCCGCCGGCAAGAAGGTCCGACATGAGTTTGACCACGCACCCGGACCCAGGGTAGGCATTCGTGATCCTTCGCTCTCTTCGCCGATGTCGCTGGTAGCGATAGCCAAGAATCATCGCCCGTGTCTAAAACGTTCCGCGAGAGACCTCCGGGGCCGCAATCACCTCGTCAAACCGGAGCGACTGGCCCGGACCGATCGGACCTGCAATGTGCCGCACGAGAGCACGGCTCGGGCTCTCGCCGATCGGCTTGAACTCGTTCGGCCACAAGTGCGTCTACTGGATCAACAGCGTTACTTCCGATACCGCCAGTGAGGAGCGATTCGAAATCACCCCCGTCACGTGTCCACGCTCGCTCTGTACCGAGTCGACCGCGATTACTCGATCCACATCTGTGGGCGACGCCACCTCCGCCGCAACGGAATGAGACCCGAAAACGCAAAGCAGCGCTCCAAGAGCAAGACGAAGTAGGGACGGCCTCCGTGCAGCGGCAGTTCCCAGTATGGTGCTGCAAGCTGAGGGAAAGAGCCTTGGTTGGGTAGGTCGGCACGGGCGGGCCGGGCTGCGAGCACATCCTTTCCGGCCTCGGGCTTGATGACGCCGAGCGGAGTGTTCTTCCACATCTTTGCCTCCTTAGACGCCCGCGGTGTAGGGACATATGAATCCAGCCCGACTCCCCCGTCGCGAACTCCATCTAGGCTCGCAAGCGACATACCATTGGCCAGCGTCCAGCGATCCCGGAATGAGCCTTCGACTCCGCGCTGGTCTCCTCGCCTCCTGGGGGCTTCATCAGCTCGCAGGGTCGCCTCGCGACTCAGCGAGTACGGCGGCGAGGTGATCGAGAACGTCCTGTCTGGTCCGCGCCCGCAAGGAGAGTGGAGTCTTGACGAGGTCTCGAGAGACCAACTGCAACCAGCGAACCTCCTCATCGTGTGTCAATAGATCATCCATCTCTTCGGATCTCATCGTCACCAGAGTTCGTCGCCACGCCTCCCTTGCGCGATGGGATCCACTGCTGCTGTTGTTCATACTGCGCCCTCCCGGCGAAGTTCCGACTCCCGCGTCAAACTCCAAAGCCTCTGAGATACAGCACACATACGAAGTACAAATGAGTTTGGCGCTCCTGTTGGCGACACAAAATGCAGTCCTTATGAACGACGCTCTGAATGTTGCCAGGCAAAGCGAGCGTCTCCTGCACGTCAAGTCAATTGCTGTGGCCTTCAGCAAACGGAGAGTGTTCGGCGTTCTCACCTTGCGTCAAGTGAGGGTAATCACAAAGCATTGCTCGCGCGGACGGTACGTCGATCAGAAGTGCTTTCTACAAACGCGCCAAGAACTGTGGCGATGCAGCGCAGGAAGCCTGCGCGGATGGCACAGCGGTTGCTAGCAGGAAAGGCAAACGGAATGAAAAAATGAATGTGCTTAACTGTGACCGCATCCGACACGGGTGAGTGCGACGCTGTTCTCCGAATTCTTGAGGGAGAACAGCCTCATGCAAGTCCCGAAGACGCTGCACGACTTCTACGATCAGTTCCCGGAGGAAGAGTCCTGCTGGATGGCCCTGCGCCAGATCCGGTGGCCGCACGGATTCATCTGCCCTCGCTGCGCGAAGCGGGGCAGCCACCGACTGCGCTCGCGCCGGCTCGAGCAGTGCCGGTCCTGTCGCTATCAGACCTCGGTCACGGCGGGGACGATCTTCCACAAGACCCGAGTGCCTTTACGTACGTGGTTCTTGGCCATCTTCTATCTGGGCCGCCACAAGAAGGGCATTTCTGCGCTCCAGTTTCAGCGCGACAGCGGCCTGGGCAGCTATCAGACGGCCTGGACTCTGCTCCACAAGCTCCGCTCGGCGCTGGGCCATCGGCCGCAGTTCCGGCTGACCGGCCTG
>DATFYN010000502.1:0-3157 GCA_035315025.1 Myxococcota bacterium
GATCCGCAGGGAACCAAACCTCAAGAGTCCAGCGCAGTCATGCTGGAGAAGTAGAACCAAGCCGGAAAACCGGGCGTGTAAAACCGGTCAACTTTTCAGGGCAACATTCCGAACGAAAGGCGAGAGCCAAAGCGCATATCCCCATCCCCCAATTCCCGCCCCCGCGAGCCAGTGCGATGGCGAGGAATGAGCGCCGGGCTCCGGCGTACCCGATGGCCCTGTGTGGCCAGAGAGACGGTGTACGCAGGCCACGCCGGCCGCTCAAATCACCTGGACCCCCGAGAGATCGAACATCCACCTAACCAATGAGAGACGAACACGTGAATCAGCGAGGCAACGACGGGAACCTGACCGGCAACCGCGGTCCGCGACGAGGCAAGGGGCGCCGCTCGCGCGGGGACCGCAACGGCAACGGCATGCGCGACCACCGCGGTCTGCCGGGGATGCGAGACTATCCGGGCATGGATGACGTGCTGCTCGAGGAGGAGCTCGTGGAGGACAGCGGGTCGGACGCGGGGTCGGGCGAACGCATGTACGTGAAGGAGCTCAAAGCCAAGAACATGTCGGAGCTCACGATCTTGGCCGAAGGGCTCAACGTCGAGAACGCCGCCGGCATGCGCAAGCAGGACCTGATCTTCGCGGTCCTCAAGGCCACCACAGAGAACCAAGGCAAGATCTACGCCGAGGGCGTGCTCGAGACGCTGCCCGACGGTTTCGGCTTCATGCGGGCGCCGGACCAGAACTATCTCGCCGGTCCTGACGACATCTACGTCTCGCCCTCACAAATTCGCCGCTTCAATCTGCGCACGGGCGACACCATCTCTGGGCAGATTCGTCCGCCGAAGGAAGGGGAGCGCTACTTCGCGCTGCTCAAGGTCGAGTCCATCAACTTCGAGGAGCCGGAGGCGGCGCGGCACAAGATCCTGTTCGACAACCTGACGCCCCTCTATCCCCAGGAGAAATTCAATCTCGAGGCGGCGTCCGGTGGGATCACGACGCGCATCATCGACCTGATTGCCCCGCTCGGCAAAGGCCAGCGTGCACTGATCACGTCGCCGCCCAAGGCGGGCAAGACCATGATCTTGAAGGACCTCGCCAACGCGATCGCCGAGAACCACCCCGAGGCCTTCCTGATCGTGCTGCTGATCGACGAGCGGCCCGAAGAGGTCACGGACATGCAGCGCAACGTGAAGGCCGAGGTCATCTCCTCGACCTTTGACGAGCCCGCGACGCGGCACGTGCAGGTCGCCGAAATGGTCATCGAGAAAGCCAAGCGCTTGGTCGAGCACAAACGCGACGTGGTCATTCTGCTCGATTCGATTACCCGGTTGGCCCGCGCCCACAACACGGTGGTGCCGCATTCGGGCAAGATCCTCTCCGGTGGCGTCGACTCCAATGCGCTGCACAAGCCCAAGCGCTTCTTTGGTGCCGCGCGCAACATCGAGGAAGGCGGCAGCCTGACCATCGTGGGGACGGCGCTCATCGACACGGGCTCGCGAATGGACGAGGTCATCTTCGAGGAGTTCAAGGGAACCGGTAACTGCGAGATCGTGCTCGACCGCAAGCTTGCGGAACGCCGCACCTATCCGGCGATCGACATCACGAAATCTGCCACCCGCCGCGAGGAGCTCTTGCTCCCGGAGGCGACGCTGAACCGCATGTACATCCTGCGCAAGGTGCTCTCGCCGCTGAGCCCCGTGGACTCGATGGAGTTCCTGATGGAGAAGATCAAGGCCACCGACACCAACGCAGAGTTCCTGGCATCGATGAACTCGTAAGACCTGCCGGCGCGTGCGTTGCAGCAACGTACCGGTTTTGCTACACAAAGGCTCGTTATGAAGCCCGGGATCCACCCCGAATACGTGGCCTCGACAGTTCACTGCGCCTGCGGCGTCACCTGGCAGACGCGCTCCACACTGTCGGAGATCCACACCGAGATCTGCTCATCGTGCCATCCGTTCTTTACCGGGGGTGCCCAGAAGATCCTCGACACGGCGGGCCAGGTAGAGCGCTTCCGCCGCCGCTACGGCCATAAGTAGCGGCCGTCGAGGCCGCCTGGCCCCTCCGGTCGCGTTCGCGTTTTCGGCTGTAACTTCCTGCCCTAGCTTATATTCCAGAAGCCCGGGAGAGCCCTCGTGATACGGTGGCGGCGAGGCGTCTGAATGTCCGACATGCTCGAACGCATCGGCGAAATCGAGGTGCGCGCGCGCTCGCTTGAGGAGCGGCTCGCCGACCCTCAGGTGGCATCGGTTCCCGGCGAATATGCCAAGGTCGCCAAGCAGCTAGGGGGCCTGCGGCCGGTTCTCGAGGCCGGGCGGCGCTACCGCCAGGTGGTGTCGGAGATCGAAGGCTCGCGCGACCTGCTCGCCGAGTCCGACCCCGAGCTGCGCGAGATGGCGCGGGCGGACGTGGAGCGGCTCACGCGCGAGCGCGAAGCGCTCGAGGCGCAGATCCGCGAGCTTCTGCTGCCCAAGGATCCAAACGACGACAAGGGCGTGATCCTGGAAATCCGCGCCGGTGCCGGCGGCGACGAGGCCGCGCTCTTCGCCGCGGAGCTATTCCGCATGTACGGCCGCTATGCCGAGTCGCGGGGCTGGAAGGTCGAGCCACTCTCGCTTTCCGAGACCGGCCCGGGCGGGCTCAAGGAGGCGATTGCGAGCATCGGCGGCGAGCGCGTCTTCAGCCGGCTCAAATACGAGCGCGGCGTACACCGCGTCCAGCGTGTTCCCGCGACCGAATCGGCCGGACGCATCCACACCTCGACCGTCACGGTGGCCGTGCTGCCCGAGGCGGAGGAGGTGGACGTGCAGATCGATCCGAAGGATCTGCGGGTCGACGTGTTTCGCTCTTCGGGGCCTGGGGGCCAGAGTGTGAACACCACCGACTCGGCGGTGCGGATTACCCACCTGCCCACCGGCCTCGTGGTGCAGTGTCAGGATGAAAAGTCGCAGCATAAGAACAAAGCCCGCGCGCTCAAGATCTTGCGCGCGCGCCTTTTGGAGGCCGAGCAGGAGAAGAAGGCCCTCGAACGCGCGAGCGACCGGCGCGCCCAGGTGGGAACGGGCGACCGCAGCGAACGCATCCGCACCTACAACTTTCCCCAGTCGCGCGTCACCGATCACCGCGCCGGGGTCACGCTGCACCGGCTCGAGAGCAC
>DATFYN010000503.1:0-12338 GCA_035315025.1 Myxococcota bacterium
ATCCGCGGTGTGCAGGATGCGCGCGGGGCGCAGGGCGCGGGTTCCAGCGGCCATGGACGGATCCTAGCGGCGGGGCGTGACGGATGCGGTCACGAGCTGTGCGGTGGCGATGGGGTGCGGTCCGGGACGCATCGCAATCCACGCTAAGGGTTTCGCCCGAGCCGTCCGCTAGGAGAGGAGATGCTTCGCTCCCGCTACACGCGCGTTCGTCCCACGCCGGCTGAGCCCTTGCTGGTGCAGCTCATGGGTCCGCGCTTCCTCGAGCCCCTGCGCGCCCGGGATATCAGCCGCAGCGGAGTCGCCGTATGGACATCCCGCCCCATCGCGGAGTGCTCGGTGGATGCCCAGGTGCGACTCGTGCTCCGGATTCCTGGTGGGCGCCCGGTGATCGCGCTTGGCGAGGTGCGCCACCGGACCGAACAGCTCGACCAGGAGTTCTTCGGCGTCGAGTTCATGGAGCTCACCGATCACCACCGAGCGCAGATCGAGGCTTACATCGAGCGGCGTTTGCGCGAGGAGCACGCTCCCCGTCGCTCGGGTCGGTCGCCGTCCGTCTCCGGCCTAGGAGAAGGCTAGGCCAGTTTGCGCGCCAGCTCCGCGGCGCGGTCCAGGATCGGAAGCACCACGTCCGGCCCTGCCGAGGGCAGTCCAAACACGATCCGGTGGAATCCCTGCTCGACCCATCGTGCCGCCACCTCTTCTTTTAAAGGTGCGCTGAAGACGGTGAGATTCAGGGATTCGAACTTGCGACCGGCGCGCGCCGCGGCTTCACGCAGTCGCGCCAGCCCCTTGGACGCGTCGCCGCGCACCGCGATAGGCATCCAACCGTCGCAATACTCCACCACGCGCTCGGCGGCCCACTTCGAGTCCGCGCCCAGCAGAATGGGTGGACCGTTTTTTTGAACGGGCTTCGGCCACGACCAGATCGGGTCAAAGTTCACGTACTCGCCGTGAAATTCGGCATTTTCTTGCGTCCAGATCGCTCGCAAGGCGAGGACCTTCTCGCGCAAGATCTTCCAGCGCTGCGTGAACTGGACGCCATGGTTCTCCATCTCTTCGGCATTCCAGCCGCCCCCGATCCCGAGGATGACCCGGCCGTTGGAGATCATGTCGAGCGACGCCACCTCCTTGGCAAGCGTAATGGGATCGCGCTCGATGATGAGGCAGATCCCGGTCGCGAGCTTAAGGCGCGTGGTCACCGAAGCGGCAGCGCCGAGTGCGACGAAGGGATCGTGGGTGTGCCAGTACTCCTGTGGTAGCTCGGGTCCTCCCGGCCACGGAGTCCGGCGGCTCGCCGGAATGTGCGTGTGCTCGGGGAAGAAAAGGGATTCGAAGCCGCGCTCCTCCGCCGCGCGGGCGAGGGGAACGGGTTGGATCGCATAGTCCGTCGGAAACATGCACACGCCGAAATCCGTCATCGTGATACCTCCTCGGACCAGAGTATCATGCGCCTGCCCGCACCGACGGAGGACCCGATGGCTTTCGAGACCCTTCGCACCGAGATCACTGACCACGTGCTCACGCTCACGCTCTCCAGGCCTGATCGCCTCAATGCCTTCACCACCCAGATGCTGCACGAACTCCTCGCGGCATTCGACGAGATCGACGCGAACGACGACGTGCGAGCGGTGATCGTCACGGGAGAAGGGCGCGCCTTCTGTGCTGGGGCCGATCTCGGGAGCGGAGGGAATACCTTCGACGCGAGCGGACAAGAGCGGCTGGAGGATCACCGGGACGGCGGCGGCCAGGTGACGCTGCGGATCTTTGAGTCCAAGAAGCCGATCATTGCGGCGATTAACGGGCCGGCGGTCGGGGTGGGCATCACGATGACCCTGCCGATGGACGTTCGTCTCGCGAGCCAAAGCGCGAAGATGGGTTTTGTGTTCGCGCGCCGCGGAATCGTCCCAGAAGCGGCATCGAGCTGGTTCCTGCCGCGCATCGTCGGCATCAGCCAAGCCATGGAGTGGGTGGCGACCGGGCGAATCTTCTCCGCCGAGGAGGCGCTCGCCGGACGTCTTGTCTCCCGGGTCCTCCCTTCGGCCGAGCTATTGCCCGCAGCGCGTGCGCTCGGGCGAGAGATCGCGGACAACACGAGTGCAGTGTCGGTCGCACTCGCGCGGCAGATGCTCTGGCGCATGCTCGGAGCGGATCATCCCCACGCCGCCCACCTCGTCGACTCCAAAGCGATCTTCTCGATGGGACGATCGGCGGATGCCTACGAAGGCGTACAAAGCTTCCTTGAAAAGCGTCCCCCGCAGTTCAAGTTGCGCGTCTCGAAGGACATGCCCGCCTTCTATCCGTGGTGGAAAGATCCGCGTTCCCGCGGGTAATGCCGGTCCCAGCGGCACCGAGCACTCTCGGAGCTGCCGGTCTCTTGCCTGTGAAACCCCGCAAATGGGGACTTACGCCAGCGAGTTGCGCGTCGCAGCCGCAATAATGTGACGGGTGTCACGGATCGGGATCGCGTCCTTCCGTACCGTCTTGGCGGGTCCACCGTTTGGGGGTAGGCATATGCGGCGTGGCGCTCGCCTTTTGCTGGTCGCGACTGTCCTGCTCGCGCTCCCGGCATGCTCGACACTTCGCTTAGGCCGACCGATTGGAGTGGAGGAGCGCGGTCGTGCTGCCCAGATCCAAACGATTCTCGCGGACCGCGCGCCCGAGATCGACCCGCGTAGTCGTTTGGCGATTGCGGACGTGTTGATGTCTGCAGAGCAAGAGCGCGGTCTCGATGCGTTGCTGGCCCTTGCGGTGATGGAGCAGGAGAGCGGCTTCCGACCGGATGCGGTGTCGCCGCAAGGTGCGTTGGGTCTGATGCAGATTAACGCTTTTGTCGGCCGCAGTGTGGCGGAGGAGCTCGGCATCTCCTGGAAGGACCGGAGAACGCTCTTCGACCCGGTGACCAATGTGCGCATCGGCGTCAGCTACCTCGTGGAGATGCTCGGCCGCTTCGGCAAGCGCGAGCTGGCGCTCACCGCCTACAACATGGGACCGAACCGCCTGGACGATCTCCTCGCCTCCGGCCAGAAGCCCCAGTACAGCTTCTCGAAGAGCGTGCTTGCCAGGCGCGCACGCCTCCAACGCATCCAGGCCGACCCGGTGGTCGTCGCGGGATTCTGAGCCTTCTGCCCGCCTGGGCGGGCTAAGATGGGTCCGTGGAGTTCCTGCGTCTCCTATGCACCTGCGTGGTTCGGGAGCGCTGCCCGTGCTGCGGCTCGGGTCGCCTGTTCGCGGGCGTTCTGCGCTTTCACGCCGCCTGTAGCGCCTGCGGTCTCCAAATCGAGCAGTGGCGGGGCGAGTGGATTACCCCCACCTACATTGCGAGCAGCGTAGGAATGCTGGCCGGCTTTGGGCTGATGGCCGCCCTGTATCTCAGCGGGCGAGGCCTCGACGGCCCCGTGCCGCTCGAGGTCGTGGTGGGAGGCGCGGCGGCGCTGGCGGCGGGCGCGGCTTTGCGACCCTCGAAGTCCTTTTGGGTGGCTTTCCTCTATTGGATCGGGGCCCTGGAGGTGTCCGCGGAAACCCGAGCACGCCTGCGCTGGGCCCCCTCCGAGAGTCCCGAAACGGATTTGGCGGAACGCGCGGCGGCGGCCGACCGCCGCGCACGCAGTGTTCACCCTCCCCAAGAGGCCGCTCGCGCACTTCCTTCCCTCCACCGATTCGTATCCCTCCGCGAGAGCCTCTTCCCGCGGCCTTTCCGTCCGTGGTTGCGGAGACTCAAGCCGCCTGCGGGTAAAGCCAGATCCACGGCTCACGGCGATCACGTCTCCGGCAGCTTCCCCCCGCTTTGAGAGTCCCTAGATCCCCTGTCCGCGTGTTAAGGTCTCGTGACGCCACGGGGTTAGGCGCGGGAGACGAGAGGCACGGTGACGGTCGTCGAAACACGCTCGGGTCAGGTCCGGGGAGCCCAAAGTGACGGCATCGAGATCTTCCGGGGCATTCCCTACGCGCGCGCCCCGGTAGGGAGGCTCCGGCTCCGCCCGCCGCTTCCGCCTGAACCGTGGACTGGGATCAGAGACGCGACGCAACCGGGCCCCTGCGCCCCGCAAAACGCGAGCATGGTGGGGGCACTCCTTGGCCTCCCGGCGACCGAGGCGAGCGAGGACTGTCTCACTCTGAACGTATGGACTCCCGCCGCAGGCGACGGCCAGCGCCGGCCGGTGCTCGTGTGGATCCACGGCGGTGGCTTCGTCTTCGGCTCAGGCTCACAGGTACCCTACGACGGCGCCCGGCTTTCGGCCCTGGGCGACGTCGTCGTCGTGACCCTCAACTACAGGCTCGGTGCGCTCGGCTTTCTCGCGCTGCCGGCGCTTGCTGAAGAAGAGGGCGGGGTTTGTGGCAACTTCGGCCTTCTCGACCAAATCGCGGCCCTCAAGTGGGTGCGTGACCATGCGGCGGTCTTCGGCGGCGATCCTGACCAGGTGACAATCTTCGGCGAGTCAGCGGGCGGCATGAGCGTGGGAACGCTGCTCGGCACCCCCGCGGCCCGCGGCCTGTTCCGGGGCGCCATTGCGCAAAGTGGGGCCGCGCACAACGTCTCGACTCCCGAGCAGGGCGAGCGCGTGGCCTACGCGCTGATGAAAGAGCTCGGTCTCTCGCTCACGGACGTCGAGTCTCTGCGCGCGGTACCGGTGTCTGCGATTCTCGCTGCGCAGCAGCGGATCGTAGGCGACCTCTTGGGGAGCGTAGGGGTCCTCCCTTTCCAGCCGGTGGTCGACGGTCGCGTACTCCCGCGCCAGCCACTCGAGGCCATTGCCGACGGCGAAGCGTCGGGCGTCTCGCTGCTCGTCGGAACGAACCGAGATGAATGGAAACTCTTCGCTCTCGCGGATAGCAAGCTCAAGACCCTCGACGAGACCCGGCTCGTACGCCGCCTCGAGCGGGCGGTGCCTGGTCGTGACGCCCAGGGGCGCTCGCACGCCGAGCGCGCGTTGGAAGTCTACCGGCGGGCGCGCGGCGCCGGGCAGGAGGCGTCGCCGATCGCGCTGTGGAATGCAATTGAAGGCGATCGTGTGTTCCGCGTACCTGCGGTTCGGCTGGCCGACGCGCAGAGCGCGCACGCCCCGGGTGTCTACAGCTACCTCTTTACCTGGGAGTCTCCCGTCCTCGGGGGTGCGCTCGGTGCCTGCCATGGACTCGATGTCCCCTTCGTTTTCGGTACGGCGATGCTGCCTGCCCTGCGTGCCTTCGTGGGGGAAGGTCCTGCGGTCGCGCAGCTGTGCGCACGCATCCAGGGGGCTTGGATTGCCTTTGCCCAGAGTGGAAGCCCTGCGCACGAAGCGCTTCCCCACTGGCCGCGCTACGACCCGGCGCTTCGGCCGACCCTCTTGCTCGGCGGTGAGTGCTCCCTCGCAAGGGCGCCGGGCGACGAGGAGCTGCAGTTCTGGGATGGGCTGCTGTGAGGATTCGCTAGGCCGAAGCGGCCGGGAGCGCGACGGTGAAAAGGCTCCCGCTTCCCCCGGACTCGACGTGAATCGTCCCGCGATGCTGGCTCACGATCCGGTAGGAGATCGCCAAGCCAAGCCCCGTGCCCTTGCCCGACTTCTTGGTTGTGAAAAACGGATCGAAAATCTTTGGCATCGCCTCGGGTGCGATGCCGCTCCCGGTGTCTCGGACGCGCAGCAACACGCGACCCGCTTCGAGCGCGGTCGAGACCACGACTTCGTTGTCCAAGGGCGCACCCTCTTGAATGGCGTGGAGCGCATTCAAGGCGAGGTTCAACACCACCTGGCCGAGTAGGCCAGCGTCGCCGGTGACCGGTGGCACGGGTGCGAGTTCAGCCCGGAGCTGGGCGCGGAAGCGGGCCTCCTGCTGCAGGATTGGGAGTACTTGGCGCACGACCCGACACAGGTCCACAGACTCGATCCGTCCCTCGCTTTGGCGCGTCACGTGGAGCAGGTTCGACACGATGTCTCGGATTCGTGCGGTTCCTTCGCGGCATTCGGCCAAGATTTCTTCCACCTCGGTGGCTTGGTCTGGCTTTTTCCACAGCTCCGCGAGCCGATTCAGATTCGAAGTCACGAAGGCCATGGGATTGTTGATTTCGTGCGCGATGCCTGCGGCGAGCGTGCCAATCGCGGCCATCTTTTCACCCTGGGCGAGCTGCAGGTCCTTCTGTCGCAGCTCGGCCGTGCGCTCCTCAACGAGTTCGTGGAGGTGTGCGGCCAAATGCTCCGCCTCATCCATCGATTGGACGAGGCGGCCCACCAGCACGCCGGAAATCACGATCACGATGCCGAGATACCCGAAAGGAAGGAGATAAGGCGCATCGTAGAGCGTCGCCACCACGGCACAGTCGCTCAGCCCGACGCCCAACCAGACGGCGAGCGTGGCGAGGACCGGCTTCACGCTGAGGTCAGGACGAGAGAGATTCTGGATATAGAGCGCTATCACGTAGAGGAAGAAACCGATCAGGCACGCGATGGCGAGGCTGCCATAGACACTGATCTGCGACTCGGTGAATTCCCGGCCGAAGCGGCCGGCGTGGTGAACGATCGGTGTACCGGTGAAGAACCAGGGCGTGAAAAGCGCGAATGCGGCGTACAGCGGGGCGAAGATCGCGGCCATCCGTACAAGGAGGGGGCGTTCGAGCTTCATGTAGGCCAGGCTGAAGTTCGTAAAGCTGACCATCACTCCCGCGAAGAATGCGATCTGCAGGCCCTGGTGGAAGGCGCCCTCGCTCGCCGTCCGCGTCGCATAGAAGGCGGGGCCGCTCAGGGCGAAGCCCGCGACGGCGAAGGCCATCGCTGCGAACCAGAGGTGCTCGTGGGCGCTGCGGCGCATCGCGAAGATCGAGCCGTGGAAGAGCGCCGTGTAGAGTGCGACGATCGCAGTCGCGAGGCTCGCCGCTGTGGCAAAATCCATCGCATCTCTTATCGCGTGCCCGCTCGACCGCTTGAACCACGGGAGCCGACCGGAGCGTGCCTCGCGGAGGCCCGGGCGGGGGTCGCGTTATGATTCGGCGATGTCGCTTCTGGCACTCGCCCTCGCCGCCGCTGCCGGCTACGCCCTGACCCGGATCTTCCTCGGCTACTCCCGCCCCGCGTCGCGACCCGTCTTGCTCACCCGCCCTGAGCTGGCCGTGGTCGACGCCGCCGCGGAGACCCTCTTCCCTCCGGGCGGCGTGATCCCGATGTCCGGTCGCGAGGCGCGGATCGCCGCCTTTGTGGATTTCTATGTGGCCGCGGTTCCGCGGAATTTGCGGATCCTCATCCGAATGCTCTTCTTTCTGGTGGAGCACGCGACCCTGTTCTTCCCTGCGCCGGGAGGCCTCCTGGGCGGCGGTATGCGGCGCTTCTCTCGCCTCTCGCCCGAGCAGAGAGACGCCGCTCTCGCGGGCTGGGAGCGCAGCTCGCTATTCCCCCGGCGCCTTGTCTTCACGAGCCTGCGGGCGATCCTCACGATGGGTTATCTGTCCTCGCCCGCCGTGCTGCGAGCCCTCGGCCTCGCGCCGCGTGAAATCCCGACGCCGATTTGCGAAGCGGACCTTCTTTACCCGCGAATCGGTGCTCTGCCCTCCACGATCGCGCTTCGCGCCGAAGACCTAACGCCTCCGAGTGACGGGACGCCCCTCGGCCCGACGGGTCCGCTTCGCGCCGACTACGCAGAGCGTGTGCAGCCGTGAGCCCTCGTCTCCCTCCGGGCGAGATCCGCGTCTTTGCGCAATACGGCGAAGACTTTCGCGAGCAAGCAGATGTCGCGGTTGTGGGCTCAGGCCCCGGCGGAGCCGTCGTTGCAAAGGAACTCGCCGAGGCGGGCAAGCGCGTGGTGCTGCTGGAGGAGGGGCCGCCTCTTACCCCGCAGGATTACGAGTGGGACGGTGCGCGTTCGATGACTCGAACGCTCCGCGAGGGAGGTCTGCGCGCCACGCGGGGCTACGTGATGCCCACCATGCAGGCGATCTGTTTGGGTGGAGGCTCGCTCGTGAACTCCGCAATCTGTCCACGCGCGCCGGACTTTACTCTGGAGCGTTGGTGCACGCAGTTCGAGCTCGCCCACACAACGCTCACGGGCCTGAGGCCTCACTACGAGTCTGTCGAGAAGTTCCTCGGGATCGCGCCCACCCCCGCAAATGTCCAAGGCGCGCGCAATCTGCTCTTCAAGCGAGGCTGTGATGCCCTCGGCTACTCGAGCGAGCCCATCCCCCGGAATGTGCGCGGCTGTCGGGGCAGCGGCGAATGCTTTACCGGCTGCCGGAGTCGCGCGAAGCAAAGTATGGACATCTCCTACGTGCCTGCGGCCATCCGCGCCGGTGCGCGTGTGCTGACGAGCGTGCAGGTACAGGAGGTGATCTCGGAGGGGCGCCAGGCCGGCGCGGTCGTAGGGCAGGTGGTGGCTCCGTTCACCGGGCGACCAAGCTACCGCTTCGAGGTTCGCGCGAAGGTGATCGTGCTCTCGGCCGGCTGCATGGCGACGCCTGTCCTCCTCCAGCGCAGTAGGAATCTTGCGAACAGGTCGGGCCAGGTCGGCCAGAATCTCCAGTTCCATCCCGGCGTCGCGATCCAGGGAGTCTTCCCCGAGCGCACCGATCCCCAGTTCGGCGCAACCCAGGGCTACCAGTCGCTTCACTTCCTGCGCGAGGGATTTAAGCTCGAGACGCTCTGGGCGCCGCCGGGCGTGCTGGCTGTACGCACACCGGGATTCGGCCATGCTCTGAAGCGCCGTTTGGCGGAGATCCCGTACTCCGCGACCTGGGATGCCATTTCGGGTTGCCACTCGTCGCTTGGCACCGTGCGTGCGCGCCGCGGCACGCTCGATCCCGCCCTCCACTGGCAGCTCGACGAGCGCGACATGCCGATCCTCCAGCGGGCCCTTTGGGTGCTGGCGGAGATCTTTTTCGCGGCCGGTGCCCGCAAGATTCTTCCGGGGGTACACGGTGTGGCGGACGAGCTCCACTCCCTCCGCGAGGCCGAGCCCCTGCGCTCCAAGGGGCTCCGCCCGAAGGACCTCGTGTGCGGCGGGAACCACGTGTTCAGCACCGCCCGTATGCATGGAGACCCGCGGCGGGGCGTGGTGGACGAATATGGGAAGTGCCACGATCTTGAGAACCTCTGGATCGCCGACACCAGCGTGTTTCCTCAGAGCCCATCCGTGAACCCGATGCTCACCTGCATGGCGCTCGCCCACCGCACCGCGCACGCCATCGCCGAGCGCGTGTAGGGCGCGGCGGGATGGGCGATGCGCGCGAAAAGGGCGGCCAAACGCCCGCAGAGTCGGCGGGCTTCCCGCCGGATGCGCCCTGGCGCAATCCCGAGCCGGGGCACTTGGTCGGCCGAGGGCATCCGATCGGCGACCTCCTCGAAGCCCATGACTGGCGGGTGCTTGAGGAACGCAACGGCTATCTGCTTCTCGACTGCGCCCTTCCCGCGAAGCTGCGCAACTTCCGCGGCTCCCTGTTCGGCGGCTTCACGCCCGTGTACGTCGATCTCGTGGCGCTGCACACCTTCCGGGCGGGGCGGGCGCGCGGCTCGCCTCGCCATCCCCTGGTCACCGTCAACATGCGGACGGACTACTTCGAGCCCGTGGTGTCCGATCGCTTCCGCATCGAGAGCGAGGTCGTTCACCGGCGCGGCCGGACCTGCCTTGTGCAGACGCGGTTCTTCGATGAGCACGGGGGACTGTTGGTTTTCGCCCTCACTACTCTGCGAGAGCTCGCCTAGGCATCTCGGGGCTGCGCTGCAGCTCTACACCTGCCACCGTGTCCAGCCGATAGGCAGGCGACCCCCGTTGAGGAGCATCTGTATGCGCACTCTCGCGATTTTGGTGATGGGGATCACTGTCGCCCTTCCGCTCGCCGCGGCCGGCGCCACCCCAAGCGCATCCGCGCCCTCCGTGAACGGCACCCCGATGACGGCAGACCGCAACGGCCAAGTCCACGTGGCTGAGTGCAAGCGTATCGCCAAACAGATCATCCACTTTGAAAACGTGAAGGCGATGGCCCAAGAGCGCAATGATGCGATGTGGTCCGCGGCGACCCAGGATCACATCGCCCTGCTCGAGGGCCAGTGGAATGAGCACTGCTACGACGGCGTGGACCAGTGGCAGGTGGCCTTCAACAAGCTCCTCAAGGTCGCAGCCGAGGCGGCGATCCGATACTTCACCTGGAACGGCTTCTAGCGCGCCGGCGCTAGACGGAGCGCCTCAAGCCGCAAGAGCCGCGCGTCGAAGCCGCAGGAGGGTCGGCCATCCAGGCGCCAAAGAGCGCTCGGGGCGGAGCTGCCGTCGGCTTCTCGCTCCGGCGGAGGGGGAGGCCCGGTAGCCGATGCACCCCTACGTCTTGATCCCGCTCGGTGCGAGCATCGTCGCTGCGATTGCCGCGAGCATCATCTGGACGCCTGCTCCAGCCCAGAAAGCGAACCGCCTCGCTGCGACCCTCATGGCGGGGACGCTCCTGTGGGCGGTGTGCGAGGTGCTTTGGAATACCTGCCAGAGCCCGGGTCTCGCGCTCTGGCTCGTTCGAATCTCCGCGCTGGGGTGGGTTTGGACGGGGCCTCTTGCCCTCCACCTTCTGCTCGAGATCACGGGGATCGATTCGCCCCGCTTCAGCCGCTGGCTGCCGAGGCTCTACACCGCAGCCGCAGTGTTCCTCGCGATCGATCTGTGTACTCCGTGGATCCACCCCGGGGTCTTGCGCACGAGCTGGGGCTTCGCCTACCGGCTCGGGCCCGCCTACGTTGGCTTCTACGTCTTCACGGTGTCGGGGCTCGGGGGTGCGATCGCCCTCGGTGTACGCTCGTACCGCAGCGTCATGTCGCCGGGCGAACGGAGCCAGGCCCGCGCGATCGCCCTTGGCATCGTCGTGCCCTTCGTTGTGGCCTCACTGACCGACGGGCTCCTCCCGCTTTGCAACATCCAGCTCCCGCGGCTCGGCACGGCGTCCTTTGGTTTCCTCGGCATCACGATCGCGTGGACCTTCCAGCGCTTCGGCTACTCCTTTCCCGCACCCGGTGCATTCGCTCGCGAGATCCTGGAGACGCTCCCCGACGGGGTGGCGCTGTTGCGGCTCGACGGCCGGGTCCGCACCGTGAATGAAGGCTTCGCGCGGCTCGCCGCAGCACACCCCGAGCGGCTGCTCGGAGTGCCGGTGTCCCAGCTGCTCACGGTCTCGCCGGCGGAATCCGTCCAGGAATGCGACGACCAGCCCTGCGAGCTCACGCCCGCCCATGGCCACCGCATTCCGGTGTCGATCTCGTCATCGCTCTTGCGCGACAAACAGGGCTCACCGATCGGGCTCGTCGTCGTCGTCCGCGACCTTCGTGAAGTGGTCGCCCTGCGCAATCGGCTCGTCACCTCGGCTCGCCGTTCGGCCATCGGCGAGCTGGCCGCCGGGATCGCCCATGAGATCAACAATCCGATCGCTTTCATCCGCGCAAACCTGAGCCTGCTGCGCAGCCATTGGTCCGCTCTCAGCGAGCTCCTAACAGACAAGGGCGACGCCGGGTCTATCGCCGAGCTGCTGGACGAAGGGGACGAGCTGCTCGAGGAGTCGATCGAAGGCGTCGACCGCGCAGCGAGCTTCGTACGCGACGTGAAGGGATTCTCGCACGCCGGTCGCGGCGAGCGCGAGCTCGTCGATCTCAACGCATTGCTCGAAAATGTGCTTCGTGTGGCGGCCCCGCAGCTGCGCCACCGCGCGCGGATCGAACGGTGCTTTGCCGAGCTTCCCCCGGTTTCCTGTGCACAACAGGAAATCAAGCAGGTTCTCCTCAACGTGGTGCTAAACGCAAGGCAGGCACTCGGACCCGAAGGTGGCGAGATCCAGCTTGGGACGAACGTCTTGGGATCGGAAGTGGTCGTGACGATCCAGGACGATGGTTGCGGGATCCCCACCGAAGCGATTGAGCGCCTGTTCGATCCTTTCTTCACGACCAAGCCCGGAGGAGAGGGCACCGGGCTCGGGCTCGTCATCTCCTATGAGATTGTGCGCAAACACGGCGGCGATATCGCGGTCGAGTCCGCGCTGGGCCGCGGGACCACCGTGCGCATCCGCCTGCCGATTGCGCCCCCCTAGTGCTTGGCGAAGAAGTCCAAGAGCGCGCGGTTGGCCGCCTCCGGCTGCTCGATGAAAAACACGTGGCCGCCGCCTTCGATCACGCCAAGCTCCGCCCCCGGAATTCGTCCAGCGAGCCGGTGCGAGTTCTCGGGTGGGACCAGACGGTCGTGGGAGCCGGTGAGCAGGAGGGTGGGGACCGAGAGGCGCGGGAGCGCATCAAACACATCGAAGCTCGCGATTCCCCTCACACGGCGTGCAATCTCCTCGGCCGCGTGCGGGAAAGCCCGTTTGGCCTCGACGTAGAATTTCAAGATGTGCTTATCCGGTTACCTCAGCCGTCAGTCGGGCG
>DATFYN010000504.1:0-4299 GCA_035315025.1 Myxococcota bacterium
CTAGTCGTTCGGTAGTGGAGCGGGGAGTAACAAGGTCGTCGTAAATCCCAGCACGGGCGGGGTCATCCAACGAAGAGCGCGCCCGCGACCAATTGACTGCACCTTGCCTGCTGCCGCAAGCGTGTCCAGTGCCCGTTGCACGGTGCGCTGGCTGGCTCCAAGCGCAAGCGCCAGGGCCGAGCTCGACCACGACTCACCATCGGCGAGGAAGGCGAGCACCGCCGCATGCTGTTCTTCGACGGGCCGCGCCAGCACGACGACGTCGCGCGTGCGGCGCGGCATCAACCTAAACCCTCGCTTTGTCGCGCTCACGCCGGCCAGCGTCCGAAGCATCGCACGAAGCCGCCCGACTTCGACTCGCAAACGCGCGCGATGCGATTCATCAACGCGCTTCGCTTCGAATGCCCGCGCGAGAAGCGTGCCCCTCGGCACGTCTCCGGGCCACGCTTCGCCCAGCGCGCGTGCGAGCGCGAACAACACCGGACGCCTCGCGAGCGAGACCACCGTGCGTGTGTCACGCACAACATGTCGGCACGCGTCCACGACGAGCGCCCTCGACGCCATTAACGCTTCAACCTCGTCGAGGAGAAGGAGTCGCTCCTCGCCGCGCGCAATCAGGCGCGCCGCGGGCGTGTTCAGGACGAGGGATGCACTTTCGACCTCCGCCGTCAGGGCAGGGATACCTGCGTGGCGCGCGGCGCGCTCTGCCCGAGCGAGCGCAGCGCGCGCCGTCTTCGTCCGGAGGCGTCGGATCGCGATCCCCGCAACGACCAGCTCGTGGGCGGCCCTCGACGCGGGCGGGAAGGGCGCGGGGTCGAGCTCGGCGAGCCTACGCTCGGCCTCGTCGAGGCGCCCGATCAGGAGGAGGCGCCGGACCTCGAGATACCGCGCATGCGCGGCGTTCACCCGGTCGCCGTGCTCTTCGAGCGTCGCCCGCGCTGCGTCGAGCGCCTTCGCAGGCCAGCCCAGGTCGCGCGAGACGAGCGCGATCTCGGCCTCGGCGACGACACACCTCGCCCGGGCCACGGCCTCTTTCGGACCGAAGGCGCGCGCCGCACTTCGCACCAGAGCCTTGGCTCGAACGAGATCGCCAAGCCGCGCCATCGCGATGCCTCGAATCGCGAGCGCAGGCGCGTCGTCGCGCAAGGCGACCCGGTTCAGTGCGCCGAGGGCATCACCCGCCGCGAGCGCACGCGCCGCAGCCGTGATTAGCGAGTCCATCTGAATCCCGTCACACTTGTCACTCCCACCGTTCAATTCCCGATACTAATCTATCTCATGACCACCAACCAGCACGTATCGAGAACAGCGCACAGGATCTCGAAAGCAGTGAAAAAACCAACTTTCGGGAAATGCTTTCATAGTGAACAGCAACCATAAAGTTGCATATGGGCGATCGCAGAGAAACGATGACCGATCACAAAACCGGAACACGTGAAGAGTGGCTTGCGGTCCGGCAGATGAACGAACGAAACCATCGACAATACATAAATAATATATGACCACAATAACCACACCCTTCTCAGGCGGATGCGCTTGCGGCGCGATTCGCTACGAATCCACAGCAGAACCGATTATGATGCTTCACTGTCATTGTCGAGATTGCCAGCAATCCAGCGGAGGTCCGTTTTCGTCTTTCGTCATCGTGCCGACGGAAGCTTTCAAGCTCGTGCAAGGCTCACTACGCTTCCATGCCTCGCCCAGTCAGATGGGTGGCAAGACCCATCGGGGCTTTTGCCCTGAATGCGGCTCGCCGATTCAGGCTAAGCCCGACTCGACCCCTCACATTGTCGCGATCAGAACTGCGAGCTTGGATGATCCGAGCTGGTTCAACTCACAAGTAGATGTGTGGACATCAGACGCGCAACTGTGGGACCAAATGAATCCCGCGTTGCCAAAGTTTCCGTTTTATCCTCAGCGATAGGCCGGCTGGCGAGGACGATCTCGGTCTCTCGGACTCACGCTGAGGGTTGAGCTGAGTTAACTACAACCTGTTAAACAACACATCAGAAAATAGTATGGTCAAAAGAAGTCTGGACACACATAAAATAGTCTCCCAAGACGAATGGCTTGAGGTGCGAAAGCATCTACTAACTCAAGAAAAAGAGTTCACTCGGCTTAGAGATCGATTGAGCCAACAGCGAAGGGAGCTGCCCTGGGTTAAGGTGGAGAAGAATTATGTCTTTGAAGGACCACGTGGAAAGGAGACCCTGGCGGATCTCTTCGAAGGAAGAACCCAACTAGTGGTGTATCACTTCATGTTCGCGCCGGATTGGGAGGAAGGGTGCCGTGGTTGTTCGTTTTGGGCCGACGGTTTCAATGCGATTGGCGTGCACGTTAATCACCGCGATGTCACGATGGTGGCGATCTCGCGTGCTCCGTACGCAAAGCTGGAAGCGTTTAAACGGCGGATGGGTTGGAATTTCAACTGGCTGTCGTCTGGCAGTAACGATTTCAACTATGACTATCAGGTGTCGTTTACTCCGGAAGCACTAGAGAACGAGGTCGAGTACAACTACGCCAGACGCAAGACGGACTCGTCGGACTTGCCGGGAGTGAGCGTTTTCTACCGGGATCCAGAAGGCAACATCTTCCACACCTATTCGGTATATTCTCGGGGTATCGACATACTGAATCCCGCTTACAACTATCTTGATTTAGTGCCCAAGGGACGTGATGAAGCTGAATTAGAATGGTCCATGGCTTGGGTGCGATATCACGACCAATACGAGGAGTAAAAGCGGCAACACCAGGGGCCATCGGCTTTGCCAGGAAGAACGTGGAGAACTGCCCTTGTGTTGACGACACGGCAGCCCGCGGTGCGCGAGAACCCAAAGGGGGCAAACTGAACGAATGACGAAAGACAACCAAAGGAGAGAAGAACGATGACGACACACATGACCGGGACACGTGAAGAGTGGCTGGCAGCGCGGCTCGAGCTGCTCGAGGCGGAGAAGGAGCTAACGCGGCGCAGCGACGAGCTGGCGCGGCGACGTCAGGAGTTGCCGTGGCTCCGGGTCGACAAGGAGTACCGATTCGAGACCGATGAAGGGAGCGCCTCGCTGGCAGACCTCTTCAGAGGGCGCTCGCAGCTCCTCGTCTACCACTACATGTTCGGGCCCGACTACACGGCGGGGTGCGCGACCTGCTCGACAATCGCGGACGGATTCGACGGCTTCGTCGTCCACCTGGCGAACCACGACGTCACGCTTTCGGCGGTGTCGCGGGCGCCGCTCGCGAAGCTGCAGGCGTACAAGCGGCGAATGGGGTGGACGTTTCCCTGGGCGTCCTCGCTCGCCAACGACTTCAATTTCGACTTCA
Source organism: Myxococcota bacterium (assembly GCA_035315025.1). Taxonomy (GTDB): domain Bacteria; phylum Myxococcota_A; class UBA9160; order UBA9160; family UBA9160; genus UBA9160. Next base: position 3,322 of record DATFYN010000504.1, read on the forward strand.
ACGTCTCGTTCACCGAGGAGCAGCAGAGCGAGGGGGGCATCGAATACAATTACGAGCGCGGCGGCCACGCGATGGACGCGACACAGGTCCCGGAACCCGTCGCCCAGAACGCGGCCATGACCGGGACCGACGTGGCAACGTACACGCGCGAGAGGCCGGGCATGAGCGCGTTCGTGCTCGAGGACGGCGTCGTCTACCACACCTATTCCACCTATGCACGCGGACTGGACGGCCTCTGGGGCATGTACCAGTGGCTCGACCGCGCCCCCAAGGGGCGCAACGAGAATGGCGGCGTCTGGTGGCGCCGCCACGACGAGTACGACAAGCCCTGAGGCAAGTCGTGGGTTTCGTTGGCGCAACCGGGGGACGGGAGATCTCACGACGCATGGTATCCGAGCGAGCTTCCCAGCGAGCCTTCTTCGGCGTCTCGGCGCTGCTCTTCGCCGCCAGCGCGGCGGTGACGATCGTCTGGTGCGCGTCCATGTCGGCGATGGGTGAGATGCCGATGCCCGGCGGCTGGACGATGTCGATGGCGTGGATGCGGATGCCCGGACAGACGTGGCCCGGCGCCGCGGAGTCGTTCCTCGGCATGTGGGTCGTGATGATGGCAGCGATGATGCTGCCATCCTTGGTGCCAATGCTGTGGCGCTACCGCCAGGCCGTCGGCAAGACAGGCGAGGCGCGCCTGGGTCGGCTGACCGCGCTGGTGGGCGTGGGGTACTTCCTCGTGTGGACCGCTTTCGGAATGGCCGCCTTTCCACTGGACGTCGCGCTGGCGGCGGTCCACATGCAGCTGCCGGCGCTGGCGCCCGCCGTTCCGATCGCGGTCGGTGTGGCCGTCCTGATCGCCGGCGCGCTCCAGTTCACCGCGTGGAAGGCGCAGCACCTTGCATGCTGCCGGGAGGCGCCGGGGCGCGGCGATACGTTGCCAGCGGACGCCGGCACGGCCTGGCGGCACGGCCTGCGCCTCGGCCTCCA
>DATFYN010000505.1:0-4449 GCA_035315025.1 Myxococcota bacterium
CTGGCTACCACGAGATCTCTTGGAATGCAAGCGAAAAGGTCGAATAAACATGGGAACAGTCAGCCAACGTGCAAGCGCGAAAAAGGCCCTGATCTCACGGGCATACGCGAAATCAGGGCCTCAAATCACGGGGAACTTCGGCTTAGTGTATACAACTGGTCCCAGCGCGGAGTCGTGAAGCTTCGCTGATGCTCTCGACGAGTGGAGCCTAGGAGGGTCGGCGCAGCAGCTCGGCAGTCTCCGGAACCACTTCGATCACGGCGCCCCGCCCCTGGGCGTAGTAGCGCTGGCGCAGCCGCCACTGCGAGGCATGAGCCAGCTCGACCCGTACAGCAGGGGGCGCGATGTAGTACTTGAGCGCTAGCCGGGCGAGGACGCCCCAAGTTGGTAAGCCCGGATGCACCGCGGCCCGGCCGCGCACCCGCAGCACGTACTCCGACCTCCCGGCGGCCTCGCCGTCGAGGAGGATCGCGACCTCTGGGTTCGTAACGGCGTTGCGTGCCGCTAGCGCCGCCTGCCCGGTCGCCATGAAGAAGTGTCCGCCCTCGATCACGAACCAGAGCGGCGTTAGAGCGGGACGGCCGGTGCGCGATCGCGTGGCGACTCTCGCCACGAATGAATGGTCTAGAAACCCGAGGACAACGGGGTCATCCGGTCGCATCTTCAAGACCCTTCGTGGAGCGTCGCGTAGTCCCACGAGACGCTGGCCTCGACCAGAAACTCGAACCACCTAAGGTCAGCCGCGAGTGCCGGCGGAGGCGCAGGCGCGGGTACGAGGTGTCCGCGCCACGTGATCGCCCGCAGTTCGAACCAATACCGCCCGTCGTCAACCATGACGACTGCGGGCACGGGCATCCCGTTACCGACCGGAACGCCGCGGTCGATCCCGATCCAAACCTTTTCGCCGTCCCGACGGAAGGCGATGGGCACCGCTTCGACGCTGTCACCGTAGGTGAATGCGATCGCAGCGCGGGGCGGACGCCCGACGAGAGCGTCGAGCGCGCTCGGATCGACCCGCTGGGTAACCCGGCCCATGTTTGGAGGCTACAACATGGCTTCGGGCGCGCTCGCCAATGGCTTTGACGGTGCCATGCCACATCGGGGCTGGAGAACCGGACGGGCGAGGAAAGAGTCCTCGAGGAGCCACCGACTACCTCGAGAATGACCTTCGTTATGTCTAGGTTGCCGTTTGTTCCTCCCGGATGTGTCAACATCAGATCGTCGCCCTATCGGCCCATGGTCCTTCGTAGGGCGGCGAGCTTCTCCTGAACTGCGTGGTGCCGCGACTTCCGCATCTGACGATTCGAGGTCGGCTCGCACCGTCGTTGACGCGGCTTGTGACGGTACGCGGTATCTTCTTGCCAAGGACAAGCCGCGATCGCGCGAATCACGGAGGGGTGGCACTTGCTGAAGGGAAGCTGTCTTTGCGGCACAATCCGGTACGAGGTGTCGGGGAGTCTCGGCCCCGTGGGGCATTGCCACTGCCGCACTTGCCGCAAGGCGCATTCCGCGGCGTTCAACACGGCTGCCTCGGTCACGCGGCAGAGCTTTCGTTGGGTTGCCGGCGAGACTCGGGTCGCGTCCTTCGAATCAGCGCCTGGGAAGCGCCGTTACTTCTGCCCGGTGTGCGGGTCTCACCTGATGGCCGCATGGGACGGCCGTCCCGAAGTGATCTTGCGCATCGGTTCGCTCGATGAAGGTCCCAACGACCGCCCGGTCGCTCACATCTGGACCTCCCTTAAGGCGCCTTGGTTCGAAATCACCGACGCTCTTCCGCGCTTCGAGGAGTCCGCGCCGGCGCGCCGACCGTAGGCACGACGAGCTCGGGCTCTTGCTTGATCGACATGATCGAGTGAGTGGTGTTGAGGAGCGTGGGGATTCCCACCACCGCCAAGAGGTCAAGGGCGCTCGCTTTGCCGCTCTACTTGCTCGATACTGCCCGGGCCGGCGGGCGGTGCCCTATCACGACCTCCACCACGTTTTACAGTAACTGAGTACGATACCTCCAACACGGGGAAAGCCGAAATCTCGGCGTGGGAGGTCGCGACCGGCACAGGGTCGTACGAGGCGAAGCACGGTCGTCGCCGTTCAGTTGATCGAACGGCTTTTCCACTTTCGAATGAAACCGAGGTAGAAGGAAGTCAAGAAGAGAACGGCATGGACAAGGGAACGCACGCCGCTGACCTCAGGCGTCTCGATAAAGCCCGTGCCTAAGATCGGCACCGAAACGCGGACCAGATAGAGATAGAAAAGAATCCCCGAGTTTACGAAAAAGGCGCCTGCAAGGAACTTGCACACGTCTTGCCATGGAATCCTACTGAACATGTTCGACTCCTGTTTTGAGCCCTGCGCTGAGCGGACGGTTGCCATGCGGCTCTTCCGGTGGGCCGGACTTCTCCGGCACCCACACGAAGCCGTGGGGGAAGATGAATGGGTTCGAGGATTGGCCGGCCGCGCTCCCGAATGCTGACCGCGTCCATACTCACCTCAGGTAGGGCCAGATCGTCGGGCCGTCCGTATTGCTGGCACCATTGTGCATCCACCGGCCCCAACACCACAACCTCGCGCGCATGCGGCCACGGGTTAGGCACCGCTTCAATCCACGAACTCGACCTCATCCCGCCCGGCCAGCGGCAAGGCTTCCATTCAAGTACAGCACGACGTCACGCATCGCGCGCACCCGCAACACCACGGGGCCCACTCGCCGGACGACCATGAAGCGACGATCAAACATAGTGACCACCGGTTGCGCCGGATCGACCCAGATCGCATTTGTCGCCGGGGGATCACTGCCCAGATCCAGTGCGTTCGACCGGGCCGAAGGAACGGCACATCGGGCGAACGAAGGGTTGCAAGACAGCACGCACCGGCCACGCCGAGCGCGAAGGCAGATCTGGATGCGCCGGAGCCATCGGCCCCGGACCTCGTTCATGCTCGTCTACTGCGGACTGTGCGGAGTGGCATTCGCCCGGTGATCATACGGGTGCGGACGTTAGCCCAATCTCCGGCTACCCACCGTGCATTGCGTCCACTTCCAATGCCTTGAGCGTTCTCGCAGGGGCCGACAAACGACGGACCGATGACGTCCAGAGGGTTAGCTCGCGAGCTGGGCGCGCGATAGATTGCCTCTCCACGCGAGGCGTCTCGCGCACGGTGGTGCTGGATGGCGACAGTCGGGGAGCGGCTTCGATAGGCCGCGCTTCGAGGCGCTCATGGACGACGTGGCGCGCTTCGTCGCGGCCGCCGCGCGAAGGAAATCCGCCAGGCGCTCGGCGGGTCGCGCAGTTCGGGAATCCGAACTGGACGGCACACTGCTTCGGCGGTTCAGCGAGGGCATTCGTCCGGTTTGTCCGGTCTTCTGCCCGAGGAGGGGCCGGACGAACTACTGTGTGCCCCGCGAATTCATGTTCGATCTTGCAACGGAGAAGGTTCAGAGACGCACCATGCCGCAAACTCCGCACGTCGAACACCACTTCACTGGTACCGCGACGGTTCGAGACATCGTGATCGGCATGTCCGATGGACTGACTGTTCCCTTCGCGCTGGCCGCGGGCCTCTCGGGCGCCGTCGACAACACGAGCATCATCGTGACGGCCGGCCTGGCGGAGATCGCCGCAGGCTCCATCGCGATGGGGCTGGGTGGTTACCTGGCCGCACGCAGCGATGCTGAGCACTACCAGGCGGAGCGCGCACGCGAAGAATCGGAGGTTCGGGAGAAAGCCACGGTGGAAGCGGAGGAAGTGGCAGCGGTGTTTCGCGCCTATGGCCTCACGCCCGACGAGATCAGTCCGGTCATCGACGCGTTTCGAATACGCCCCGCGGCATGGGTCGATTTCATGATGCGATTCGAGCTCGGGCTCGAGAAGCCCGACCCGCGCCGGGCGCTCGCCAGCGCGGTGACGATCGCGGCGGCCTACATTGTCGGCGGGTTCATTCCGCTTGGGCCGTACATGGCCCTGAAGGCGACCCATGCGCTCGCCGCCTCCGTCGGGATCACACTCCTGGCGCTCGGCATCTTCGGCTACGTGAAGGGGCACTTCACAGGCGCGGCCCCGGTGCGGAGCTCGCTGCAAACGGTGTTGATCGGCGGATTGGCCGCCGCGGCCGCATTCGCGATCGCGCGAGCGATCTCATGACTCGGGAATCGGGGTCTCGATTCGGGGACCACGCCGTGCAGCCATTGTGCAGCCAAATCGGCGGACAACCCTGCGAAATGGTGGACGCTGGTGGATTCTCAGAATTCGCGCAAGTCCGCGACCGCGAACGCAGATCGACATTCCTGGACGGCGGTGGAATCTCCGGGAAAGAAGTTGCGGACCTGAAGGTCGCAAGTTCGAGTCTTGCTGGGCGCGCCAGAGAAATCCAAATCGCCTCGGCCAGTTACGGCTGGGGCGTTTTTGTTTGGACAGTCCCAGACGCCCCAAAGTGCAGCCACAGTGCAGCCAAATT
>DATFYN010000506.1:0-12429 GCA_035315025.1 Myxococcota bacterium
ACAGCCTTCGGGCGAAGCTTGCGTCTGCCACTTCATGAAGCCTCTTGGACTCTCGCAGCCGACCGTGAGTCATCACTTGAGGATTTTGCACGAGGCGGGGCTCTTGGCGCGGGAACGTCGGGCGAGCTGGGTCTACTACCGCATTGTCCCGGAGCGCGTGGCGGAGCTCCGCGGCGCCCTCGCTCCTCCCGGTACCGACGTGGAATCTGACGTGAGGCGCGTCGAGAGAGCTCGGCGCTAGCCGGAGTGCAGACCCCAAGAAGATCGACCACCCGATACTCGGGGTTCCTTTGCGGCCGGACGCGCCCCGAGTGCGGCTTGTCCGGAGCCGAGGCGGGAAGTCAACGCACGGCCTGCTCCGGTCCGGCCGTTCGCTAAGGGAGACTCGCCGTGGCAAGTCGGCTCTACCAAGTCCTGTTCCTCTGCACAGGGAACTCCGCGCGGAGTGTCATGGCGGAATGCCTGCTCAATCGTCTCGGCGGCGGCCGGTTCCGAGCCCATAGCGCGGGGAGCCACCCGAAGGGTGCAGTCCATCCCACCACGCTCGCGTTGCTGGGCTCCATGGACTACGACACAACCACGCTCTCCAGTAAGTCCTGGGACGTCTTCGCGCGGCCAGGCGCCGAGCCGCTCGACTTCGTCTTCACGGTCTGCGATTCGGCCGCGGGCGAATCCTGCCCAGTATGGCCGGGCCAGCCCGTGATGGCGCACTGGGGCGTTCCAGATCCTGCGGCTTTCATCGGGCCGAAGGAAGAAGAGCTCAGGTACTTCAGGCAGGTCTACCTGACGCTTGCGCGGCGGATTCAACTCTTCGTGGAGATTCCGATCGAGAAGCTCGACCGATTCAGCCTCACGCATGCGGTGGAGGCGATTGCTAAGGAGGCTCCCGGAGGGGAGAAGAATCAGTGATCGAGATCGTACCGGGCGCCATCGAGAGCTCCGCTCCTCGACGGCTCGACTTCTTCGCTCGGTGGCTTTCGGTCTGGGTGGTCGCGTGCATGGCCGTCGGCGTCGCGTTCGGCAAGAGTCTTCCGAGTCTCACGGATGCACTTCGTCGACTCGAGTTCGGGCGCGGTAGCCAGATCAATATCCCAATCGCGGTGTTGATTTGGCTCATGATCACACCGATGATGATGCGGATCGATCTTGCCAGCGTGCTCGAGGTACGGCGTCGCCCCACGGGCATTCTGGTAACACTCTTCGTGAATTGGCTTGTGAAGCCGTTCTCGATGGCCTTCCTCGGCTGGCTCTTCTTCCGGCATCTCTTTCGGCCCTGGATCGGCCCTGCCCTTGCCAGCCAATATCTCGCGGGTGTGATCATTCTCGCGGCTGCCCCCTGCACCGCGATGGTATTTGTCTGGTCCTATCTCACGGACGGTGACGCGGCTTACACGTTGGTCCAGGTATCTCTGAACGACCTCATCATGCTCCTTCTCTTCGCGCCGCTTGTGACATTGCTCGTGAGTGGAACCAGTGGGCTCACCGTTCCCTTCCAGGTGCTCGTGTGGTCGGTGGGCATCTTCATCGTGATCCCTCTGTCCGTGGGGAGCCTCCTTCGGACCCTGGGAGTGAAAGCTCGGGGGCGCGCGTGGTTCGAACGGCGGCTCCTTCCGGCATTTCAACCCGTGACGACCGCGGCACTGCTCGGCACGCTGATTCTGATCTTCGCATTCCAGGCGGAGAACCTAACGAGCCGCTTCTTGGACGTGATCCTTATCGCCGTCCCGATCCTGGTTCAGGTCTACCTCAATGCGGGTCTGGCGTACGGGCTCATGAAGCTGTTTCGGGTCCCGCACAACGTGGCAGCACCCGGGGCACTAATTGGGGCGAGCAACTTCTTCGAGCTCGCCGTGGCGACCGCAATCGCTCTCTACGGCGCCGGGTCTGGAGCTGCGCTCGCGACAGTTGTCGGCGTGCTGGTCGAGGTGCCGGTGATGCTCTCGGTGTGTGCCGTGTGTAATCGGACTCGGCACTGGTTCGTGGAGCTGGAGTCGGTGGGAATCTAGTGGGAGTGTGAGGCAGTACGCCCCGCGAAGTCGACGGCGTCTCATTAAAGTTCGTGACGGGGAGACACCCACGCGGGAGCCGCAAGGACAGGGGCTGTCCTGAAAGTAGCCTACCACGTGAAGCCTCGGCGGCGTACGAATGCGGGGTTACACCGGTGGACGTGATCCAAAGGGTGACAAAAAGGTTTGGCTGACTTCCAGACGTGACCTCGTTCCAGAAGGATCGGCTGAAGGGTTCGCTCCGGCACTGTTCCCCGGACCTGGAGGAGGCACTCGCGCGTCCGGATTCTCGAGCGTTCGGTCGGAGAAACGGTAGCCGACACCACGCAGGGTCTCAAGGTAGTCGCACGCCCCGCCAAGCTTGCGACGAATCCACTTGACGTGCGTATCCACGACTCGCACGGTCTTCCCGGACTGCCCGCCCCAGACCTCGTCCAGGATCTGCTTGCGGCCAAGCGCCCGACCGGCATGGCGCATCAGCGTCGCCAGCACATCAAACTCCTTGGCCGTGAGTGCGACGGGCTTGTTGTCGACATAGGCGCTGCGCTGCTGCGGGTCGAGCGAAAGTCCGCGGAAGCGAAGCAGGTTCGGTGGGTTGCCGTGAAGCGCAGAGCGCAGTGTCCGGCGCAGAATCGCCTGAACCCGCAGCGCGAGCTCCCGGGGATGGAAGGGCTTCGCGACGAAATCATCGACGCCTACCTCGAACGCGACCACCCGGTCCATCTCGGCATTGGCGGACGTGAGCATGACGATGGGAAGGCGCGCAAGACGCGGGTCTTCGCGGATCGTTCGGCAAAGGCCGAGTCCCGAGAGGTCCGGAAGCAGCATTTCCACGAGGAGCAGATCCGGAAGTTCTCGCTGCAAGAGCGCAAGGGCATCGCGGCTCGTGGCTGCGGTCCGCACCTCCAGGCCGGCAGCCTCGAGGGCCCGCCGTGCCGCTTCGACCGAAGACGGCTCGGGATCCACGACGAGAACACGCAGAATGGCTCACCTCCGCGGAAGGAGCCGGATTCCACCACCGCCCGGCGACAATCGCGTGGGGTCGAGGTGTCGTCCAAGCGAATTCTCCGTGAAGAGTGCTCACGCAATCGACTTTCGATCCTCAATGCCGCGTCACCCGCTGGCGCTATGAAGGCAAAACACAACGGCCCCCGGGCAACCACACGATCGTCGCCCCTCGCCGGTGAACCTTCCTTCGGCCCCAAAGCCTGTTGAGCGAGCTTCGAGCCGCGCGGTGGGAATGAAGGGTCTATGACAGAAGCTCGCGCCCCTATTTCTCCTCGCGCGAGCGCGGATCGGAACCCGAACTCCTGGCAAAGCTTCGACGCGCCGATCGCGAGGCCTTCGACGCCCTTTACGAGGCGTATTTTGCCCGTAGCTACAGCTACTTCCGCGGCTCGAGACCGTCGCGGACGCTGAACAGGCGACCGAGGCTGCGCTCACCGCGATCTTCTACGCGATCTCAGACGACCGCACACAGGTCCCCCTTCAGCGTTGGATCTTCCGCGAAGTCCGGGCGCTGCAGGGTTCGGGGAATGAACTCGCCGCCGCTTCCTGAGGTTCCTTCGGCGTCGACTGAACCAGGGTCAGCCGCTCCGTCGCGATCCTAGTGGGTACCCTCGGGGAAGGGTTTTCAAGTCTGACGAGGGCGGCCCCTGGAGACCAGATGCTTCCAACGTCCCTCGCTTGTGCTGGACTCTTCGCAAACCGCGGCTCGCTCGCCGCAGTGAGCGTTTTGGGGCAGAAAGCCACGGTAGCCACACAGAATCGTCGCATTCCCGCCACGAAATCCCCTAACGCCCTGGCTAGCATCTGCCGAGCCGCTAGAGGTGTCGCTCATCGCCGGAAAAGGAGCTCCCCGTTGGAAGGTCATGAATCGGCAGTCACTTTCGCGCTGAAGCACATGACCCACGAAGGGATGGTCACGATGACCATCCTCGTGCTTATGTCCTTCGCTTCATGGACGGTAATCGTGGGCAAGCTCCTCGCCCTGCGGAAGGCCAAGCGCCTTTCCGACAGCTTCTATCAGAGCTTCGGTGAGACCTCGGATCCCTTCGAGCTCGTCGGAAAGGACGAGGAGTTCGAGGGTGCACCTCCGTATTCGGTATATGACTACGCCTGCCGCGAGATGCAAAAACAGCTCGAGCGTTTCGCGCCCAAGAGTGGGACAAACGGCTCGCGCCGGGCACCCGGGCGGGTCCTCTCCGCCATCCGCGCGGCCATGGAGCGCGGCATTGGGGATGAGAATATCCGCCTTCACGCGGGAATGGTGATTCTTGCCCTCTGCATCTCGGGCGGACCCTTCGTTGGGCTCACGGGAACCGTGTTCGGTGTCATGGAGGTGTTCGGAGGCGTCGCCCAGGCCGGCCAGGCGAATCTCTCGGCGATGGCGCCCGGCGTTGCTGGCGCGCTCGTCAACACTGTCTTTGGTCTCATCGTCGCGATCCCCGCGCTCTTCGCCTACAACATGCTCAACACTCGAATCGACGCGCTTCAGCTCGACATGACGAACTTCGCGTCGGAGCTCGAAGCCACCTTCGTGATTGACTACGTCGATCAGACAGGCGCTGCGCTCGAGGGGGGCGGCCGGCGTGACGTCGCCTTGGCGGAAGCGGCGACCACACACTGATGCGGGCACCGGGGAAAAAAAGCGGCCCGATCGCGGACATCAACATCACGCCGCTTCTCGACCTCGCGTGGGTTCTGCTCGTGATCTTTATCTTGACGACGACCGCGCTCGTCCAGGGGATCGAGGTGAAGCTCCCGGAAACGGCGGACCACAAGGAGGAAGTGCCGACCGAGGTTGCGACGGTGGCGATTGACCGGGCTGGGCTCATCTACCTAAACGACGAGCGCATCGAGCTCGGGGCGCTGGAGGAGAAGCTCCGGATCTTCAAGCTTGCAAACCCGGCGCTTCCCGTGATCCTGCGTGCGGATCGGACGTTGGCGTATGAGCAGGTCGTGAAGGTGCTGGACTCGATCAAGCGAGTTCCGGTCGAGAACCTCGCGCTCGCGACCGAGGTCCAATAGTGCAGGCCCATCGCCACCGCCGGAGCGGGATCCCGATCGCCCGCGTCCTCGCGATCGTCGTGGCGCTCCACATTGGGGCGGGCGGAGGAGCCCTTTGGATCGCCAAGACTCAGAGCGGCCGCGAATTTGCGCGGATCTACCACATCAAGCTCTTTGAGCCCCCGAAGCCGGAAACTAAGCCGGAGGCGCCGCCGCCCCCGCCTCCTCCGCCTCCGGTCGCGCAGAAGCCCCTCGAGGCTCCGCCGACGCCGGCGATGTCCGTTGCAAAAATACCGTCCAGCGCCCCTGCGCCGACCATCGGAAGTGGTGGCGTCAATTGGAATGGAGGCAAGTTTGCCGGCGACTCGCTTGGCAAAGGTCCAGAGGGGGCCTTTAACGCCGCGGTGACGGGACGCTTTCGCAAGTACTATAGCGAGCCGCCCGAGGCCTTTGGTCCGGCAGAACTCGAGCTCGCCGTGACAAGCACAGGCGCCGTCAGCTCGTATCGCCTGTCGAAGTCTTCGGGTCTTCCGAAGAATGACCAAGCGATCCTGGAAGCAGCGGCCCGCGTACAGGCGGAGGGCGTGGGACCGCCGCCGGAGAATCACGCCCGCCGCGTGACGGTGCGCTTCATCCCGACCTCCTCGTAATCGCTTGACCGCCAAGGCCTGCGCTCCGAGCGGCACTGGCGTCTCGGCGCGGACCCCTGCGAGTCTATGTCGAAGACGCAAGCGCCGTGCGGTGCAGGATCCTGTAGCCGGTGGGGGTTGAGCCGGCGCGCCGGCGGAAGACGGAGTTAAAGTGGGCAAGGGAACTCCAGCCCGTCTCTCCGGCCACATCGATAATGGGGAGATCGGTCTCTGCCAAGAGTCTGCGCGCCCGCTCAAGACGCAGCTCGGTCGCCCACGTCCGAAAGCTCATGCCGACGTGCTCCTGGAAGAGGCGTGAGACCTGGCGCTCGGACACGGCAAGCCGCGCCGCAAGCGTCGGAAGCGAGAGATCTTCCAAAGGCTCGCTCTGCACCGCGGCCAGCGCCTCGAGAAGACTGTCGGTTCGGGTGCGCCTGAAGAAGACCGGCTTCGCGACTCCGGGCTCGGCCTCGCCGCCGAGGCTGACAAGCTCGAGCACGGTCGAAACGAAACGCAGGGGAGCGCGTATGGCTGACAGCTCGGGCTCGGCGGAGATTCGCCGAAGCAGGCGTACGCCCCGCCGTGCCAGGTCCGTTGGCGCCCGCTGGATCGCGACCCGCTTGGGAAGTCCCCTAGACTGGGAAGCACCTGCCAGGGAGAAGGCGGCTACCATCCACCTGGCAGGAATCCACAATAAGAGGACCTCCGCTTCGGATTCGCGCCCACGCGCCTCTACGTGCGTGCCTTCAGGAACGATTAAGAGGTCCCCTTCGAGCAGGCGCGTGCCCTCACCGTCGGCGAGCCGCAGCATGAGCTCTCCGTGGGCGATCGAAACTACGGCGAAGCCTTCGATCCGGTGGGCCGCGCGCCCGAGCTTGCGGCACTCCGGTTCGGGAACCGAGTCCAGATCCAAGGAAACAAAGGATGTCACCGAGAGACCCTCACCCGCGGCGATCGTATTCCGCGCGCGTGACAAAACCATCCCGCCCATATGTGGGACTGAAGAACTCTTGGTGTCGGTGATTCCCATCGGACAAGAGGACATCACGCGATTTTCACAGTATGGGCAAAACTTCTTCACCGTGACGTTTTGGCGAAGCTGATGCGGAACAGGCCCGATCGGCTGAGAGTTTGGCAAACTCCGCGCGTGGCTCCCCCCTCGCGAATCGCTCGTGCGCTGGCTGTGTGCCTTGCGGAGTGGTTTTTCTTCGTCCCTCCGGCGCTCGCCAATCCCCAGGGAGGGGTCGTGCACGGCGGAAGCGCCGTCCTCACCGGGCAGGGGACGCGGGTCGTCACCGTTCACCAGTTCAGCCAAGATGCCGTCCTGTCCTGGCAGACTTTCAACATTCGGCGCGGCGAGACCACGAACTTCCAGCAGCCCGCGGCGAACTCCGTCGTCATCAATCGCATTCTCGATGGCCAGGCCTCGACAATCCTCGGCAGCCTGAATGCGACGGGCCACATCTACCTGATCAATCCCAACGGAATTGTCTTCGGCCCCGGTTCCGCGGTGAACGCCTACGCCCTCTCCGCCGCGACCTCGGTCAAAGCGGGCCAGCTCACCGCGCTAAGCCGCGACGGCTTCGATCCCTCCGCCGTCTCCGCTCCTGGAGCCAAGATCGAGAATCAGGGTCAGATCACAGCGGGACCCGGGGGCTTCGTCTATCTGGTGGCACCGGAGGTCAAGAACGGCCAGGACGGCGTCATCGTTGCACCCGGGGGAGAGATCCAGCTCGCCGCGGGCGCGACGGTGTATCTGACCGATCGCCCCGACGGAACGGGCCTCGCGATCGCCTACACCGCACCAGGTTCACCGGGCGAGAGCGCGGTGAACCTGGGCCGGCTCGTTTCTGACGCGGGATTCGTCAAGATGCGCGCGGCCATCGTTCGCCAGCAAGGGCTCGTCGAGGCCAACTCGGTACGCGAGAAGGACGGAAAGATCGAACTCGTCGCAGATCAATCTTTGGAGTTCGGAAGCGCGAGTGTGACCGAGGCGCGCGGGGGGAGCGATGGCCCCTCCTCGGGGGGCTCCATTCAGGCTTCTTCGGCGGGGAACGCGGCGGTGGAAAGCGGGGCGGTCGTCGATGCTTCCGGAGGGGCGCAAGGGGGCGCCGGAGGCTCGATCGATGTGAGCGCGAAAGGCAAGGTCAACCTCTCCGGTACCTTCCGGGTCGCCGGCAGCCACGGATCCGCAGGGGGGCATGTCTTGGTGGATCCCGCCCAGGTGGAGATCAGCGGCACCCAAACCATCGACGGAGGCAGCGGCTCGGTCAGTGTGGAGGCGAGCCAAAACATCACGCTCGACAACGGCGCCACGGTTTCCCTGGTCGATCCCGCGGGCACGCCCACCTACGGACTCTACTCCGGCGGCGACATCGTCTTCGGCGCGGGTTCGCAGATCACCGACGCAAGTTCGGCCGGCACGAGTCAGAACCACTGGAACGTGCAGCTCATCGCGGGGGCGGTGGATCAGGATGTAAACCTCACCGGCAGCCAGGTCGTGCTGAACCCCACTTTGAAGGGCGACACGAAGCCCAACCCCCCAGGCACCACCGCGGGAGGGGTCTATCTCTCGGGGGGCTCCGGGACGACGGGGGCTTTGCACCTCCCCCTGTCCATGCCCAACAACGGCCTCGTGTCGCTGAGCGCGGGCGACCTCACGGTGCTCGCTGCCGGTGATGTCTGGATCGGAAGCGGCGGGGGCCTCAAGGACCAGACTGGCAATATTGACGTCGAAGCCGGACGCGACGTGCGCTTCGCCGCGGGAACAAAGCAGGACTCGGTGATTGAGAACGGCTCGGGCTCGATTCGTGTCGTGGCGGGCGGCTCGGTGATCCTGAACGCCGACGGGAACGGCAACGCCGCGATCCGTACCGTGGGGATCCAGGATCCGAACGATCCAAACCGGGTGACCCGTACCGATGGGGGCAGCATTCTGGTCTGGGCACAGACCGGCGACGTCGACGCGGGCAACGCCAACCGCTGGCTCCAGCCCGGGCCTGCAGTTTCGAATTCTGCCTCCGTGAACGCGCCAGGTAGCCCCGACATCATGCCGGTTGTCGCGAATGGGATCCTGGGCATCGGAAGCGATGTGGGAGGCAATGTCACGGTGGTTGCCGGCGGGAACGTCTTGACCGGCGACTCCACGGCCACGCTGACGGGAGGCTCCGCGGGCAATCAGGCCGGAATCGGCGACTACACCGGTGGCCACATCGGAGTGTTCGGTCAGCCTGTCATCCTGCAGCCGCGCTCGCTCACAAAGAGCAATCTCCTCCTCCCGAACGCGCCTGACAATCTGCTCCTCGTGATTGCTGGCGGGAACATCACCGGGAATTACATGGTGCGCCACGGTCGGGGCGTTTTCCGCGCAGGCTACTCCCTCGTTCCAGGAGTGGACCCCGGCACCCTCAACGCGGATGCCGTCGCGGCGGCTGCGCCGGGTGGCGCGGCGAGTCCGCTCGCGCGGAGCGCTCTCGCGAATGATCCTTCGACGGGCCCTTTGACGGGATGGGTGGGTACCCTCGCGCGGCCGATCACCTTCGATCTGCTCTTTGGCCAGCCGACGACAGACGCCCAGGGGAACATTGTCCGCCCGTCGATCGACGTCCTCGGAGCGAACGGCGACGCAATACGGGCGATCGAATCCCCGAGCCTCGTCTATCCCGCCATGGGCCAAGTTCTAGAGCCGAACCTCCAGGCGCCGGGCTTCTCCCCGGACGACGCGGCGTTTCTCGAGGCCGAAACCGGCGATATCGCACTGATCGGAAACAACATCTCGATCATTCCCGAGCAAGCCCACGGACTCCGTCAGCCCGCCACGAATAGGAACGTCTGGATCCTGCCGCCGATCCTGCGGGTCACGACCCACGACTTCACGCGAGGCCTCGAGTCCCGCGGCGGGGACTTCGTTCTGCTGAACGATATGGTGCTCTTCCCCTCGTCAACCGGGGGCCTCACCCTCGACGTCGCGGGCCAAGCGCGGACCGCAAACCTGGCTGCGAACGGGCCGGCGCAGCTCAGCATCACGTTGACGACCGTCGGAGCTGCGGCATCGCAGTCGTTTGGCCTTCCTCAAGAGACGGTCCTTTATGATCCACAGACCGGCCTCCAATACACGGTGCAGACGCCGCTGAGGTTCACCCCGCCGACGCCGGCGCAGCCTGCCATGGGTTCTGTGCTCTTCCGCGCCTCTCCGGCGTACGCCAACTCGACGGTGCTGATTCCCGAAGGAACGCGAATCGCCGATCGCTACGGCCACGTCTACATGGTGTCGGTGAACTCGCAGATTCCTCCGCCGGCTCAGCGCTACTCCACGGGGCGCGTCGCTTTCTTCGCGGCTTCTCCGGCCGGGCTACCGTCTTTCATTCCCGTGGGTCAAATCTTTGTCACCCCGAGCGGCGCTCAGTTTCAAACGACCGCTGCGGTGTCCACTCTCCCCGGACAGCGTGAGGCGTTTGTAAACGTGGTTGCTCTCGTGCCGGGCGTCGACGCCGCCCCCGCCCAGCTTACCCTCGCTACCCCGCTCGTAGGGGTCGGGGTCGCCACGAACCTGAGTCCTACGAGCCGACCTGCACAAGTGTCCGTCGCCGTGGCAGCGGTGAGCCCGGGGGTCGCGTCCAATGAGGACTTTACGAACACGGTGACCAAGCTCCTCGATCCAATCCCGGGGGTGGAGGGCATCACGGATCCCGCTCCCATTGCTGGCGGTCAGGATCAGCAACCCTACCAGGCCAACTCCACGGTCCAGGCGTTGCTTCAAGGTCCGATTGGCGAACTCGCCACCGGGCACACCCTCCTGGTGCAGGATCCCTCCCTTTTGCCGAAAGGAGTTCCCGTTCAGGACGTTCAGATCGTCGCTGAAGCGAGCAACGTCTCGAACACCACCGTGCCGGTCATCTTCAAAAGCTTGCGCATCACACGCGATGCGGCGCGCGTCATCACGTCGACGCGGATCGATCCGGCTCCCACGCAGCTCTATATTCAGCAGGGCGATGACTCATGGGTCCGTGGTCCCGCCGGCCTCACGCCACTCACCGCGGTGCTCACCCAGTCGGACGCGAGCCCTGCGTTCGACGCCCGCAGTCCGGTGTCCACCCAACAGAACTATTACGCCTACTACAAGTCGTGCAAATCCGGAGTCGGTCTGGGTGCCTGCGGCCAGCAATTCAGCAGCGGGAACCTGGTGCTCGGGACCGGCCCGACCCATGTGGGAGATCTCGCCCCCGCTGTGTTGTCGGCCAACGCGGGGTTTACCCGGGTGCAGTTCGACCTGGCGCAGCCGGCGACGCTCACGACACAGGGCAACGTTGTCGATCTCGGGCTGACGGCCGAGCACACCTCTCCACTCGAGCAAACGCTGGTGGACGTTCCCGATGGAAACGCAAGCTTTGGTTCCGGAAACACGACGCTGATCGACGCCCAGGGGGCGCATCCCGTCGCGGTCACGGTTCCCCAAGACGCGAGCAGTGGCGTCAGGGTGGAGGGGCCGGGCTCTGCGGAGATCCTGGTAGGGGTCGAGCCTTTTGCCGAGGCCGACACGAACCACGACCGTGTCATTACCTTTAGCGAGTTCCCGTCACAGAACTTTGCAGTATTCGATTCCTTGGATCAGCCAGACCAGTTTGGAATCAAGCACGGACAGCTCACTCCTGCGGATGCGCCGTTTATTCCGACGGGCAAGGGCGGACAGCTCGCGCTCGAGAGCTCCGGCAGCACCGGCTCTGTGCTCGGCCTCGAGACCACGGGGAATCTGCCGAGTCTGCCGCTGGCAGAAGGCGGCGCGAGCCTCACCGTGGTTGCAGGGGGGAATATCTTGCTGCAAGACGCGGGCTTCATAGGCACCCTGCAAGGGGGTGCGGTCGCGGTTTCCAGCCTCGGCGGTTCGATCTTGGGTGGGGTACCGCCAGTCCCCACAACCAACAAACGCGGCATCGTGACGCTCTTCGCACCGTCGGGGGGAGCCCAGACTGTGGCTTCTTCCGCTGGCGGCGGAGCAATCAGCGTGGATGCGTTTGGCGACATCAACGTAGGAGGTTTGGCGCTTGCGACGCTCTCCGGCAGCTCAATCACTCTCGATAGCCGTGCCGGCTCCGTGAACGCGGGAATCGGGGAGAAATTCCAGAATCCGACCTTGGGCCTCGATCCACAGACGAGTGAGGTCGTGGTGAACTACGTGGGAAGCGGCGTTTCTGCGGATGGTAGCCTCAACATTGTCGCCAAAAAAAATATTGTGATCGGGGCCGGAATCACAGGCACCAACATTACGATTAGCGCGGGCCAGGCCGTTCAAGGCGGACCGGGGAGTTTGTCTGGCAGCACGATCTCCATCAAAGCCGGTACCACAATTACTGGGAACATCGATGCTTCCGGCAGCATCACTGTCTCGGGGGGCTCCCTTTCGAGCGGCGCGAACGTGAGCTCGAGCGGAGGGCTCGTGACGGGTGCGGGCGCCGCGGGCGTGGCATCCAACACAGGTTCTGGACGAGCCAGCGCGGAGAACAGCCTTGCATCGAACACCGCCGAAGACCGGGCCTCGTACACGTCCGGCATGGGAGGCGACTCAGGTGGGGGGGCTTCCAGCAAGCGCGTGGTCTTGATCGACGTGTCCTCAAGCCCGTGCTCAGGGCAGGACTGCGCCTCCTAGTCCGAAGTTCCCCGTGATTTGAGGCCCTGATTTCGCGTATGCCCGTGAGATCAGGGCCTTTTTCGCGCTTGCACGTTGGCTGACTGTTCCCATGTTTATTCGACCTTTTCGCTTGCATTCCAAGAGATCTCGTGGTAGCCAG
>DATFYN010000507.1:0-6343 GCA_035315025.1 Myxococcota bacterium
GATCTTGTCCTTGATCCCGCCGACGGGTAGGACGCGGCCGCGGAGCGAAATCTCTCCGGTCATCGCGACGTGGCTCTTGGCCCTTCGCCCGGTCAGCACAGAAACAAGGGCGGTCGCAAGGGCGACGCCCGCCGAGGGCCCATCCTTGGGGACAGCGCCCGCGGGAACGTGCAGGTGAATCTCGCCGCCCTCGAGTGCCGGGGCGTGGATGCCGAGGGCATCGGCGTTCGCGCGCACCCAAGAGAGCGCAGCTTCGGCCGACTCGCGCATCACGTCACCGAGCTGGCCGGTAAGGCGCAGCCTCACGCCTTCACCACCGGGCATTGACGTGGCTTCAATGAAGAGGATGTCACCGCCGTGGTTCGTGCGCGCGAGCCCGACCACGACTCCCGGGATCGTGGTTCGCTCGGATACCTCGGGCAGATGCGGGGGCGCGCCAAGCGCTTTGCTCACGAACGCGGGGTCCACACACCAGGTCGCGGCCGGACCGGCCTGCGCGAGCTCACGTGCGGCTTTGCGCAGCAGCGTCGCCAGTTGCCGGTCAAGGTTCCGAACCCCCGCCTCCCGCGTGTACTCGTGGACCACCTTCTCGATCGCCTCGGGGGTTACGGTGGCGCGAGCGGGCGCTAGTCCATGGGCTTCGATCTGCTTTGGCACGAGGTGCCTTTCGGCGATCAGGAGCTTGTCACGCTCGGTGTAGCCAGGGAGCTCGATCACTTCCATCCGGTCAAGCAGCGCAGGGGGAATTGTGGCGAGCGTGTTTGCAGTGGCGATGAACAAGACGCGCGAGAGGTCAAACGGAACCTCGATGTAGTGGTCGCTGAAGCTGCTGTTCTGCTCGGGATCGAGCACCTCGAGCAGTGCGGACGACGGGTCACCCCGGAAGTCGGCGCCAAGCTTGTCGATCTCGTCGAGCACGAAGACGGGGTTGCGTGATCCGGCGCGGCGAAGGCCTTGCAGGATGCGCCCCGGCATGGCCCCGACGTAGGTCCGACGGTGGCCTCGAATCTCGGCCTCATCCCGCACACCTCCAAGCGATGCGCGGACGAACTTTCGCCCCATGGCGCGAGCGATCGAGCGGCCGAGGGACGTCTTGCCGACGCCCGGTGGGCCGACGAAACAGAGGATGGGACCCTTGGCCTCGGGTGCGAGCTTGCGCACGGCGAGGTACTCGAGGATTCGTTCTTTCACCTTTTCGAGGTCGTGGTGGTCCGCGTCGAGGACAGCGTGGGCCGCTGAGACGTCGAGGTGGTCTGTCGTCTCCACCGACCATGGAAGATCGGCCATCCACTCGAGGTATGTGCGCACCATGTGCCGGTCAGGCGCCTGCTGGGGCATGGCGCTCATGCGCTTGAGCTCGCGCTCGGCCTGCGCGCGTGCCTCTTCGGGGAGGTTTGCAACGGCGATCTTCTCGCGCAGCTCGTCCACCTCTCGCGCGCCTGCGTCACCCTCACCGATCTCGTCCTGGATGTCGCGCATGCGGTGACGCAGCAGCCGCTCACGGCGACGCGGGTCGTCTTCCTGCGACTCGGCCTCGGTGCGTAGCGTTCGCTGCGTCTCTGCAATCGTGATCTCGCGTTCAAGATGGCCAGCGAGCCGAACGAGGCGGGGCAGGGGGTCGGGCTCCGACAAGAGGGCGATCTTCTCTTCCGGTGCCAGGGGGAGCGTCGAGCTAATGAGATCGGCCAGAAGGCCAGGCGTCGGGATCCCGGCGACGAAGCCCTTCCACTCGTCGGGAAGGTCGTCGCGTACCTCAATCACCTTCTGCGCGAGCTCCACCACCTGGCGCCACGCCGCGGTGCGCTCCGGCGACTCGGCGCCGGTTTCCGCGAAGGGTTCGATGCGAACCCGGAGCGCCGGTTCGGTCGTGACCACCTCGCCCATGCGAGTGCGGGCGACACCGACCACGACAGCCTGTTTGCCCTCGCGTCGCGCGTCGACGATGCGAACCACCCGAACGATGCAGGCCACGGGATGGAGCTCCTGGAGGCTCGGGTCCTCCACGCTGGCATCGCGCTGGGTCGCCACGACGAGGAAGCCGCCTTGGCCAGCGGCATCAAGAGCGGCGAGGGACTTGGGCCGACCGATCGAGAGCGGATTCGTGACGCCAGGGAAGACGACCGCATCGCGGACCGGTAGGACGGGGAGAATCGCGGGGACTTCGATGCGCTCTCCGCCAAACTGCAAGGAGCGTGTCGCTTCGGCTTCGGGCAAGGTACCTCCTAGGATTCCCCGGAACCCTAAGAGCCAGGAGCGGAAGGTCAACCGGAGAGGTTCTCCGTGTCCGCGGCAGGAGACCCCCCACAGGCCTGTGCGGCAGGGTCGGGCGAGCGGCAGCTTGCCAAGAGAGACCCGGTCGGCGGCTCGGCATCGATCGTGCGGGGACGATGCCCCGGACTCGACTGGAAGGTGTGCTGTGGGTATAGTCCTGGCGCGTGCGATGCCTTCCAAGTGGGCGCCCTGATTACGCTTCTCCGAACTCTACAGGCGTCGGCGCTAGCCCTTTGCGTCCACGGCCCCATACAAGCCCCCGCGCCAATTACCGACGGCGACGACCGCTGCCCCGGTCCCAGCTAGACGATGTGCGGTGTACTGGCGGCGAACAAATGGTCACGTGACCTCGCTCCGATTGAGAGGCGTTCGACCCGCTCGCGTCGATCGGCCCCTTCTAAGCCTACTTCTAAGCCGGGCTACTTCTCGAGCTGTAGGAGGCGCATAGAGTTCTCAGTTTACGTGGCGCAGATCTCGGGTGTCAGACCGGCCAATGACGGGGGGGGGCACGATCTCCGACCGAGTCATCGCTCAAGTGGGTTTATGAGATAGCTTCTAATGCTCTCTGCAGCCCCACACATCGAAGTGCGGATAGCGCTGGACAATCCGAAACGCGCTCGTAAACGCGCTTTGCAAGCTCTCGTCGAACAATGGCACGCCGTTCGGAAACCAATAGTACGTTCGCATCGAGAATGGACGTTCATTCCTCGGGATCAGCCAGATCTTCTCGCAGCTTGTCATCGCAAGGATAGTGAGCTTTGGCGTGTGGAGACCGCTCTCCTTGAAGTCCATCATGGCTGCTGCATCGAGAAGATAGTCATTCCCCCAGTACACTAGGGAGGGCCGCGTGAACGTCCAGGTATACGAACTAAGCGCGCCATAGCCCATTTGGATATTGCTTAGAGGGTGATCGCGCTGAACGAGCGACAGCTCGGCTTCGATCGAGGCGTAAAATCTCCAGTCGTTGAGCATTTGCGAAAGGATACTTTTCGCCTGTTCATATGATCGTGGCGCTACAGCGATCACCGCGCAGGCTACAACGCCAGCGAGGGAGAGATGGTGCCACCACAAGCGCTTCCCGCCCGCAGCAACAACGCGCAGCCCAAAAACGATCGTCATTGGAGCAAACGGAAGCAAATGATGGGGCCCGGAACCGGGTTTGGCCGTCACCAAATCCACTGCAACGATGCTGGCGAGCAGACCTACGACGAATGCACGATCTTCCGATGTCAAATTGCCCCAATAAAGCAAGCTCAGGAGGGCTATCGGGACGAGATAGATCATCGAGAACTGCAGTGAGTCAAAAAAAAGCGAGAAGTCGATGCCGTGAACCGCGCCTGCTCTGAGCCAGTAAAGATAATTTGCCAGCGCCACTTCTGGCAGCGCAAAGATCGCTGCCACGGGAAGCCAAAAGCCAAGGGCGGCATATACGGGAACCTGGATTGACCTGGACTGGGCCAGCTTGCTCAAAAAAAACGGCACGACGTACAAGGGGGCCGTCAGTTTGAACGCGAATAGAACTCCGCCCACTAGGCCAATGACGAACGCAGTCCACCGTCCAGGAGACGAGGCAACTAGGATGCACGTCGTCACAAGCAGCAGGATGAACGGATCGGATCTCACCCAGAAGCTCATGTGACCGAAGTATAAGAGGATCACTGAAAGAATGGCGGTCGCTACGGAAATGCCGATCCCAGATACCCCGACGCGAATCAGAGCACCAACGAATGCGACGATTGTGGCGATCAGCGCAAGCACGCCGGGCAACTTGGATGCCCAGAGATGCGCCCCAAAAAGTCTCAAACTCAGTGAGGGAACAAGATAGGTAAGCGGGCCATACAAGGTGCTATAGCGGGCAGCATCATCTGCCGCATGATAGATCACGCCACCACGCGCTACGACGCCAGCTACTGATGCAATATTGGCTTCGGCATGGTCAAAATAGCTCGGGTATCGAATGTAGATAATCGCAAGAAACAGGTGAAATACGACGATCGCGGAGCACGGCAATGCAATTGCAGCGATGACAAGGCGGCGACGAACGCTCTGAGTGTTCCATCGGCCGCTCAGGCGGTGCGCCGAACAACTCGAACGAGTGCGTGCTTGATTTTTGCAAGTTTGATCTGGCTAGCACGCGGAACAAGCCGCAGCATCTGTTTGCGTATTCTCCAAGTCAAAGGAGCGAGATCGACGACGGGCGCTGAGGGTGTGATCGCCGTAGCGAGAATCTCTGGCGGCAGGTACTTCGTTCGATCCTCATGCGCAAAGAGCAGAGTGTTATATCTGTACCAGGGCTCTACGTTCCGCTGATGTAGGAGTCGAGGACGAAGAAAATCGAAGAGGTGAAAGCCTCTCGATGCAAACTTATCCCGCCAGTAGCCGTAGGGCCGTTCGTTCACATGGTACTCGCCGCCTTGTCCCGGCGGCGCGGCCGAAAACAGGACAAGCTGGCCATGGCTCGTGAGATTGTCGATCAGCGTATCCGCTGCGCCTGTGTCTATGTGCTCAGCCACTTCCAGGCAGGTCACGAGGTCATAGGAACGCGACAGTCTGAAAGGCTGGGAGATATCTCGCGCATGAAATCTCTCCCGCGGGACCTCTAAATGATTGGCGTCGACGTAGAAGCCATCGACACCATCTACCTCTTGCACGTCCCGCCGCATCCATTCGGCCATCCAAGCGCCGCGACCGCAGCCGACATCCAAAACGCTACGGATGGGCAGCGCCTCCAGCATCAGCGAGGCGACGACCGCCGCGGATCTCTTCGAACCCGCTTCGATATAATTAAAAAATTTCCCATCGTATTCGTAAGTTAACATCGCATTGGATTCTAGCGTGCGGACCTAGACGATTTTCTCGGTCGGCGGCCGTCGATACAGTTGCCTAACGACGAAGAGGGGTCTGGATTTCGTTTCGAGGTATATCCGGCCCAGATATTCGCCGATGATTCCCAAGCAGAGTAGCTGGACGCTGCTGAAAATCAGGATGACGAGGAGGATACTTGCCCATCCATGCACGGCATTGAGCATAAGTACGGAATAGAAGACATAAGCGCCGAGGAGTACCGCTAAGAACATGAACGCTATTGATACGTACAGGCTGATACGGAGCGGGAATGTTGAAAACCCCGTAATGGCGTCCATCGCGAACCGCAGCATCCTTCGAAATGGGTACTTCGTCCTGCCCGCAAAGCGAGGCTCGCGCTTATAGGGTAAGGGGAGCTGCATGAAGCCGATCCAGGCAATCATCCCGCGAATGAACCTGTGACCCTCGGGCATTCTCTGGAGCACTTGAAGCACCCGGCGGCTGATCAGGCGAAAGTCACCCGTGTCTTGTGGGATCGCTACGTCGGACAACCGCTCTATCAGCCAGTAAAACGTAGATGCGGTCGCTTTCTTGAATCTTGTTTCGCCCTGGCGTTCGGTTCGCTGGCCGTAGACTACATCCGCTCCCCCCTCCATCAATCGCATCATGTCAGGGAGGAGTTCCGGCGGGTCCTGGAGGTCCGCGTCAATGATAAGGATGCGTTGACCGCGGCAGATCGAAAGGCCAGCGGTCAAAGCGAGTTGGTGTCCGTGATTGCGCGCGAGATCGACCGCAATGATGTGCGAATCCCCTCCCGCGAAACGGGTGAGGGCACTCCAGGTGTTGTCCTTAGAGCCGTCATTGACGAGAATAAGCTCATAGCTCTCGCCCGCACACTTGACACAGGCCGCGGAAAGCCGCGAGTACAGCTCGCTTATGCTGTCTTCTTCGTTGTAGCAAGGAACGACCACGGAAAGGAAGACACCTTGGTCGTCTCCGGGAAATGGCTCGTGTTTCGCGAGCCACCGCGTGTCTTCTCGAGACACTGAGGCGCCTCCTCGCGAGATTTTCGGGTCCACGGGGCTCTTTCTATCCCGATATAGCTGTTCGAGCAACCGCTAGCCTTATCCTCGGTGCGTGGTCGCGGTGGATTGTGGACTTACAAGTCGAGGGCCTCGATCGCACGCCCCTTGCACGCAGCCGAACTCGTCACGTACCGCATGACGACGCTGAGATCGGACCATCCGCCGAGCTGGCGGACGGTCTC
>DATFYN010000508.1:0-3524 GCA_035315025.1 Myxococcota bacterium
TTCGCGTACCTTGCCCGCGCGGTCAATGAAGATCGGTTGTCCGATCGGCCGCGGTTCGGTTCATGAGGCTCGTCTTCCTCGATACCGGACCTCTCGGGGTTCTCACGAATCCCAAGGGGACGCCGGAAGCCTTGGCATGCCTGCAGTGGGTTCGTGACCTTCTGGCGGCGAAGGTGCGGGTGGTCGTGCCGGCGATCGCCGACTACGAGCTGCGTCGCGAACTGATCCGGGCCGGCAAGATCGCGGACCTCCGTCGGCTCGACGCGGTCCGGATGGGGCTCGAATTCGACCCGATCGCGCAAGCCGCGCTCGCCCGCACTGCCGCGCTGTGGGCAGTCGTCCGGACTGGCGGCCAGCCCACCGCGGCGTACGAGGCGCTCGACGGGGACTCCATCCTTGCGGCTCAGGCCCTCCTTGCGGTCGGTCCTGGCGACGTCGTCACGATCGCCACGGACAACGTCGGGCATCTCGGCCGGTTCGTCGACGCCAAGGTTTGGACGGCGATCCAGCCCTGAGAGCAGCGCGTGGGCGGTCCTGAGGGACCGATCCAGGCATGACCCCGCTGCCCTGCGCCCGAACCGCCGCGTCCGCACAAGAACCGACGGCCCCTTGTGATCTTCAGCTCAGAGATGCGCTTTCTGCCCCGGATGACGCACTCCGGCTGGGCAGAGGGGTAGCACGCAGTCACACGAGAACCCGAGCAGGTACTTGACTGGGGTTCTTGTGCGGAACGGGTCCGAAGCAGCTTCGGGGTTAGGGACCCACTATGGGATCCATTTTTCCGATCGCGCCATTGCTGGAGAGATCGGGTCAGTGACTTCTTGCTTAAAGATGAGTCTTTGGGCCAGGCGATCCGTGTGGTCAATATATCGGATCTCGGCACGCACTTCAGTCACTTGCCGATAATATCGATCCGAATTGGCCACCTGCTTGTTATTCGCGATCTCCTTTCGCATGATTTCCCAGATTTGAAGAGCGACGCCGATGATGGAAGCAACGCTTGCAACCGCCGCGAGGATTTCAAGCCCAGTCTCGTGTTGGACCCAGAGGATCGGCGGATCGGTATTTTGGAACTGCCTGATGAAATCCTGGTAGTCGCTGCTCCACGGGAACGGATGTACGCAGGTCCCTGCGATCTCTTGTCCTAACGGCTGAGTGGGCACTGTGAGTGTCACAGCCCTCTTACCGGCTGAGTACTCGCTGCCGTAGAGGTATGCGTTCGCATCGGGTTTTCCGAAGGGGTCGATATACTTGGCCCCTGGCATGACCGGCCTGAACTTCAGCGAAACGACCTCAGTTACTGTGATGCCTAACTGCTCAGCGAATACCCACAATCTCTCCGCGAGCTTTTCACGCTGTCCAGGCATCGGATCCCCACCGGGCAAGGGCAGTAACTCCGTCGGCCGGACGACCGCCGCAGGGCCGCCAGAGAACATGTGGGCCTGGTCGACGCGGGACAGACGGTTCTTGACGAACGCGCGGAACCGCTCAATATTCCGCGCCAGGCTCCGGGCATTGTTGAATCGGAAGAAAAAGTCAGCGCCAAGAGCTGCCTCTGGCCCCGAGGCGGCCTCGCTGTTGATGACCTCCGTCACTCCGATCGGAACGTCCGTCGCCTCTACCGACCCCGGATCCCATTCCGGTGGATCGCTCGAAAGGCGGAAACGAACGCTGAAATCTTCCCGAAACGGGTTGTCGCCTCGCTCGACCTGTTTGACATGGACGAAAAGGGTCTTCCCGGGTTTCTGATCGAAGGTCACTTCTGACCGGAGGGCCGAGAGGATGCTCAACGCGAACTTCGTCGGGAACGGGCGATGGCGCCATGCCCCGAGGGAGCGGTGTAGGACCCTCGTTAAGAAATCGTCTACTTTCATGGGACGCCCCACCATCGTCACAATTATACACGGATGGTTTGGTCGGAACTAGAAGCGCGCGTGAAGTTTACCAGGGGCGGGAAGGTCCGCACCCGTCTGCAAGAAGCGACTGATTTGGACACCGTTGATGGCGAGCATCGAGTGGCGCTTCTTCCGTCGCCACGATTCGTAGACCGACTGGCTCGGGATCAGGGACCCGCGGATGTCGACGCGGCACGGACCAAACTGACACAACGTGTACTCGATCGACATCCAGGCGCAGGGGGCACGTGACCCCGAGAGGATTCTTGACCCGAGATTTCCCAGCCAACCAACGCGGAACTCTATGGTCCGACGTATCGTCACGTGGTTGGGGCTCGCGCTGAGCTTCTCGGTCCAGATCGTCCCGTCGCCCTTCTCGTGCCACACGAAGTCGTAGCGGAATTTGCCGAAACGACCCTTGATCTGCAAAGGGGTGTATCCGATGAAGTCAGTGGACGTGGCGACAAGTTCGGCGTTGCGGACGCCTCCGGGGTAGCAAATGAGCTTCACGTCTGACAGGCAAAGCGCGGCCCGAAAGTTATACGTGCCAATAAAGCCGAGATACCCGACGGTACGGCGGAATACCGGCGGCGGCTCGGGCCGGTTGCCGGTCCGTAGCACCGCCCGCAGAGCGAGAGCTTGGGGGTGCTTAGCGTACGCGGCAGGGAGTCGGCTGCCGAAAAGCGGCTGATAGGGGATCCAGCCGATCGCAGTAACCGTGGGCCCGTTGATCGTCGGCACCGGGATCGCTCCGCCTGTCGCCACGGGAATTCTCCGTAAAGATCCGATCACTGTGCCATAGCGTGCGCCGGAAGGCCAGTCCGGCGGCATAAAGTCCGGGCAATGGGATACCATCGTATACACGGCACCGGGCGAGTGCAATTAGAGCCAACGCAGGATCCGAGGAGACCGGAGGCAAAGGAGTTCCAGGACCCTCTCCGATCGCGTCGTCCGCTACGGATCACGCACACTGGCCTCCCGCCCCTGAATTGGCCCGGTATGATTATTCCCGTTGTTTTCTCGGGCGAAAGCCACTTCCTGGCACCATGCGGTGCGGGTAGCCTGGCAGTTGGAAAGCGCAGTGGCTGCGTGTTCCAACCCCAAGGACGCACGATTTCGAGGGTGAGAGATGCCGTATCAATACGTGAGAGAACCGCTCACCGCCGAAGAATCTGATCGTCTGTCCAATGCCTGCGAGACGTCCACCGAACGGCTCGTCGTCTGGACTCTGCTCGACACCGGGCTCCGCGTCGGCGAGCTTTGCGACCTCACCCCGAAGAACGTCCTCTGGCAGCAGCGCCAGCTCCGGGTCAAGGGCAAAGGCGGGTCCTTTACGGCAGTAAGACCAAGGTTCGCGTGGTGCCGATGTCGAACCGCGTGCGGGCGCTCCTGGAGCACCATTTCGCGAACAGATAACTTGGGCAATTCTACTATGTTGTGCCCTGGCAGGCCCTCCTTACAGTCGGTCCTGGCGAGGTCGTCACGATCGCCACGGACAACGGTCGGGCATCTCGGCCGGTTCGTCGACGCCAAGGTTTGGACGCCGATCCAGACCTGAGAGCAACGCGCGAGGACTCCTGAGGGACCGATCCAGGCATGACCCCGCTGCCCTGCGCTCGAACCGCCGCG
>DATFYN010000509.1:0-4484 GCA_035315025.1 Myxococcota bacterium
GGGACTATCATCGGGAATGGCCTGTTGAGACGCACCAGGTATCGGGAATTCCAGCGCGAAGTCTGCCGTTGCTCCGCGCAAACCCAGGGCAGGAGTCGCAGTAGCGTAGCCGCGCCGGTATGGTCGGTGCGCAGGTTCCAGACGATGAGGTCACCCACTCGAGTCCTCAAGTTCACCCGCTTGCCGCTCGGATTGGATACACTGTTATGAGACCCTGCAATGACCCGCAGGCCGCCCGAGTGCCTCGCGTGTTCTTGCAGGTACAGGCCGAAGCGGATCTGTGTGTACGCCCCCATCCAGTCGGGCGCATTGCTGTCCCCCCTATCCGCATTGTCTTTGTGGAAGTCGAAACTCTGTTGGCCGATGGTGAAGTTACTGTCCCCGTAATAGACCGGCGTATCTCCGAGGATCTGTGCGGCGATGCTCAGGACGCGGTCATCCAACAAGGCCTTCCGCAGGTGCGGGTGGGACAGCAAGTCGCATTTCCCCTTCCACTGCCGATTCTCGAGAACGTGGCGACGGAAGTCCTCGACCTCGGCCGTGGAGAATACATCTCGGATCAAGAGGTAGCCCTGATCCCAGAATTCTGGCACGTTGACGCGAATCTCGGAGGGCATGGTCAGGTTCTCCCACGGGTCCAGGGTTGCTTTCCGGAGCATCTATCCCCCACCTTATGCCCGGCTCCATGAGCGGCGAGAGTTCCGATCATAGTCTGAGGTATCCGGGACGGTCAATCAGCGTGCTGAATGGAGTAGCCGAGCGATCGGCCAACGTCGATCAAATCAGACACCAAATGGCGCAAGTTCGCCGATGGGCTCTTATCACTCTCGAGAGGGATACGCCGGACCGAGACTTGGGAAGGTTCTGCTGTAACAATTTTGCAATTCCTATTCGGAGAGGAACTTGTGACACAAATCTTCCTTTTTTCAGATCGTTTGTCGTTATGAACAGTGATAGAGCTTGTGGTTCTCCCGCACTTTCGATGATCCAGGGTCGCCAAGAGGCGCAGTAGCCCTCGTTTTACGAGGGATTCGCGCTCGTTCCGGACCGGGAAAGAGCCGTATTCATCGATTCTGGGGGAGAACCCGGATTGCATGACCATAGCTGAGTCATCCCGGTCGTGAAGGGAGGAGTTCTTGGGCTCCCAGCTTGCGAGGGAAGCCTCTGGCGTAACGTTTGGCTTCGCTGTCATCGGAAGGGCGATAACCACTCGAGTGTCGATCCCAAGGCGACCCTTGCCGCTGATTTCCGTCGCGGAGAGAGCCGTGCACGACAGTTGAGGTTCAGGCATGAGTTTCTAAGAGGTCGTCTTGGACAAGGCGCTGCGTTATTTCGATGAGCTCCCACATGGGGACCTCAATCGTATCGGCGACGCCCAACAAGTCTTGCGTCCCGTCACTGAAGGCGATGAGGTCCATCATCGTGCGGACTAGGTCATTCCTGCGGCCGGTCGAGAGGGTGGGGTAGAGCCCGCGACGGCCGAGCTGGGGCTCGCAGAGCACGGTGGTGCGGTAGGTACGGTTCGCCTCCAGGCAAGTTATGCAGCGCTCCATCGCGGCGAGGCTGCCGGCGAGGCCGCGCGGCGTGATCAGAGAAAGATCATCGAGCGAGGTGTGGTACTCGGGGTAAGTGCCGTACTTCGATCGCATGATCGAGGCGACGGGGAGATCGACGCCAGGGGCGCAGTACTGTCGCTCGTCGCTGCCACGGTCGAGGAAGCTGAAGACGCGGTGGGTAGGGTCGGTGTGGCGAAGTACGTGACGCGCAACCCGGTCAGCAAGCGTGATGCCCTGCCGCGAGGGGAGGTATGAGTAGCAGCGCTCATCGCCGACACAAGAAACGTTGAAGCCCGCGACCATGTGCTCGCTCAGGTGTTTCAGGTTGCGGCTGAGGTAGACGATCGATCCGATCGTCTCTGGGATGAACACAAAACGGTACGTACGACGTCGGCTGCGAGCAGCGAGGCGTTTTGCGAGAAAGGTGCACACGACAGGCCCGGATAGCTCGTTGTTTGCCATCGACGGGTGGCAGACGTAGGTCGAGAAAAAGACTTCGCAGGGCTCGTCGCCAGGGAGAACGAACTCCCCGTAGCTGAGATGGCCTGGAGCGAGTGTACTGTCAATGAACACATGGTAGGCCCCAGGACTGAGCGCTCGGCGCTGGCGATCGGTAAGGCAGAAACCCCAGCGTTCGGCATAATAAGAGGTGATGTAGGGGATGGCGTCGGGTTGTTCGGGCAATGAGTAGAGGTGCTTCTGCAACTCATCGAGCGAGATCGTGGCATCGACGGACACAGAGTAGCCGACGACATGGAGGTTATGTTGCTTGAAGTCGACGATCTTCCGTCCCTCGGGGTCGAGGATATAGGCGTCGCGGATGTTCCACTCCGGCGGGACTGTCCAGTCGAAGCAGCGGGTTCCCGAAGGGACCTCGTGGATCATCAGTTCGGGGAGATGACGCTGAATGGCGGCGAGCGTCTGCCGGACACCATTACCCGTGATGCTGCGGCAGATGGGCCAGAGATCACGGGCCAAGTCGTGCATCTCTTGTCCAACACGCTCAAGCTCAGCCGACGGCAAGGCAGAACACATAAATAATCAAGCCTCGTCGAAAGAAGTATCTAGCAGTGCGGGTTAGCCCCGCGATGAACCCGGTTCGTTGACCTTACTGTGGCAGAGTACGGCAAGGTCCCGAAAGCGTCGCGTGGACTCGATCTCCCCCGAAGTGAAGCGAATGCCGAGAGTGGACTCCACCTCGAGGAGCAGCTCGATATGGCGCAGCGAATCCCAGCGAGATGTGATACCGAGTCCGGCGTCGTCGAGGTTTTCCTCGATAGGGAGGCGGAGCACGCGGCGCACGACGCTCGCCAGCACGTCAGCACTGGCAGGTCTGAGCTGCGAGGCCGCTGGGCTGTCCGGGCCGACCACTACGTGTACCCCCTGTGCAAGCAGACCGTCGGCCGTGGTGCTATGCGCGGGCAAATTGTCAGCAGAGGCCTTCTCGAGGGGGCCCGGGACAGACGGTGCCACCGGTGAACGCGAGGAGGCCGCGACGAAGCCGAAGCGACCCGTGCTCTTACCGCGTACGTCCACAACGTGGTAGCTGTCGCCGCTTGAATGTGCGACGACCTCGAGCAGCGCCTCGGCTACCTCTTCAGGAAGGAGAGCTTCCTCTCCCGGGGGAAGATAGGCACGCGAGTAAGCCGTCCGGACGTAGCCAAGCGCGATCACGTGTCCGCGAACGCCGTACGGCGCGTAGCGGCGGTGCAGGCCGTCGATCAAACTCGCCGCGGCGACCTTCGCCCCGACGTAACCTTCCCAGCCTGCCGGATGAAACTCCGCCGCCGTTGACCCCAGCGCGACGATCGCGCCCTCCTGCCGCCTGAGCAGCGCCGGCAAGGCCGCCTCCGCCAGCTCGTGGAGGGCGGTGAAGTTCACCTCCATGAGCGCGTTCAGCGGGGCGTCGATGGGTGGCGAGGCGGTGTGGACAACGAGCGAGAGATCTTCGATCCGTCGGGCAGCGGAGCAGAGGATTGCACGGCCTTCCGCACGCCCGAGATCCCCTTCGACGAGATGCACATTGGAAGTACCCAGGGAGGAGACAAGCGGCTCGCGCTTGGACACCGCCCGCTCGCCGTCACGTACGTGGAGGAGTAGGTGATAGCCGGCATTCGCGAGTCGACGCGCGATTGCGGCACCGATCTCACCCCCCGCGCCGGTGACCAGTGCGGTGCCGAGACCGCGCCGAATCGGTTCGGCGGGTGGTGTCGCCCAGCGATCGACTCGAGCGTGCACCTGCATCGTCACGTCGAGAATCACGCGAGCGTCGACCAGGCCGAGCACGCGAAGCGTGAGCACACGCTGGCTGGGGCTCACGGCGATGACGCGCGCCGAGTACGTGATCTCTTCGTCATAGAGGATGGGGGCGACGGCACGTACCGTCTGGGTGAGGCAGAGCGACGGCTCACCCGGAAGGACCATTCCTGCAATCTTGGAGATCGGTGCTAGCGTGAGTTGCAGCGGTACGGTGGGTCGGTCAAAACCGAAGCTCCTGGCATAGCGAGAGTCCTGATGGAGTGGGGACCTGTCGCCGCTCAGCTCGGTGAAGGCGACCTGGTCGCGGGCGTCGAAGCGTCGGGTGAAGACGACGTGGTCGCCCACGGCGAACTGGTCGAATCGCTGCTCAACGCCCATCGCGTTATCCTCTTCGCCCTACGCGATCATCTTGACGATCAATATTGATGCGATCGATGAGAGACATCCATGCAGGCAAGGGTGCGGTCCGGCCGGCGTCGACCAAGGTCAGCCGCCACAGCCCGGGGCGTCCGTCGGCATCGAAGCCCGCCCCGGAATAAACCGAACGCACCGGCGCGTTCCGCTCCGTCTCGATGACCTCGCCCACGACGCCGACGTGACCGCGTCGACCCGCCGTCTCGACCACCCAGCGCACCATCGCCGTTTCAAGCCCCCGCCCCAGCACCCGGC
>DATFYN010000510.1:0-7724 GCA_035315025.1 Myxococcota bacterium
GTGCGGCTCTCTTGCTAGGGCACGGCCTTGCCCGTCTCGATCCCATCCGGCGCGCCCTTTTGCCTGAGGCCCTGCTTGAGCGCCACGTGGCTGAGCGCGCCCGCGCGGCATTCGCAGAGCACGGGCTCACGCGCACGGCGGGGCGCACCGGTGTCCTTCTCTTCGTCGCGCTCCTTGAGCGCCGTGTCGTGGTGCTGGCAGATGAAGGTATCCACCGTGTGCTCGGTCCCGACGAGAGCTGGCAGGAGGTGGTCGAGCTGGCGACCGCCGGCCTGCGCTCTGGCCGCGCCGTAGAGGGGCTCGATGCCGCGATCCGCCGCTGCGGCGAGATCTTGCGAGCGCACCTCCCGGCCTCGCCTCGCCACCTGAACGAGCTCCCGAACGCCCTTGTGCTCGAGGACTAGGGCTCCCTCGCCGACCCGCTTGCGCTTGACGGCCGCCTTGTCTCCCTGCTAACAATTGGCCGGACCAAAGTGGTCGGACCACTCTTGCCGTTTCGCGAACGCGATCGCTTGGAAGCCGTGACCCAACCGAACTCGATCAAATCGACGCGACCCGAGCTGATTGCTCAGCGCCTTCGCAGCGAGATTCTCGACGGCACCTACAAGCCGGGAGACCGCCTCCCTGCGGAGCGGGAGATCGCGAGTCGTCTCGGCGTGAACCGCAGCTCGGTGCGCGAGGCGCTGAAGAAACTTGAGGAGCTGCGCCTTGTGGTGATCCGACGCGGCGACGGAACTCGGGTAGCCCCCATCGCGGGCGCGAGCGTGGAGCTGATTCGTGATCTCCTGCTGGCCGGCGGTCGGCTCGATCCCGTTTTGGCCGAGCAAATTCTGGATGTGCGCGAAATGCTGATCGCAGGGGCGGCACGCCTCGCTGTCGAACGCGGAGACGATGGGACGCTAGAAGACGCGCGGGCACTCGTCGCGGTGCTCGGCGATCCACAGACGCGAGACGATACGTTCCTCGAAGCCATCGAATCGCTCTTTGACGTGATGGCGCGCGCGAGCGGGAATCTCGTGCTCCAGCTCGTGCGCAATGCGGTCCACGCACGACTCGCGAAGCAGCGCGATGTGCGCCTTGCATCTCGGCCGCCCGGGCCGGAAGTGGCCCGCGCGGCCCAAGAGATCGATGCCGCCCTTGTCTCTCGCGACCCGACGGGACTCGAGGAGGCGGTGCGTCGCTTCCTTCGTGCCACCCGCTCGCGCGCCCTTTCCGCCCTCGAGCAGCTGGCTGCTCGGCGGCCGGGAACGTCTCCGCCCGGCCAAGACCATAGAGAACCTTGACCGCACGATTGACCCGGAGGCCCCCCGTGACGACCGCATCCAAAGCACTTCCGACACTGCATCCCAAGGGGAGCGACAGCGTGGGCGCTGCCCTCACTGCCATCTACAACTGGAACTACGAGAGCGAGATCGACGAGCTCCGAACGCTCTACGCCAACGCGCTCGAGCGGCAGTGGATCGCGGTCCGCGATCTCGACTGGGAATGCGAGATCGATCGTGAGGCCTTCTCCCGCACCTTCTCCGTCGGTGGCGTCCCGATCCAAAACACACGCTTCTGGCAGGCGCTCCCCCTCGAGACGCGCTGGGAAGCTTCGCGCCGTACCGCGGCCTTCATGCTCTCGAACTTTCTGCACGGCGAGCAGGGTGCACTCATGGTCGCTGCGCAGCTGGTGAACGCCGTGCCCCACACCGATGGGAAGTTCTATGCCGCCACCCAGACGATGGATGAGGCTCGCCACGTCGAGGTCTTTGCGGCTTACATCGGCAAGCTCGGCCACGTGGTCCCGATCGCGCCCGGCCTGAAAAAGCTGCTCGATGCGGTGTTGGCGGCGCCCAACTGGCTCGAGAAGGCGGTTGGGATGCAGATCGTGACGGAGGGGCTAGCACTCTATGCCTTCCGCGACATGCGAAACCAGACACAGGAGCCGCTGTTGAAGCAGCTTCTCACGTATGTGTCGCGGGACGAAGCGCGCCACACCGGTTACGGCATCAAGTACCTAAACGCGATCGTTCCCACGCTCTCGGACGAGGAGCGTGCGGGACTCGAAGACTTCGCGTTTGAGGCGGCACGCCTGCTTCTCGACTCGCGAGCCGGGGTCTCGATGCGCGACTCCGTGATGGAGATTTGGCGCGGCGCAGGGATCGATCCTGCGCTGGCGTTCGCCGAGATCGCGAAGGAGCGTGAGACCCTCCTCGAAGCGATTCAGAAAACTGGCGGCCGCCGCGGACCGGTGCGCGGCTTTGTCATTCCCACGTTGCGCACGATTGGCTTGTTCAGCCCTCGGATCGAGGCGCATTTCGAGGATATGTTTGCGCACATCGCCGGCCCCGGTCTCGGCCCGATCGCCAACGACCCGAAGGGCATCCCCGAAGACCTCGAGGCCTGGGTGAACGAGGGCGCTTAGCGCGGGGCCGCGTCGCTACCGGCGCTCGCCCACGGATACGCATCGAACGGGAACTCGGCGCAGCCCCTGGCTCCTGCCGTCGGGTACTGCTGCTCAGAAAAACCGCTCCCGAAGGCGACGAGCTCGCGGAAGACGCGGATCGACGTCCACATCCGAAAGATCCGGCCTCGCGTCTCCGCTCGGGTAGCCATCCTCACTCCACCATGCTCTGCGGTGGTAAGCACGAGGTAGCGGGGCGAGTCCGCGCTGGAATCGTCCCAGGCCGTCCACTCCGGACGATAGTTCTCGGCCTGGCTCGCCTCCAGGATTCGAAAGCCTCCGCTCTCGACAATCGCGTGCTGGAAGAGACCCCGTTTCGGATTCGCCGAAGATGGTGACGTTACCCGGATCGCCGCCGAAGGCCGAAATGTTTTCGCGCACCCACTCGGGCGCGCGGATGAGATCGAGGATTGCAAAATTGCCGGAGTGCTCGGCTTCGTTCTGCGTCTCGGCCCGCAGCGCACGGTGTCGGAACCAGCCGAGGGCCCCGAGGCGGTAGTGGACGGCCACGACGACCACGTGTTCCGTCGTAGCGAGATTTCCGCCGTCATCGGTGGCCGTATGCCGATCGTGTTGCCGCCGCCGTGGATCCACACGAGGACGGGAAGGCGCTCCGCGCCCTTAGGTACCGCAGTCGGTTCGAATCGCGCGCCCAGACGTTGAGCGTGAGGCAGTCCTCGCTGCCCACGAGCGTGCCGCGCCTGCCCTCGACTCCGCCCAACGGACTCGAAAACTGCAGGCGGCCCGTTCCGCGTCGCCTCGCGCGTCGTCGTCCACGGTGTGGGAGGGTCAGGCGCGCCAACGAAGCGGCCCGATGGGTCGGATTTGCGAACGGGATTCCGAGCCACGCGGGCGATCCGTAACGCCCCTCGCCACCGATCACCTCCCCCGATGCTGTGGCGAGGGTTGACGCGGGATCCGGCGCTTCGATGCTCCACGGCTTGGCCCGCCCCCGGCATCCCGCAGAAGCGATCGCGAAAGTGCAAGGGCGGAGAGCAGGAGTCCACCCAACAGAGGGCCGCGGTGAAGCGAGCGTAATCGCATGGAGCCTCCAGCGGTCGCAAGCCGAGGCGTTTCGTAGCGCGCAGGACTGGTCGCCCTGCGTCGCGCGCACCCGGGGAATTCCCTTGCCTGCGGGGCGGTCGAGGCGGCCGGCACGCCGCGCTCCGAGCGGCCTCTATAGAGAACGGGGGCCGCACCCGCCACCACAGGGCCCCCCTCGACACCGAGCGGTGATGACGCGCCAATCCCTCCTTCTGCCGGGTCCCCACTTCGCCCCTAGGGCTGGAGGGTCAGCGCGTGGCCGTCGAGTTCCGCTGAGAGTTCGAGTCCGATGGCCCGCGCCAGTGTCGGCGCGATGTCTACCGTCGCTGCCCGCCCTCGGACAACCCCAGGGCTCACCCCGGGACCAAAGAAAACGAGGGGCACCGCGCGGTCGTAGAGGTATGGCGTGCCGTGGGAGGTTCCCGTAGGAGATGCCGAGAACAGGCAGGTGGGCGCGGGCTGGATTGTGAGGTCGCCACTGCGCTCGGGATCGAAGGAGTTGAGGTAGAGCGCCGCGAACGGCGCGGGCCCCCTCCCCCGTTCGATCTCTTCCTGCGTCCAGACGTGAACGATGCCGGGCTGTGAGCCGAGCCAGCGCCGTGCGAGGTCCACAACCCGCAGGACCGGCACATGGCGTTCTTCTGCCAACGGGCGATTCACGGTGAGCGCGTATCCGGCCGCCGTCATCCACGCCACCACGGGGCTCCCCTTTGGATCCAAAGCGGAGTGAAGCGCTGCAGCCAGGCCCTCGGCCAGGGCACGACTGCTACCGCGACCGGTCGGGAGCGGACATTCGCTTGCGCCGTTCTCGACCAGCCATTCGGGAAGCTCAAGCACACCGTGATCCGCGGTCAGGACGACAAGCATCCTGCCCTTGCCCACTTCAGCTTCGAGAAATGCCAGGAACTCCCCTACGGCGGCGTCGAGTCGGAGCAGCGCGTCGCGGGCTTCTTGGCTGCCTGGACCGTACAAGTGACCCACGGGATCGTTCGCGGAGAGCGAAATCGCAAGTAAATCTACTCCGGGCCCCGACCCCATGTGCTCGTTGCCCACGAGAGCCCGCGCGAAGTCGAGCGTCACGTCGTCGAGAAAGGGCGTGTAGTAGAGGTGCTCAAGAAAGATTCGTACGTCCGGATCGCGCACGGGATGCCCGCTGGTGCGCCCAAACTGTGCCGACTCGGCGGGGTAATCATCGCGCCGGGCACCATTTGCGGGTGAATCGGTCGGGTGCTCCCAGCGGTCCGGCACCCGAGCCAGGAATGCCGGCTCGCCACCGGCTGGGCGATTGAACGCGCGCACCCATGCGGGGAGCTCACTGCGGTAGTAGCGACTCGTGGTGAAACCCTGCGCGGGACCGCGATCGAACCAATAGGCAGCCTCGGGATGCTCGCCGCCGAGGGTGATTGCCGCACGGTCCTTGCCTGAGAGGCTGAACACCCGCGCCCCTGGCTGGCTGGCCTTCAGCCAGTCGCCGAGTGCACTGACCCGCATCTTCCGCGGGGATCGTCCTTGCGCTGGCGCAGGCCCTCCGCCGAGCACGGCCGCATCCGGCGCATCGTCTTGCACGCAGTAGACCAACCTGCCTGTGTCTCGTTCGACGAACTCGTTGGCCGGAATGCCCGCCGGCCCCGGATGTCGGCCAGTCAGCATGGTGGCGTGGCCCGGACACGTCTCGGTGTCTGCGTGTTCGAGCGCAGCGTCGGCGAATACCCGCCCCTCCCGCATCAGTCGGCCAAGACCTCCCGGCAGAGTGGTCGAGAGACGGTCGGGGCGAAGCTGATCGACCGCGAGCAGCAGGACGAGGCGCGGCGAAGCGCCGGACAGCACCGTCGCGGCAGCGGGAGGGGTGCTGGGCACCGCAGAAGGGCGTGCACAGCTCGCCAGCAGGCCGAGGGCGAGAGCCACACCCGGGGTGCAACGTCGCAGGCGCTAGCCCTTCGCCCGGCACTCGGGACAGTGGCCGTAGAGCTCGTGGCGATGGCGCAGCAGGCGAAATCCGTAGCGCTGTGCGATCTCGTCCTGCGCAGACTCGATCATCGAGCACTCGAACTCGATGATCTTGCCGCACTTCGTGCAGACCAGATGATCATGATGCTCGTGCTGAATCTCATAGCGCGTCACGCCGCCGTCGAAATGACGCTCGTTGGCGAGACCGGCCTCGCACAGAAGCTTCATGGTCCGGTACACGGTCGTAAATCCGATGTTGGGGTGCTTGCCGCGGATGCGCTGGTAAAGATCCTCACTCGTCACGTGACCCGTCGCCTCGAGAAAGGCCTCGAGGATCGCCTCGCGCTGCTTTGTGTGCTTGAGGTGGTGGTCTTCCAGATAGCGGGCCAAGGCCTCGCGTTCGAGGTCGTGGGACATAAAACCACCCTAATAAATGGCCTGCCACACTTCAACTCACCCTCAGAGCTTCGCGAGCAGTTCCTCGGCCGACTCGGCGACGACGTCGTCGGACTCCTGGAGCAGAAGACGCAGCTGCGTGCGCAGCCCGCTCGTCGCTCGCAGCTTCCCAGATCTCTGGGCTGCCTGAAACGCATCGAGAACCGCGCGGACGATTTCGGGGTCGCGCGCATCGAGAAAGAGCGTGAGCAGGCCCGTGTCCTCCGGGAGCCCGAGCGCGTCCCGGTACGCGCGGCAGGCGTCGGCCATGGATGGCGTCCCAAACGCATCGCGCACCGCGTTCTCAAGCCGCTCACCCTCGGCGCCCCCTTTCGCTTTGGAGAACAGGCCGTCGAGCTGTTTTAGGTAATGCTGTGTTGCGGCCCGAGACCGCTCCTTGGCCACCGGCCCGCGGGGCTCGGACGACGAGGTGTGCCGCGATCGGCCGCGCATCGCGTCGATCTCACGCCAACTCCGCCGGGGGCGGTCGCCCTTTTCGTCGTCGCGGCTCATGGTGCCCCCGACCCCCGCTCGCTCCGCGCCGACTCGGCGGCGCGAGCGGCAAGCCGCGCCCTTCGGGCTTCCGCCGCGGCGAGATTCTGCTGCGCGGCCTCGTTCGAGCAGTCGAGTTCGACGGCGCGCTGGAACGCCAGGAGGGCTGCCTCGTCGTGGCCCGCCGCCTCGTGGGCGAGGCCGAGGTGGTTCTGGATCTCGGAGGATTGGGGCACGAGCTGGGCGGCATGCTCGAGATCCGCAATCGCCGCCGAGGCATCGCCCCGATCAAGCGCCTGTGTCCCCCGCTCGTAGAGCCGGGCACCCTCGAAGCTCGCACAGCCAGGCAGGCTGGATGCGAGGAGCGCGCCCAGGACGACCGGGAGAGCGGTAAAGGGGAAGGAACGCAGCCTCACGCGCTCCTTGTACTCGGCGGCCCGCGCCGCCGCAACCGCGATTTCGCGAGATCGTCGTTGCCGTTTCGAGAGCCGCGTGTTACGACTGTGGTTGATGAATTCGAGCACCCGGAACCTTCTTGTCCGCTCGGTCCGTGGCGCTGCGCTTGCGCGCGGCGAGCACGCGCGCCAGCGGGAAAATGGTGAGTCGCGTTCGTCCTTAACGTGAGTGGAGCCTGAGACGGCCCGCCACGGAGGCCGCGGACGCGAAAGCGTCCGCGGCCTCCGGCGTTTTGGAGCTTCTCATGGTCACGCAAATCGCTACTCCCGCGACTTCCCAGGCTCAGGCCCGCGCAGGCGGCATTCGCGAAGTCGCGTCTTTGGCCTATCCGATTGTCCTCACCCAGCTGTCACAGACAGCGATGCACATGATCGACTGCATCTTCGTGGGGAGGCTTGGCGTAGCCCAGCTTGGCGCTCTCGGTTTTGCGGGCATCTGGCTGTGGACGGTGTTCTGCGTCTTCAGCGGCTGCGCGAACGGCGTCCAGACGTTCGTGTCGCAAGCCCACGGTGCGGGGGACGAGGCTTCGTGCGGGAGATGGGTATGGCAGGGAATCTACGCGGTCGTGCCCGCCGCGGCGTTTGCCCTCCTGCTGTTCGCGGTAGGCGCCGACTCCTTCCTCCGACTTCTCGGGACGACCCCGGAAATCCATGACTACGCCCTCGCCTATGTGCGGATGCGCCCGCTCGGCTTCGCGTGCCTCGCGCTCTGGATGGTGCTTGCCTCGTTCTTTCGCGGGCTCGGCGACACCCGGACACCGCTCATCGCCACGCTCGTTGCAAACGCGGTAAACGCGCTCCTAGCGTACGCGCTTGTGTTTGGCCACTTCGGCCTTCCTGCATGGGGAGTCGCCGGCGCCGGTGTGGCCACTTCGATCGCTGAGGGAGTGGGCGCTGCTTTGCTG
>DATFYN010000511.1:0-3682 GCA_035315025.1 Myxococcota bacterium
TGGGGGTGCTCCGTGTCGGTTCCTTGCGCGCCCTGGCTGTGGCACGCGTCGGTGTAGTCGGACCGAAGCGCGCAACAACGCGGTAGAGATGAGAGCGGGGAGGGGCGGATGCTGACTCGGTTCAAATCCAGTCGCCCCGACTATTTTTAGAAACGAGCCCTTCGGCGAGAGCGTCGAAGGGATTTCTTATTGTGGGGACCAGAGTTACAGCTCAAAACCCGTGTTCAACTCGCTCGGGGCGATGGTCTGGTGTTCCACGCCAATCGACGGAACTTTCTTTGCTGCTGGACAATACGTGGATCAAATCCCGTCGCCAGTTTCGGGTGACCCCAGGCCGAGGCCGAGCGGAAGAAGCGCGGGCAGCAGGCCGAGGAGGTACTGTACTGGGAGAGCTTCGAGTGGCTGCGCCACCAGCCAACGGAAGAAAACGCCAGGACCACGAAGCGGGCGTTCGACGTCCTGACCAAGCGCCATCAGCCCGACCAGGGCGGCACGCACGAGGGCTTCCTGCGTCTCAACGACGCCTACGACCGGGCGATGGCTGCCTTTCGGCACGCCGCCGTGTAGAATTCTGTGGGACAGCGATGCCGGACGTGCGGGACGGCGACTGAGGCAGGACCGTACGTCTTCGGTGCGCTGCGCGGACCGCATATATGACGCATATGCGATAACATGGCGTCCGTGCGGTACCGCCGTTTCAGTGCCGATCTGCCCGCCGCCGCCGGGCTGAAGTCTAGGCCGGAGTCACAGTCGTCCAGTTCTGCCGCATGGCCTTGCCAAGATAAGGATCAACGATCGGATGACCCCACTCGAATCCGCAGTCACAGTGCCGGGCTATTTTGTCGCCCTAGTCGAGATTCATGACCCAGCAGGATTTCAATCCTATCACGAACAATTTGAAGCCACTCTCGCGCCGTTTGGAGGACGGCTGGTCTCTTTCGGGGCAACGATCGTCCCCCTGGAAGGGATGGACGGGGCGACTGCGAGAGCGGCAATTGTCGTTTTTCCGTCCCTCCAGGCGGGACGGGACTGGTTCGAATCGCCCGCCTATCAAACAATTGCACCGCTCCGCCAACGATCCGCACGGACCCGGGGCTTCTTCGTCGAAGGACTCCCCGTGCCGTAGCAATGAAGCAGGCAGGAGCGATTCCCCGTCTCACTGGCCAGGGAGACAGCGATGAGAGTAGTTAAAGCTGCAGCGGTCCAACTAAGTCCGGTACTCTATAGCCGCGAAGGAACCGTCGAAAGAATCATGCGGACGATTCACGAACTTGGCCAACAGCGGGTGCAGTTCGCAACATTTCCTGAGACGGTGATCCCTTACTACCCGTACTTCTCGTTCGTCCAGTCTCCTCTCCAAAACATCGTCGGAGCTGAGCAGCGGAAACTGCTCGATCAAGCGGTGACGGTGCCGTCTGCCGCCACCGACGCGCTTGGTGCAGCTGCCCGACAAGCGGGCGTTGTCGTGTCGATCGGCATCAACGAGCGTGACGGTGGAACTGTGTACAACACACAGCTTCTCTTCGACGCCGACGGCACGTTGATTCAGCGCCGACGGAAGATCTCGCCCACCTATCACGAAAGGATGATTTGGGGCCAGGGAGACGGCTCGGGGTTGCGCGCCGTCGATAGTCACGTCGGCCGCATTGGCCAACTGGCATGCTGGGAACACTACAACCCCTTGGCGCGATACGCGATGATGGCCGCTGGCGAGCAGATCCACTCGGCGATGTATCCCGGCTCGATCTTCGGCGATCTGTTCTCAGAGCAGACTCAAGTCAACATCCGGCAACATGCCTTGGAGTCGGGGTGCTTTGTCGTCTGCGCGACCGCTTGGCTGAACCCCGATCAGCAGGCCCAAATCATGAAGGATACCGGCTGCACGATCGGCCCGATCTCCGGCGGTTGCTTCACGGCAATCGTCGCACCTGACGGATCTCTCATGGGGGAGCCGATCCGCTCCGGTGAAGGTGTGGTGATCGCCGATCTCGACTTCACCCTGATCGACAAGCGCAAACAATTGATGGACTCGCGCGGCCACTACAGCCGTCCGGAGCTGCTCAGTCTGATGATCGACCGAACTCCGACTGCTCACCTGCACGATCGCGTTGCGCCACCCGCCTCGGGGGCTGTGCACCCGTCTGCCGGTGGTTTGCCAACGCGAGAAATCCGCGTCCGGAGGTTCACCATTGTCTCCTCCAGGCCATTCGACGAGGTCGTGCGAAGGCTTACCGCAACCGTTGGTCGACCAGACACAAACGCGTTTCACGACGCCATTGCCTCGGCAACCAACGTTGCGGAGTTGGAAAAGGTGGTTCACGGGGCGATCGGATCCTCGGACCTGATGGAGTTCGCCCGCTTCGATGTCGGCGAGGTTTTGCGTAAATCGCAAGGCGGGCACGGGCCCAAGATCCTCCGTCTCGTCGTTGGGAATCCGCTCATCATGAAGGAGATGGCCAAGACCGTCCCCGATGCAGCAAGCTATGCGCCAGTAACGATTCTCGTAGATGAGCGCGCAGACGGAGTCCACCTATCGTACGACTCGATGGCGAGTTTGCTCGCTCCCTACGGAAGCCAGTCAGCACTCACGGTCGCCATGGATCTCGACGCGAAGGTCGAGAGTCTGCTCAAGACCGCTGCGAGCTGAGAGCCAAGGGCTAGCTGCTCGAGTTACCGGGGAACAAAATGAAGTTCCCATGAAACGCCTCGAATCATGCCCATGATCAGCGCCGCTGTGCTGCTTCGGTCACATCGACCGAGGTGTGTCCGACCGAACCGCGCAAAGGGGCGGGGTGATGAGCGTCGGCCAGTTCACCGCAGTGCTGGGGGTGGTCGAGGTCGTCATCGGGCTCCTAGCGATCCGGCGCGTGTGGCTGCTGGGGTCGGCGACTGGCAGCGGGCTCACCACGCCGGGTTGGGAGCCGAGCCTGGGAGGCTTCCCGGTTTTGCCCGACCGGGGCAGACAGTTCTTGATCAAGGATGTCGTCCTGCTCGGGCCGGCCCTGTACATGGCGGGCGAGGCGCTGGAGGGGGCACGAGGTGCGCGACCCGCCACGCCGGTCCCAGTCAGCTGATTCATGCGGATGGTGGCGTCCTGATGATCCCGTTCGGTAGGCGGTCAGGATGGTGAAGCCGCCGGCTGTCGCTTTCTTCGTGCGAGCAGTCTGTCGATCGAAAAAGGGCCCGCGCCTCCCAGGATCAGCGCGAGCAGTCCGGCGATATAAAGAAGATTGACCTCGTATCCGGGCGGGCCGAACTGCGGTCCGTCGGCTGTCAACCCGATCGTGTTGATGGCGCTGAAGCCGTAACGCAGATGGACCGTGAACATCGCCACGAGCATCATGACGATGAGCGGAACACTCACGACCTCGACGAACGTCCCCACGAAGATCGCCAGACCGCCGAGAAGCTCCACGAACGTGGAGACCCACGCCGTCGTTTCGGGTAGAGGGGCGCCGATCTGAGTGAGCAGCTTCGCGAAACCTGACGGCCCCCGGCTGAGCTTGGCCCACCCGTGAGCCATGAAGCCAAAGCCGATAACCAGGCGGAGCGGCAGCGCCACCCATTGACCCCATAAAACCTTGTTTCGCAGCTTGAACATTTTCGATCTCCTTGATTCAGTGAAACTGAATTTGCGGGTTGAACGTTCCCAGGAGGAAGCCCAGCGCGATGATGCCGAGGA
>DATFYN010000512.1:0-4371 GCA_035315025.1 Myxococcota bacterium
GCTTGCCCGCATAGCCCAGGATGTCTCGCATCGCGCTGCCTCCGTGTGCCTCAAGACCGCGCAGGTTACGCAGGCGAGTCGGTCCCCGTCAATTCCGACCCGGAAGATGCCCTCCTAGCCTTCGGGGCCGCCTCACGCAGCACCCGAGTGCGGCCGATCCGGGTATCCAGAGGGGTAGGGCGGCGGCGAGGGGCCGCGGCCGAGGGGGTGCGGAGCGGTCATCCCCAGGGTCGGACTTTCCGAAGCGCAGGCACTTTGCGAAGCGGCGCCCTGTGCCGCTTCAATTTCGGACCAGGGGCAGCGCGTAGGGTCAGTGCCGTCGGTCAAGGGTTCCGTCATTCTGCTCGCAGCCTGCCTGGGATCATTCGTATTTGAAGCGCGGCTTCCAAGTGCCTGCACCCTCTGGCAAGAGGTCGAAAATGTGCCAGAGCGGGCAGAAGTCATCGCCGATCTCGAAACTTGTGTCGGACACGCGCAGGATCTGGCCTTGTTCTCTGCGAAAGACCGAGACGCCGGGAAGGCAGGCGCCGCTCTCAGAGCGATAGCCCATGTCGGCAGCGAAGCTCGTACTTTGGTGGCTTACCATGCGGAAACGCCAGCCACGGTCTTTGGCAAAAGCCCGCTGAATCTCTGGCGCATCTGGGCTCGAAACGACAAAAGCCCCACGGTTCGTAAGGTGATCGTAAATGCCATTGAAGCCATCGGCCCATAGCGTGCAGCTGGGACAC
Source organism: Myxococcota bacterium (assembly GCA_035315025.1). Classification (GTDB taxonomy): domain Bacteria; phylum Myxococcota_A; class UBA9160; order UBA9160; family UBA9160; genus UBA9160. The sequence goes on from DATFYN010000512.1 coordinate 729, forward strand.
GATACGCCCATGTTGTGGATCAAAAATAGGTATTCCTTGTCACCGAAGAGTCTGGAGAGACGAACGGTTCCCTCCGGCGTAGTGAACTCATAGTCTTTTACCTCTTCGGGCTCCACGGAGAACTGCGCTTCGCGCATTTTCTTGCGCAGTTCTGCAATTTGGTGGCGGTAGCCAGCCAGCTTGTCTCGTGTCTCGCGATAGCTCATCGCGCAAACCTCCCATGAAGGTACCTAGTCGTCATATCTGTCGTGATGGCGGACCCAGGACATCGGATAGGGCAGATCTTCCTCATCCCGTCCCTTCGGTACGAGATCGAGGTAGTGATAGGCACCATTCAGGATGTCTAGACCACGCATATAGCAGGAGTAGGTGTGGAACACTTCTCCGCGCGGATTCTTATAGAACACGCTGACGCCAGGAGCCTCTCCGGAGAATGGGCGTTTTCCCGTCTCGTAGTTGTAATAGATCTGGCCCGTCGCGAGCTCTTCTGGAGTAAAGGACACGTGATAATCATGGTTGAAGTCCGTGCCGAACGATGAGATCCACTTGAAGCTCCACCCCATACGTTTCTTGAATGCTTCCAGCAGGTGGAGCGGGGCTCTCGAGATTGCGAGGAGCGTGACATCGCGCTGGCGAAGGTGTACCACGATTCCATTAAGATTGTCGGCCCAGAACGAGCAGCCCTTGCAACCCTCCTTCCACGTTGGATCAAACATAAAGTGGTAGACGATGAGCTGGGTTTTTCCGTCAAACAGTTGCGGCAAGGTCTCCTTGCCCGTCGGTCCCTCGAAAATGTATTCCTTGTCCACGCGCTCCCAAGGGAGATCGCGCCTTTGTTGACTGAGGCGGTCTCGCGCCCGCGTGAAGCCTTTTTCCTCGGCCAAGAGTCGCTTGCGCGCTTCGATCCACTCACTTCTCGAAACTACTTTGTGATTGTCCATCCAAGGATCTCCTTACAAGACGAAGTTGCTTCTTAGGGACGCGAAGCCCGAATGCGACTTCGTCCCTTGCGCCGGGAGGCGGGTCGCGGCTTGGTGCTGCGCTCTCGCTCGATCTCCCCGAGGGCGACCGCCAGGAGGTCGAACTGCTGCTGCCAGTACTTGCTGTACCGGTTGATCCAGACAGCGGCCGCAAAGATCGGCCCCACGTCGAGACTGCATCGGCTAATCCGCCCCGTCCTTTCCTGGCGTACGAGCCCAGCCCGCACCAGTACTTGGATGTGCCTGGAGACCGCCTGAAGAGAGATGTCGAAGGGCGCGGCGAGCTCGGAGACGAGACGCGCCCCCGAGTCGAGGCGCTGCAAGATCGCACGCCGCACCGGATCTGAGAGGGCGAAGAAGGCCCTGTCCAGAAACTCGTCGCCCGGGTCTGTCAGCTCATCCAGCGATCGCGCGACTGCGCTTTCGTGCGCCATGCACCGATCATAGTCAAACATTAAGTTGATAGTCAATAGACTGATTGATTATCCTGCATTGTCGCATTGCGTGAGGGGGGCCCGAGTCCGCCTCACCAAGGACGGGTTCGAGGGCGGATAAGAACGATCGAGAAGGCAGGGTGGGCGGGTGAGCGGGTCGCCCTTGGATCAGTCAGCGGGCACACCGTAGAAGTCGCCGATCGACTCGACCATCCAAATCCGGATGTGATCTCGCGCGACTCGATCAGATCTGAAGAGGGGTTTGGTGCTCCCGCGCACCGCACGCACGCACTCATTGAGGAAGCCCTCAATCGCGTAGCGCATGCCCTCAGAGTATGCGGCGGCGTCGAGGATCTCGATTCTCACGCAGTTCGCACGATCCGGGTCACGCTCCACTCTCCAGTCACCGGTGCTGTAAATGCTCTTGGAAAGAGTGACTACGAGTTTCAGCGAGCGAAGATAAGACTGAGCGACAGCGCCTCCGTCGCCGCGTTCTCTGCCGTCGATACTCTTGTCCCATCGCTTTAGGAACTCAAGCTGTCCGTAGAGGCCTTTCTCGATGAGACGCCTCGCGTTGGCCGCGCCCCGCCGGCGGAAGTACTCCCTGGGGTTCCCCCCCTCGAGTTCACAGAGGAGATCCGTGATCCGCGCGTAGTTCTCCATGGGATACCAGGCCGCCGGACTGATGGCACTCTTCACAAGCTCCTGTTCGAAGGGAGAGAGCCTCTCTGCGAGCTTTTCCTGCGAGATCCGGCCGCCGTCTCTCAGCTCCCGCAAATCTCCGATCACGCTCGCGAAGATCGACCCCTTGATTGCCGGTTCGTCCATGCTTCCTCTGGTCCGGCGATCCGGACTCTCGCCGGCCAACCCGCCTGAGCTCTGGAATCGGCGAGACCGCCGTTTCGCCTTAGGCTCTTCCGGGGCTGGCTCGAGCCCAGGAGTCGGCCTTCCCCGTGGGCTCACGGCAGAGCCGGATCCTTGGTCGTCCGGGAGATTCCGGCGCCGGACGGCGCGCGCGAAAGCCGCGGGCTGCGCTTTCCAGCCGCGGGAGGGCGATGTGCCACCCCTTCCCCCCTCCCCCTTCCGAATGGCCGAGCCTCGGCCGAGCCCAGAAAGGGCACCCGCGCCGCTGCCAGGCGGGAGCCACACGGCGTCTTTTGTTGTCTCTCACCGTCTGCATCCTACCCTCCCAAGAACAGAGATAGGACAGCAGAGCTAGGCCCCCACGAAGGCCCGAGGAGGGCAGACAACAGGTGATTGGACTGTGGTGAGGACATTCGGGCCCAAGCCCTTCCACCTTGCCTTGCTGTTCGTCGCGACAAACCTATTCGTACACGCCCCCGCCCACGCGATCGACGCCTTCGAGATCCAGGTCTATGACACAACGATCAACGAACCGCTCCAGCCGAGCCTTGAGGTGCACTACAACAACGTACTCGAGGGTCGCAGTGTCCCCGAGTATCCGAATGAGATCCCCCCAGATCACCTCAATCACCTCACTCTTGAGCCCGCACTCGGGATCACGCGCTACTTGGAGGTGGGGAGTTACCTCCAATTTGTGATCGACTCTCATGGAGAAGGTCACTGGGCGGGGGCCAAGCTGAGGACAAAGTGGGTGGTGCCCGAGGGCACATGGGAGCATTGGCGACTAGGCGTAAACCTCGAAGTCTCGAGGGTCCCGCATCCGTTCGAGCCGGACGCGTGGTCTACCGAAGTTCGACCTATCCTTGGGTACGAAGCGGGTCGTTGGGCGTACTATGTCAACCCGATTCTCGGTTGGTCGCTCTCGGGCGGAAACGGGGTTCCTGATTTCGAGCCGGCGGCGAAGATCCGCTGGGACACGGGATTCGGATTTGGAATCGGGATCGAGTATTACGGCGACATCGGCCAGGTCAACGCCGTCCCCCCAGTTTCACAGCAAGAGCACTATCTCTTCGTGACCGGAGATCTCCTCAACGCTCCGCTGGAGCTGAATTTCGGAGTGGGGTATGGACTTACGAGCGCATCGAACCGCTGGATTATGAAACTGATTCTCGGAAAAGCGCTCGCGCGGCCACGGCCGTCGCCGTAGCCGATTCACCGCGTCGGCTAGCCGAACTTCCGCAGTTGTGGGGTCAGATTGCTGGCTTTTCGCGGGGTTAGCGTCGCGAGTTGGCACTACATTTCGTCGATCCGCGGGGGGATGCGGAGTCTGCCGTTGCGGCGCACCAAGCGCACCAGTGGCCAGTA
>DATFYN010000513.1:0-15294 GCA_035315025.1 Myxococcota bacterium
CGTTCAATCGAGCCGAGGCGCGCGCGGCGGGTGTACCCGGTGGGGGAGGGACGATGACCGCCGGCGACCTCGCGCTTTTCTATCAGGCGCTCTTGCGCGACGCCCAGCCCCACGATGGCCCGCGCGTCTGGTCACGCGAGACCGTGGCGCAAGGCCTTGAGATCCGCACCGGCGAGCTGCGGGATCCGATGATCGGTCGCCTCGCGAATCGCACCCTCGGCCTCGTGATCGCCGGCGAGACCGACCGGGTCTTCCGCGGCTTCGGCCATACGAACTCGTCGCGTGCCTTCGGCCACATGGGGGCGGGCGGCCAGGTCGCGTGGGCCGACCCGGAGACGGGAATCTCGTTCGGCTACTGCACCAACGGCTGTGACCGCAATCCGCTCCAGCAAGGCCGCCGCGGTGTCGGACTCTCGAGTCGAGCGGCTGCTTGCCTGCTCGACACATGAGCGCGGGAGAGCAGGCGCCGCGAGACGACTCGTTCACGCAATGGTTGAATCCCTTCGACCCAGCGTTCCGCGACAATCCGTACCCTACCTACCATCGCCTGCGCGAACGGGACCCGATTCACCTTCTGCCAGAGTTCAATCTCTGGTTCCTCACGCGCTACGCGGACGTTCAGGCAGTGCTGCGCGATCCGCGTTTTTCCTCCGAATCCTCGTCTGACGATCCGAACCTGTTCCGCAATCTGCGCGAGTCTGGTGGGGAGCTCGGGACGCTCGCCCAGACGATGCTGCACTGGATGCCGCTCAAGGACCCGCCGCACCACACGCGGCTGCGCAACCTGGTGAACAAGGCCTTCACGCCACGTCACATCGAGGCCATGCGTCCGCGGATCGCCACCATCGTCGAGCAGCTCCTGGAGCCGGTCCTCGAGGCTGGCCGCATGGACTTTGTGCGCGACCTCGCGCATCCGCTGCCGGTCATCGTGATCGCGGAGATGCTCGGTGTCCCCGTTGCCGATCAGGGCGAGCTCAAGCGCTGGTCCGACGACATGGCCCTGGCGCTCGATCCACTGCAAGTGGGCACGCATCGCGCGGAGGGGGATCGCGCTGCGCTCGCGATGACGAAGCTCTTCGAGCGAGTGGCCGAGGAGCGCCGGCGCGCACCACGAGACGATCTGCTCTCGGCGCTGCTGGCTGCGGAGGAGCAGGGCGACCGCCTGTCGATGGACGAACTCCTCGCGACCTGCGTGCTTCTGCTCTTCGCAGGGAATGAGACCACGACGAACCTGCTGGGCAACGGGGTCCTCGCGCTGCTGCGCAATGCCGATGAGCTGGCGCTCTTGCAGCAAGATCCGTCCCTTGTACGCGGTGCGGTCGAAGAGCTGCTGCGTTATGACAGCCCACTCCAGTTCGCGGCACGCGTCGCGAAGCAGGACGTCGAAATCGACGGGCACACCCTTTTGACGGGCCAGCGCGCGGTGCTGCTCCTCGGGTCCGCGAACCACGACCCGGCGGAGTTCCCCGACCCTGACCGCCTCGACGTCCGACGCCGAGACCATCGTCATCTTGCCTTTGGTTTTGGTACGCACTTTTGTCTGGGCGCCGGCCTGGCGCGCGCGGAGGCGCAGATCGCGCTCGATACCCTCGTGCGGCGCTTGCCAGGATTGCGCCTCGGCGCCGATCCTCCCGTGCGCAGGCCGAGCATCGCCTTGCGCGGACTCTCGAGCCTGCCCGTGGAGTTCGAATGCAGGCGCTCCCCCTAGTCGAGGAGAGACGATGGACCTTCGCTACAGCAAGGAGTACGAAGAGTACCGCCGCAAAGTTCGGGAGTTCTTGAAGTCGCACTGGCCACCTTCCGGGGAGGCCGCAAAGGGCTCGGAAGCCGAGCAAGCCACACGCTTCCGCGCACTCGCCATCTCGCATGGCTGTGTCGCACGCTCGATCCCGACGACCTACGGCGGCTCCGGGCAGCCGCCCGACGTTCTGAAGGCCGTGATCATCGCCGAGGAGTTCGGGCGCGTTCACGCGCCGGGAGATGTGCGCGGGATCGGCGCGTCGATGCTCGTGCCCACGCTCCTCGAGCACGGGCGTGAAGACCAGAAGCACCGCTTCATACCGCCGACAATCTGCGGCGAGATGCACTGGTGTCAGGGTTACAGCGAACCTGGCTCAGGCAGCGACCTCGCATCGCTCAAGACTCGCGCTGAGCTTATCGATGGTGAGTGGGTGGTGAACGGCCAGAAAATTTGGACAAGCGGTGCCCAAATTGCACAGTACATGTTCTGCCTGTGTCGCACCGAACCAGACGCACCAAAGCACGCGGGCATCTCCTACCTGCTGATTGACATGGCCTCTCCCGGTATCGACGTGCGACCGCTGCGGCAGATGACAGGGACGGCGGACTTCAATGAGGTCTTTTTCACGAACGTGCGGGTGCCGATGGATAGCATCGTCGGCAAGCGCGGCGAGGGCTGGGCGGTCTCGCGCTCGACACTGAAGCATGAACGAAACATGATTGGGGACGCGGCGGGCTCGCGCGCGTTGTTCGAGGGCCTCCTGCGTCTTGCGCGGGAAACCAAGCGCAACGGAAAGCGAGCCATCGACGATCCGGGAGTGCGGCAGCAGCTGGCCACGATCGAGGGGTACGTTCTTTCACATCAGTACTCCGGCTATCGCCAGCTCACCCAGGCGGCGCGCGGCAAGGACGCGGGAATCGCCGGCATGATGAACAAGCTGACGTCTACGAATATCGGCCATAGCGTTGCCAAGCTGGCGCTCGACCTGCTTGGTGACGAAGGATTGGTCGCGCCGAACAACGAGGCGCGTGTGATGGGTCTGCCCCCTCGAGGCCACGCCGGCTGGATCATCCAGAATATGTGGTCGCTCGGTGTCGCCATTGCCGGGGGCAGCGCCAACATTCAGCGCAACGTGATCGCCGAGCGGGGCCTCGGCCTGCCGCGCGACTTCGCAGCTCAGCGCGAGAGTTCACGGTGAACTTCGGGCTCTCTGACGAGCAAGAGTTGCTCCAGGATACGGCGCACCGCTTCCTCGAGGAACGCTGGCCCGCCCAGAAGCGACGAGCGTTGGTTGACGGTGCTTCCGGACACGACGCCGACCTGTGGCGCGGCATGGCAGAGCTCGGTCTCGTGGGCCTCATGGTGGAAGAGAAGGCGGGCGGCGCGGGCCTCGAGCTTCTCGATCTTGCACTCGTGGCGGAGGTTCTTGGACGGTTCGCCGCCCCCGGGCCTTTCCTCGGTCACAGCCTCGCCACTCTCGCGCTCTCGTTGGGCGGGAGTGAGGCGCAGAAGGAACGCTGGCTGCCCCGCCTGGCATCCGGTGAGGCGATCGCGACCCTCGCGTTGCTCGAACCGGGCGGCGGCTGGGATCCCGCGGAATGGGGCGTCACAGTGACCTCCGCAGGCGCGGGACTGCGGATCTCGGGTGAGAAACTGCACGTCCCGGCCGCCGAGATTGCCGATCTTTTCGTGGTGGGCGTCGCAGGCGGTGGGCTCGCGCTGGTGGAACGCACGACCGAAGGCGTCCGCATCGAGGCGATCGAAGGCGTCGACCGCACCCGACGGGTCGGCCGTGTGGGGTTCGCGGGAGCGGTCGCGAACCTGCTACCCGGTGGTAACGAAGCCGCGCCGCGCCTCCGCGATGCTGGCCTCGTCCTGTTGGCCGCCGACGCCTTTGGCGGCGCTTCGCGGTGCGTCGAGCTCTCGGTGGAGTACGCGAAGACGCGCGTCCAGTTCGGGGTCACGATCGGCCATTTCCAGGCGGTGAAGCATCAGCTCGCAAACATGGCGGTGGAGATCGAGCCGGCACGGAGCCTCTACTGGTATGCGGCTCATGCCTTCGACCACCTTCCGGCTGAAGCGCCGCGCCACGCGGCGCTCGCCAAGGCGCACCTCACAGACCGCTTCATGCAAATCGCGCGTGACACTGTTGAGGCGCACGGAGGAATCGGCTTCACCTGGGAGTGCGACGTCCAAATCTGGTATAAGCGCGCCATGTTCGACCGCGCGTTTCTCGGCACGCCGGCTCTGCACCGCGAGCGCGCGGCGCGGCTCGCGGGATGGTGAGCAGTCGCGACGAAGAAGAGCGGCCGGTGGTGCACCTGATCGACGCCCACGTGTACGTGTTTCGCGCCTTCTACGCGATGCCCGACATGATGGCCCCAGATGGGACTCCGACCGGCGCCACCTACGGTTTTGCAAGCACGCTCCTCAAATACCTCGCCGCGCATGCGGTGACGCATGCGGCGTTGTGTTTCGATTGGGCCATGGAAAGTTTCCGTAATGAGATCTTTCCGCTCTACAAGGCCACACGTGGGTCTCCTCCTGAAGACCTCGTCCTGCAGTTTGCGCTGTGCGGAGAAGTGGCGCGCGCGCTCGGACTGCCAGTGTTTGAGCAGGAGCGCTACGAAGCGGACGATCTCATCGCGACACTCACCGCGAAGCTCGTTTCGCGAGGGGCGAATGTCGTCGTCGTGACGAGTGACAAAGACCTGGCGCAGCTGGTTCGAGAGGACGCGAGCGTCGTGCTCTATGACCTCGCTCGCGACGCGATGCTAGATGCGAGCGGCGTGCGGGCGAAGTTCGGAGTGGATCCCCAGCAGATCCCCGACTATCTCGCGTTGGTCGGCGACACCGTCGACAACCTCCCCGGAGTGCCAGGGGTGGGTCCGCGCAGCGCCTCCGCCGCGCTCCGAGCATTCGGCACGATCGAGGACATCCCCGCCGATCCTCGGGCTTGGGCGGGCGTTCCCGTGCGCGGCGCCGCGCGGCTTGCACGGGCGATCGACGGTCACCGCGAGCAAGCGTTGCGCGTGCGGGAACTCGCGACTGTCGAACGCGAGGTGCCGGGGGTGCGCTGTGGGTTGGATTCCCTCGCCTACCGGGGAGCCTACCGCGATCGCGTCTCCCCGCTCTTCGAGCGTCTCGGTTGGAAGGGAATCGGGGCGCGGGTTGCGCGCTGGCGAGACTGATTGATCGCGGGTGCTTAACCAAACAAGTCGAGCTGCGCTCCGCCCGGCCTGCGAAAGGCACCCGTCGAGAGCTCCAACGATCGACGTTCGATCCCGGCGCGCCGCACTGCCAATGAGAACATCGCGTCGATCTGTCGGGCGAAGACGCCCTCGCCAGTCATGCGCGAACCGAAACGGGGGTCGTTGAGACGCCCACGACGAACCTCTTGGATGCGGTGGAGCACCTTGTCTTTTCGCTCGGGATAGTGGTGGGAGAGCCAATCCGCGAATAGCTGCTTTAGGCTGTGCGGCAGACGAAGCATCACATATCCCGCCGAGCGGGCGCCGGCGTGCGCAGCAGCCGCGACGATCGCTGGGATCTCGGAATCGTTTAGGGCGGGAATCACCGGCGCAATTAAGACTCCGACCGGGACGCCAGCCTCGGTGAGCGTGTGGATCGCGTCGAGCCGCCGCTCGGGCCTGGAGGCGCGCGGCTCGAGCCGGCGTGCAAGCTCCGAGTCGAGGGTTGTCAGCGAGATCAGCACGAGTGCAGCGCCGACATTGGCGAGTCCGCGCAGGAGGTCGGCGTCTCGAGTGACCAGATGGCTCTTGGTGACGACCACGACAGGATTTGAAAAGGTCGCCAGCACCTCGAGGCAGCGTCGCGTAAGACCCAGTTGCCGCTCGGCGGGCTGGTAGGGATCCGTGACACCGGAGAGCGCGATCACGCGAGGTCGCCAGCTCGGCCTTGAGAGCTCACGCTGAAGCAGCTGCGGCGCGTCCTCCTTCACGAAGACCCGACTCTCGAAGTCAAGGCCGGCCGAGAGACCGAGATATTCATGTGTCGGACGCGCATAGCAATAGATGCAACCGTGTTCGCAGCCCCGGTAAGGATTCACGCTGGTATCGAAGCCCACGTCGGGGCTTTCGTTGTGTGCGAGAATCTCGCGCGTCGGATCGCGGTAGAGTTCGGTCTTCAAGGCACGGGGCGGATCGTCTTCGTCTGCAGCTCCTGCTACAAGGTCGAGCTCCGGCTCGTAGGAGAGCCGCTCGAAGCGACCCGTCGGATTTCCAGCGGCTCCGCGGCCGCGCGTAGGTCCGTTGGTCTGCATCCCCGAAAGTCTACCGAATGCATCGTCGCGCGGGCCTACGCGCGCTGAGCCTCGAACCAGCGCCGCAAACGCGGCGCTTCGCGCCGGCGAAGCTCGGCATTGAGATCGAAGCGCTCGAGGGCTTGCTGGAGGGCTCGCTTCGCCGTGGGGATGGGGTGTGCGCGGAAGAACGACGCTACGTCGCGCTTTGACGCCGCCGTCTGAAGAGCGGGGGTCGCCTCAACGAGCCGTGTCACCAGCATCGGCGGCATCCGCTTGCGCAACGCAGTCCACTTCTTCTTTACGAAGGCCCAGGCGCGCTCCCGTGCCGCACGGTTGGCCAGGAGCCTGGTGAGCACGAAGACGACATCTTGGGTCGGCACGGTCTCACTGAGCGTCAGCGCGAGCGTGCGCTCGACGAGTTGGAGATCACGGAATTCCCCCAGCGCAAATAGGAACCGGCGGCGCTCCTGGGGCGTCCCGGCGCGCGCGACGGCTTCGAGAAAGGATTCGTACCGCGAGACCTCACCTGTGCGAGCGGCGAGCGCCACCACCGAGTCGGCGAGATTCGCATCAAGGCTTGTCCGATCGCGAAGGTACGCGTTACAGCGCGATGCTGCCTCGGTGACCACAGGCTCCCACTCGGCGACGTCCCCGAGCAGGCCGACGAGTGCGGATCGACGCATCCGCGTGTCGTCATCCTCACCGGCTGCGGGCTTCCAACCGAGTTCCGCCAGCTGCGAGTGGAAGCACTCCACGAGCCACCCGCGGTAGTGCGCGGGAGTGCCGCCCCCGGCGGCCGGCGCCAAGTGCTCGTCCACGAAACCCAGCGGTCCACGCAGGGCCTGCAGCACGTCCGGGCTGGTCTCTGCAGCGAACGCGGCCACGAGCTCGAGAAAGCTCTCGATTGAGGCCTGCCCCGCACGCACGAACGCCCACTGGTCACCGAGCAGCGCCATCCGCTCCACCGCGGCGAGTGATGCGAGCTCCGAGGCCAGCTGACGAAGCGCCCCGGCGTCATGCAGGGCCCGAAAGAAGCCACCCCCGTCGGCGTTGCCATAGACGAACCGGGGCGGGGTCGGACCGAGGGCAACGCTCTCCCGGGCTTTTGTGAAGACGTGGCGTTCAAGCCGAGTCTCCGCCCCTTTCCGCGGGCCGATGCGCCCGACCCACGGGATGGGCCAGCGCTGCCGGGAGCTTCGCAGCGGGCGCAGCTGGGCCCTGCGGCTCGCAAAAAATCGTTCCTGGCGCAGCTCCACAGTCCGGCCTTCATCCTTCAGCCCGATCGCAACCACGGGGAAGCCCGGCTGTTCGATCCATGCGCGCGCGACAGGTTCGACCGGGAACCCAGCGGCTTCGCCAAGCGCGTTCCACAGATCGGCGGCCACCGCGTTGCTCTCCCGATGGCGACGGATATAGGCGCGCACGCCGTCACGAAAGGTCGCTGGCCCGAGGTAGCGCTCGATCATCCGGACTACGGCTGCGCCCTTCTCGTAGGTGATGAGGTCGAAGTTTTGGGTTGCGTCTGCGGGCGTTTTTACGTCGACGTAGATGGGATGGGTGCTGCCCAGCGCGTCAAGCTGGAGCGCTGCGGAGCGGTGATGTTCGAAGTCGAGCCACATCTTCCATTCCGGCTTCCAGGCGTCGACGATGGTGGTGGCCATCCACGTCGCGAAGGCCTCGTTCAGCCACAAGTCATTCCACCAAGCCATCGTGACCAGATCGCCATACCACATATGTGCAAGCTCATGGCAGATCACTTCCGCTGCGCGCTTGCGTTCGCTGAGCGTTACCGTTTCCGGGTCCACGAGGAGGAGCGTCTCCCGGAAAAAGACAGCACCCGCGTTCTCCATGGCACCCGCCTCAAAGTCCGGCACCGCGACGAGATCAAGCTTCGCGTAGGGATATGGCAGATCGAAGTACGCCTCGAGCCGCGCTAGGGTCTCGCGCGCGACCTCGAGCGCGAAACCAGTGAGCCGGCGTTTCCCCGGCACGTGCCAGACGCGGATTTCGGTCTGTCCGCAGCGTACCGGCTCTGACGACTCGAGCTCGCCCACCGCCAGCGCGAACAAATAGGTCGAAAGCGGGGGGGGTTGCGCGAAGTGGACGGTCTTGCGCCCGACGGCCAGCTTCTCGGTTTTCTCGATCGGCGCATTGGAAACCGCGGCGTTGCTCTCCGCCGTGGTCACGGAGAGCCGGAAGCAGGCCTTCATCGCCGGCTCGTCAAAGCAGGGAAAGAACCGCCTCGCGTCGGCAGCTTCGAGCTGTGTGAAGGCATAGCGGCGATCGCCAGATCGCGCTGCGTAAAGGCCACGCAGATCAGCACGCAGCTGACCCTCAAAGCCGAGCGAAAGATGTGCCTGCCCAGGATCGATGGTCCGCGCGAAGCGGATTTCCGCGGTCTCGCGCTTTTTGTTGTAAGAAATCTTGCCAACCTGCGCACCGCCTGCCGCCGCGATCCGTGCGTGCGCGAGCTTGAGATCCACCGCATGGAGCACAATCCTGCGCGTCGGCCGCGCGAGGACGAGCTCGATCGCGACTTCCCCGTGAAACATCGAGCTGCGTCCGGGATCGACTTCGAGCGCGACCTGGTAGCTAGAAGGTCTGACGTCCGGCGAGAGCCTCACCGCCCCTTCTCCTCGCGCCTTCGCCCCGTGTCGGCTCCGCGTATGCTCGCGACGAGTGCTCTTCCGGATCGACTTTCTGCGCTTCACAGCCTTGCGAGGCTTCATCGCCACTCCCTCCACGTGCGAGCCGACTATAGCCGTGAATTGCCGCTGAATCGGGGATCCCATTCGCGTTTGGGAACGTCCTGCGCTCCTTCTCGCTCCGCATCCCCGAGATGGCCCGCGCCGTAAGCGAATGCGCGTCAGCGCATGGCAAGCCGCGCCCCCCGGAGCCTTTGCAGGAATTTTCGCCATTCCCCGCCGAGCTCGGGAGGCCATGGCAGCCTCACTCGAGGCCGTGCCAGGGTAGGGACCAGCACCGGGTCGCGCTGTCGAAGTTCGAGGCGTTGCGTGGAGCGCTCCGGGTGGAGCGCTCCAGCGCGCCGAGATCTCCGTAGCGCGCTGGGAGCGCTCTCTTTGGCTCACCACTTCTCGGCGTAGGGCCTAAGATCCAGCTCGAAAGTCCACGCGGAGCGTTCTTGTGTCGCAACATGGAAGACGCTTTCGGCAACGGAATCGGGCTTGAGGAAGAAGTCGTCGGGCCTGTCTTGAAAAAAGCCGCGCGTGGCCGGTGTGTCGATTACCCCGTCCACCATCACATAGGCCACGTGGATGCCGCGAGGGCCGAGGCTGCGGGCCATCGACTGCGCAAGCGAGCGCTGGGCCGCCTTCGCCGGTGCGAACGCCGCAAACGCCGCCCCCCCGCGCAGCGCGGCCGTGGCTCCGATCACGACAATTGCGCCGCTCCCGCACGAGAGCATGTCGCTGGTGGCCTCACGCCCGCAAAGGAACAGCGACAGGGTATTGACGCGCCAGGCTGACTCAAGGGCTTCGGCGGTGACTTCGAGAAAGCCGCCGAAGGAGGCGTTGCCCGCGTTCTGCACCAAGGCATCCACGGGGCCAAGGTCGTGACGTACGCTGCCGAACGCCTGCTTCACCGAAGCTGCGTCGGCGACGTCCGCGGTGAACCCGTGGGCGCCGGGCATCGTGGCCTCGAGTGCGCGCAGTTTGTCCGCCGAGCGAGCAAGCATGGCCACGCGCCAGCCAGCGCGTGCGAAACGACGCACGCACGCCGCGCCGTTTCCCGGACCTACTCCTGTCACCACACAGACCGACATGTGAGCAGTATAGTGGGTCAGATAAGAAAACCGCGGGAGAGGACGCAATGATCACGCTTTTTCAGTTCGAGATATCCCCCTATTGCGACAAAATCCGCAGGATCCTCCACTGGAAGCGGCAGCCCTATAAGATCGAGGAGATCCCGCTCTCGCGGGCCTTCACGCGTGTTCGCAAACTGAATCCCACGGGCAAATTGCCGTGCCTTGAGCACGATGGGCGCCTGATTGGCGACTCCACGGACATTGCGTACTACTTGGAAGAGCAATTTCCCGAGCCGCCGCTCGTACCGAAGGATCCCCAGCTCCGCGGCCTGTGCCACATGCTGGAGGATTGGGCGGACGAAAGCCTCTATTTCTATGAAATGCGCCTGCGCTTCACGCTGCCGCACAATGCGCGTCGCTGGATCCCCGAGCTGACAAAGCATGATCCTCGCTGGATGAAAACGGCGGCCACCTACTTCATACCGAGCATGATGCGAGGGGTGCTCTCCCGTCAGGGCGTCGGACGCAAGCCACTTGAACGCGTGTTGGGCGATGTTGAGCGGCACGTAGGGGCGATTGGGGACTGGCTCGGCGGCCGAGACTGGCTCGTCGGCGATGCGCTTTCACTGGCCGACCTCAGCGTCTTTTCGCAGCTCGCGTGCATCCGCGGAGCCGAGGAAGGAGCACGTATCCTCGGGAGCTCACGTCCCGTGGCGGAATGGATGGAGCGCGTGGATCGAGCGACCGCGAAGGCGACCTAGAAGCGATCTCAAAAGGCTCGCTCAACCGTACGCGGCATTGATCACGCCGAACTGGATTCGTCCCCGAGCCAGTCCAGATGGCGTTCCCAGCCGCCGCCGCGCATAGCGACGATCTCTTCGGCGACCGCCCCCGCGGACCCGCGAAGATCGGGATCGCCGAGCACGCGTGCGATTGCAGCTTCGACCGCCCCAGCGTTCGCATCACCTCCAGAGCCAGCGCCACGGCGGGGCGGACGGCGGCGGCGCGCTTGGCGAAGTGATCCGCCGAGAGCGGCAGGAGCAGCAGGGGGTAGGCCTGTGGCCAGCGCTCCAAGGAGCGTGCTCGCCCCGCTAGGGCAGACCACCGCATCACAGTGAGGAAGCAGCCTGGAGAGCCTCAGCCCTTTACCTTGCGCGTTCCCCACGTTTTCTCGAGATAGGACTCTCGGCCAGAGCCCTGCCGATACATTCGATAGTGTACTGGATTCTTTTTGTAGTACTGGCAGTGATAGGCTTCTGCCACGTAGAAGGGACGCGCGGGTACGATCTCCGTTACGATCGATCCTGGGTAAATCCCGGATTTTTCCAGCTCAACCTTCGACTCTTCGGCGAGTCGCCGCTGCTCTTCATCGTGGTAAAAGATCGCCGTGCGGTACTGGGAGCCGCTGTCTGCGAACTGGCGATCTCGTGTGGTTGGATCAATATTGCGCCAGAAGACGTCAAGCAGCTCGCGGTAGCTTACCTTCCCAGGATTGAACACGATCTGTACGGCTTCGGCGTGGCCTGTGTCGCCCGAGCACACCTGTTCGTAGGTCGGTTTTTCTGTGTGCCCTCCCGTGTATCCGGGCGTCGTCGTGATCACTCCAGGCAGCTTGTCAAAGGGTGGTTCCATGCACCAGAAGCAGCCTCCCGCAAACGTCGCGATCTTCGCATTCTCGTCGGCCATGATGAGCGCCGTCTCCTTGGGTTAGCTTGGCGTTCGAAGGCTCGGCAGGGGCTCATCTGCGGGCACAAAGCGAAGCGCCACTCCGTTATTGCAGTAGCGTTTTCCGGTCGGTGCGGGACCGTCGTTGAAGACGTGCCCTTGATGCCCGCCACAGCGCTCGCAGTGGTATTCCGTGCGAGGGAGGAGGAGCTTAAAGTCGCGCTTGTGCCCGATTCGTCCCTCGATCGGCTGAAAGAAGCTCGGCCACCCTGTACCACTGTCGAACTTCGACGCGGAGTGGAACAGGGGAAGAAAGCAGGCCGCGCACACGAATGCACCGGCTCGCTTCTCCTGATTGAGCGCACTCGTGAAGGGGCGCTCTGTCGCTTCCTCGAAGAGCACACCGTACGCCTCGGGCGAGACGAGAGTGCGCCATGCCGAATGAGGGCCCTTCAGCTTCTCGATTTTCTCCAGAGGGTCGGGCGGCACGCTGGCTAGGCCTCCGGCGCCGACTTGGGAAATCGGATGTATTCATCAATCAAAAGCAGCGCCAAAGCGCGCCCGTTCGGAACGTCGCCTTGAACCCGTCCCCGCTTGCGCAGGTCGGTGATGAGAAGGTCAAGGATTTGGTCGCGTATCAGGTCATCGGAATGTTCGCGCACCATGCGCAGCTCCGCCTCGTCAGCGAAGCAGTACGCCTTCCAGGAAATCGAGAAGCGGATGTCGTCCCACGAGTAACGAGCCACGGCTTCGGCGTCGTGGCCCAACCGCCAGGTACCAGACGGCTCGTAGGTGAGACGCATCCTGAGATCAAGAGGCGGGAGTGCCGCGGCGGTCTCCGACACCCGGTCGACGCCGTGAAAGACGCTATCGGTATCGAGCAGGATGGCGGTGTTGTGTTTCGCAGAAAGCATCTGGGGGGGCGCATCGGGTCCTTCGGGATAGAACGCGAACTCGCCACCTCGGCAACCCCGAAACCACGACACGGCGGTGGCGATGGGCATCCGCCAGCGCTCGAAGAGACCTGAGAGGTGCATCACTACCATGAGCCACTCCGGGTCCTTGGTGCGGTTGCAGCCTCGGAACTCGGGCACGTCAGTGTGCACCGCCAGCTCTTGGCCGGGGACCAGCAAGTTCGCATACACGATGGCTGGAACAATGACGCCCCGGCCATAGAGGGAGCGGGCCGCGTCGATGAAACCATCGTGGTGAAGGAACTTCTCGATGCCGGGCACGAGAGGCTCGGCATAGGCGTACGTCTCGCGGAAGTAGTTGGTCCTGAACGCGGCGGTCTTGAGAGACTCCTTGCGCCCAAAGCGGCCGCCGGATTGGATGTAGTTCATCGCAGCATCGTGCCGGTGAAAGAGCCCGCGGCCGAGCTCCTCCTCGACCGGTGCTCTGCCGTACATCCCGTAGGAGCCGAAGGCCTCGCATAGCCGCACCAACGCCTCGGCCTCTTCCTCAGCGAACAGCGGGGCGAAGATTGTGAACGCTGCGGTCTGCATCGAAAATCCTTAAGAGCTCGTTTCGATCATGATACCGAGATCACCTCAAGCTGCGGTGGGGTTCCGCGTGCGGCGCGCTCACGGCGCGCCGCCGCGAGGTCAGGGCAGGCCGCAGAATCCGAGGGAAGGTCGCACCCATCCCCAGGCGCCGGGCGACGTCATCGCGGCAAGCTGCGAGCCGCGACTCCGACGAGCGCACCCTTCAAGGCAACGCCAAAAGGTCGTAGAGGAAAGGCTTCCCTCGTCGAACTCAGCCCCTGGAGCTCGGGATCATCGGCGTACCGGAGGGGAGCAGGGTCCGAGCTGAAAACCCATTGCCGGAGGCCTGCTTATGTCCGCTTCCAGCCACGGCTGGGGGGATTGCTATTGGTTCTGAATCCCGCGGGGCGAGCCGCCCTGCCATCGCTTGGCATCCGCCGCCAAAGTGATCCGCGTCACATTCGCGGACGAAAGGATCTGGTTCCATTCGCGTTGACATTGAAGGAGGGCCCCCCCGCCATGCGTGGCAAGAGCCTGGGTCACGAAGCTGCCTTGCGCTGGGCGTATCTCGCAGGGTTCGTGTGGTTTGGTCTGACCGCCATGTTGGCCTTCAGCATTTTGTAGCGCCGCGGCGGCTCCCGCTTTTGCTCGACGGTTCGAGACCTGCCTTGTGAGGTCATGTGGGGCGCGCCCGGGTAGGCGATTTTTGCACACCCGGGCGGCCCAGAACTGTCTGTCCTCTGCGCGAGACCGACCGGTC
Organism: Myxococcota bacterium; assembly: GCA_035315025.1. Classification (GTDB taxonomy): domain Bacteria; phylum Myxococcota_A; class UBA9160; order UBA9160; family UBA9160; genus UBA9160. Next base: position 13,678 of record DATFYN010000513.1, read on the forward strand.
CTTGTCGCACGCGGGCGTCGAATCGGTCCCAAGACCACACAGCCTGCATCTAGGGTCTTTGAGGCGCGGTTATCCGTCGCTCCCCGATCCCTTTGTCCTGCGATGTCGCGCGGCGCGGCGCCCGCCACGCTTCTGTGGTTCCTCCCGGTGATCTGCGCCACTTGAGGGACTCTCGGGATCGCGCCCTGCGGGCATCGCTTTAGTCCTCGTCGGCTTCGCCCGCGAACGTCTCCGGCGGCAAGGGCTCGGCCACAATCTCGTGAGGACTTGCCTCGAGCGGCGTCACGACGCGCGTATCCACAAGGTTGTTTAGCCGGTCGATCAGTTGACGCAGGCGACCCACGTCGCGTCGGTTGAAGCGCAGGGTGAGGCGGGGGTGGCCAGCCACTTCGTCACCTTCTTCGGGAAGCGGAGGTCCCACCTCGATGCGGCCGTTCTTCACGATCGACGAAAACTCTTGATTGAGCAGCTCAAGCTGACCTTCGTCAGGTGCCTCGCGCAATCGAATCACGAGCAGGTCGCGGACGTAGCGGCTCGATTGGTAGTTGGCGTAGAAGTGGAGGATCTCGTCCACCGCCTCGTCGACGTTGGCAGTGACACGAAAGAGCGCGAAGTCTTCCGGCGATATCAGGCCGCGTTCGCGCAGGTGCTCCTCGAGGTAGCAGCGCCACTGCGCCCAGTAGCTCCCGCCGGGCGCGTCGATGAATACCACCGGTAGGATCTCGCTCTTCCCGGTTTGGATCAGCGTGAGCGCCTCGAATCCCTCGTCGTGGGTGCCGAAGCCGCCGGGGAAGAGCGCGATCGCATGGGCCTCCTTCACGAACGCGATCTTTCGCGTGAAGAAATAACGGAAATTGATGAGCTTCGGATCTCCGGCGATCGTTGGATTCGCTTGCTGCTCAAATGGAAGTCGGATGTTGACGCCGAACGAAGCCGCACGGCCGGCCCCACCCTGCGCCGCACCCATGATCCCTTCCCCTGCGCCGGTAATGATCATCCAGCCCTCCGCGGCGATGCGCTCTGCGAATGCGAAGGCCTGCTTCCAATCGGGTTGATCGGGTGTGGTCCGTGCGCTTCCGAACACGGCGACTTTGCGCACTGCGCGATAGGATGCGAACACCCGGAACGCGTGTCGTAGCTCCTTGAGTGCGCTGTTTAGGAGCTTGAGGTCACCGCGCGGCGTTCCATCGCGCAACAAGCGAAGTGCGGAGACGACGATCTGCCGCACAGCCTCCGTGTCGTTCGCGGCGCCATAGCGCGCCTCCGCAGTCGCGATGAGTGCCTCGATCTTCTGGTCGAGCTCGGCTTCGCCGAGTTCGTAACGCCTCCGCTTTTCTTCGGTCATGCAGGCGAGAGTATCGCCTTGGCGTCGCTCCCGCGCGGGTGGGATCCGTTTCCCAGGCCGCCGGGTCACGGATCCCGCCATGCCTGCATTTACGCGTCTGGCAGCATGGAGGGGTGAGGAGGCCGCATGTTGCGCGCCTTGACAAGCGAACCTCCCTTCATGCACAAGGAGTGACGCAACCGCACGTTATACCGTATGCATGAGAGGGGGAGGGATGGCATACGAGATCCGAGAAATGGCCTTTGCCGAGGTCCTGGATGGCGCGTTCCGGC
>DATFYN010000514.1:0-3751 GCA_035315025.1 Myxococcota bacterium
AGGTGAACGCGTTTAGCTTTAGCGATGGCGTCCAGACGCTCACGTCAGCGACCTTAGGCTTGCCTACTGATTCGCTCGTAAGCACGGATGGATCCGGCACTATCGTGGGTTTTTGGGAATTTGTATTTGGGGGGAGCAACCCAGAGGCCCCAATTATCCAGACGTTAAACGCCTTCCCAGGGATGCAGGGACCGGTGACGCAAGACGAAGAAAGGCTAGGAAATTTGGCGATGGGGGAGCCAATCGGGGCGAATACCAATAACCCAGGCGTATGGACGCTTGTGCCGGAGCCGTGCACGATGATTTGCGTCGCTACGGGCATAGTCGGCCTCGCCGTCCGACGCCGCCGTGCGCGAGGCGCTTCGCTCGGAGAGCGCGCTTCTGCGTAGGAAGATGAAAACGGGCGCCTGCGGTCCTCCCTCAAGCACCCGTTCCCAGGCGGTCCGCGCCCGTTGGCGCATCCACGGCGTCGGAGAGCCGAGCTCCGCCTTGAGCCCAGCAGTAGGTCGCCCCAGGGCGCTACGCTTGGGCCGGCCATCGACACCGCGGCTGGCCCGCACCGCGGGCCGCATGCCCCGTACGACCGAGGGTTATTCGTGCTCTGGCTGGATCTATTCCAAGTCCTGCTCTTTACGCCCACACGCAATCGCGAGTGTGCCGAGACTGCCCTTGGGCTGAAGCATTCCAATATCCCACGGTCGCTCTACAAGTACCAGCCTATGAAGCCCCGGGTGCTCGATAACCTGCGCAAAGACCAGATGTTCTTACGGTCCCCGGAGACATTCAATGACAGATTTGACTCGAGTCTCGTAGTCACGAAACTGCTTTTAGATGCCGTCGTAAAAGAGAGGCTGCGGTCTTCGCTCGAGGAGTGGGGGTTGGGGGGCACCGTCACGGATACAGACGCTGAAGAGATCGTAAAGGCGCCGAACCCGGCCGCACGCCTTGACGAGGTAGTGGCCCTTCGCACCGGAACGGCGGAGGGTGAGGTCGCGCGAAAAGCCCACACGTGGATGCAGACGGTAGTCCAACGAGCGGTGCAGGATCACACCAGGATATTCAGCGAACTTCAGCGGCGGGGAATGAAGGTGACTTGCTTCAGCGAGGAGTTGAGATCCCCGCTGCTCTGGGGACTATACGCGGACAATAATAGGGGTTTCTGCGCCGAATACTGCTTTGCCGACCTTCCGAACTGGGACCCGCGCACGCGCATGCTCTTCCCGGTGATCTATCGACCCACGCTATTCGACGCTACCGCGTACTTCGATGCGCAAATTTCAGATGGGCAGAACTGGAATCGGTTCTTTCCGATCATCGCTGCTATCCACAAGCTACCCTGTTGGGCATATGAGAGGGAATGGCGCCTCGTGCTCTCAGAGGGAGAGGGACCCGATGTCACGCTGCCCGCGCCCCCTCTAACTGCTATCTACCTAGGCTCGAACATGAAGGAGAAGCATCAGCGGAGGCTGCGCGTCCTCGCGGAGGTGAAGAAGATCCCTGTGCGTAAGATGGTGCCATCACACACCACGGGCACTCTCGAGCCTATGCCGGTTTGGCAGCCCTAAAGACGGACGCGACGCAAGCATGCAGATCGTGAAGCGTCGCATCCAACGTGAGATCGATCGGCTGTGGTCAGAAACCGCGGCCCGGATAGACCTCGTAGTTCCCTCGGGTCACAGGTTCACGGATACGATCGACGACGCCGAATCGGACTCTGTGGCCCAGGCCCACTCCTCCCTGGAGCCGTTTCTCTCCATCCTCGAGCAGGGGATCCAGTGGCTTGCTTGCCTTCACGGCTCGATGGATATCGCAGCAGAGGCGGAGCGAATCCCGAACAGTGACCGCGCCCCGATCGCGTTCATCGGCGCCGCCTCAGCGTATGCAGCAGCCGTGCGGCGCCTCGTGCTCTCCGGTCTAGATTCGCCCGCACGCGCCGTTGCTCGCTCGTTGGCAGAATCTCTTCACTTCGCGATCGCAAGCCTTCACAGCCAGGAGATCCGGCAAGGAATTCGCGCGCCCCAATCTCTCGAAGAAGCCAACGCGTATTGGTACAGCCATCTACGGGGTCACCGCATTGATCGAATTCTCGTGGCAGTTGAAGGTTCGATTGGACTTGATGCTGAAACCAAGCTCGAGCTTCGGCGAACGCGCGAGGCCGAAGCCCAGTGGCTGGGTTTCTTCGTTCACCCCTCCTATCTCGCCGCCGAGCTCACGTGCAAGCCCCGATCTGCAGCCAAGCCTGGGATGCACAAGGTCGGAATCATCGGTCATTGCTCGATTGATTCCGTGCATACCCTCGACGCTGCCAACAAGCTCATCTGGTATTTCGCGCGCATAGGCCATGTCCTCATATTCCGACCTCCACCCTTCTTTCAGATCGACCCCGACAGCGAGATGGACCGCATGGCGGTCATGGGGCGCGAAGTGTTCTCCAAACTCGTCATCAACCACTGGGAAGAGCATGAGAGGATCGGAGGCGAGCCCGACGAGCCGCCGTCTAACAACGCGCCAAATCCGTGAGACTCTTAGCAGGACGCGCTTGCGCGGGGGGTGCCCGCCAGCGACACGGCGCGCACTGACGTAGGGATCGCGGCAACCCCCATCGCAGTGGATGATCGACGCGCAGTAGCAACCCGGTAGCAACCTTTGGCAAGCCTTCGACCGCTCTAGGTTCTCAGGAATGCGCCTTAATCGGGCCGAAGCGCATGGAGCGTTCGAATCCCACGACTCCGACCATGCGCCAAAGGACTTGATCAGCGACAATTACTTCTGCCGGTCGGCAGGAGTAGTTGACGTCGATCAGGACTGGCATTCGAGCACGAGGCGGGATGACAAGATATGCCAGGTCCGATAGTCTCTTCCTATCCCCCCGGGAGACCGCTTCCGGTCCCCTCCTGCCGGGAGCTATGCGCGACACGCGGCGCCCGCCGCGACGCTCAGGAGGGTACCTGTGCGCGGTCACATTGCTCACGACGATCCGCAGTTGTTTAGCGAGAAAGACCTCGCCGACGTTCTAGACGAGCAACGCAAGGGTCTCTTGCGCGAGATCGAAACGTGTGAGCTGGAAAACCTAACGGATCAGTTGCTGGACGAGCGCGTGGAGTACTACAGCGCGGAGGCGCCCCAGCTCAGCGATCGGATCACTCGTGAAGGGCCGCGCGAGACCACGCTGCACATTGTGGAGGTCGGCCGCGAGGTGAAAACACCGGCGTGGGAGTTCACTTTTGTCATTCCGTTCACCGGCGATCCGAGATTCTTTGGTTATCGACCTAGGATGGTCACCGGCCTTCCCTGCGCACAAGTGGCCCTATCGAGTCTGCGCCTCACCATCGTCGCTACCGATCCGATCGACGTGAAGCAGATCGAGGCGTTGTTTGATCGCGAGCTGGACGCGATCAGGAAGATGGTTAACGCACTGAACGCGGAGACGAAGGAGTGTAATGGGTTGCTTAAGCCGCGGGCCCGGGACGTCATGGACGCGAGGAGGGCGCGCCTTGCCCGGGCTGAGGATGCGGCTTCGGGGATGAGGTATCCGCGAGCTTGAGATGGACGGTCCTGGCTTTTTTTGATTGTGCTTATCCGGTTACCTCAGCCGTCAGTCGGGCGTAGGGGAGCGGCTCGGCGCAGGACGAAGAAGAAGAGCTCGCTCTCGCGTGCGCGGCGATCGAACCGGTAGCTGAACTCTTGGAGGTAGCGCGGGAGGTGCTTGGGGCTAACGCCGTGAAACGTCCCGCGCAGCCAGGTCTTCAGG
>DATFYN010000515.1:0-24898 GCA_035315025.1 Myxococcota bacterium
TCTCCGTCCGCATCGGCATGTTTCCGGCGATAAAGACCACCGACCCGTATTCGCCAACGCCGCGGGCAAAAGCCAGTGCGAACCCCGTGAGGAGCGCGGGGAAAAACGCCGGAAACAGAACCCGCAGAAAGGTCTGAACGCGGCCCGCACCGAGGCTTGCCGCCGCCTCCTCGATCTCCGGATCGATGTCCTGGAGCACGGGCTGAAGCGTGCGCACGACAAACGGTAAGCCGATAAAGGTGAGAGCGACGACGACACCGAGCGGCGTGTACGCCACCTTGATGCCAAGCGGTTCGAGGAGGCTCCCGACCCAGCCGTTCTTCGAGAAAAGCGCGGTGAGCGTGATCCCCGCCACGGCCGTCGGCAACGCGAACGGCAGGTCCACCAGAGCATCGACCAGGCGCCTACCTGGGAAGCGGTAGCGCACGAGCACCCACGCCACGATGAGGCCGAACACCGCGTTCACTGTGGCCCCGATGAGCGCTGCGCCAAAACTCAGCCGGTACGCTGCGAGCACACGCGGGCTCGTCACCGCGCCCACGAACTGACCCCAGGTGAGCGTGGCAGTCTTCACAAAGAGGCCTGCCAGCGGGATGAGGACAATCAGTGCGAGGTACGTCAACGTGAAACCAAGCGTCAGTCCGAAGCCGGGCAACACCGATTTTTGCTTCAGGGCGAAGGGCATAGGACCCTCGATCTCTCCTAGCGGCCGGGCTGATAGATCTGGTCGAAAATCCCACCGTCCGAGAAGTGCTTGGCATGAGTCGCCTTCCACCCGCCAAAATCCTTCTCGATCGTCACGAGTTCGGGCGTGGGATACTTCTTGGCGTACTTCGCCGCGATCGCGGGCAGGCTTGCCCGGTAGTGGTTCTTGGCGATGATCTCCTGCGCCTCGGGTGTGTAGAGATATTCGAGGTAGGCCTGGGCCACCTCGCTCGTCCCCTTGCGGCGTGTGACCGCGTCGACCCATGCGACGGGCGGCTCCGCCAGAATGCTGAGGGAGGGAACCACGACCTCAAGCTCGCCCTGCCCGAGCTGTTCGACGGCCAGGTAGGCCTCGTTCTCCCATCCGATCAGCACGTCGCCGATGCCCCGCTCCACGAACGTGGTGGTCGAGCCGCGGGCTCCAGTGTCGAGCACGGGAGCGTTGCGGTAGAGCTTCTCGACGAACTCCCTCGCCTTCGCCTCGTCGCCGCCACCCTTTTTCAGCCCGTAGGCCCAGGCCGCCAGATAGTTCCAGCGAGCGCCGCCCGAGGTTTTCGGGTTCGGAGTGATCACGGCGACGCCGGGCCGAACCAGATCGTCCCAGTCCTTGATGCCCTTGGGATTCCCCTTGCGGACGAGGAACACGATGGTCGAGGTGTAGGGGCAACTGTTGTTGGGCAGCCGCTTTTGCCAGTCCGCGGGGAGGAGCTGCGCGCGTTCGGAAATCTGATCGATGTCAAAGGCCATCGCGAGTGTCACCACGTCGGCGTCGAGGCCATCGATCACCGCGCGGGCCTGCTTGCCCGAGCCGCCGTGGGACTGGTTCACAGTGACCTTGGTGCCGCCGTGGCTCTTCGCCCAATAGGCCGCAAAGGCTTGGTTCAGCGCGCTGTAGAGCTCCCGCGTCGGGTCGTACGAGACGTTGAGAAGGCTCACTTCGGCGGACGCGGCGGGACCCGCGAGAGTGACGAGGCACAGGAGAGAGCCCAGGACCTTTTGAAACGTCGACACCTTTGCTCCCGTCCCTCCCCGGCGCACGAGCGACTGCGTTCGAGCCGCGGGGCCGGCACGCCGCTCGCAAGAGCAAGCCGCATGCCGGCAACCAGAACGCTTGAATCGCGCGCGCAGGGCTTCCGGGGCCCAGCGCCTGTCAAAATCTATGAAATATGCTTGGAATCCTAATTTTATTTGACAGATTTTCCGTCTAATATGATAGTTTATCAAGATCATCGCACGGAATAGGGGGTCTCATGGATCGATTCATGCCTTTGCGGCTCGAGCTGTGGCGCGAAGCGTGCCGGCATATCGAGATTGAACAGTCGCTCGAGCGAATCGCGCCGGTCCTGCTGCGCGAGCTGCCCGTCGACGTCGTGCTCGTGCGACGGATCGATCTCCATCGCACGGGAGTCGAGACGGTCGCTTGCGCCGTTTGCCAGGACGGAAGGCCGCCCCAAAACGCGCGCAGCGAGCTCACGCCCCGTGAGCTCGAGCGCCTGGTCTCCTGGTGCCGGCGCGGCGAGATCGCCCATGGGGACAAGCTCGAGGCTGCGGTTCCGGGACTGCTGCCGGAAGGGCTCGCTGGAGACGTCCTCGCAGGGCCCCTGGTGTCGCGCGACGGGCCGATTGGCGTCGTGCTGCTCGTCGCGCGCACGCCGCGCAGATTCCGCGCCGAAGACGAGGCGCTCTTCTCCACGCTGATCGAGCCCTTCACAGTGGCCCTTGAGAACGATCATCGCTTGCGCGAGATCTCCACACTGCGCGAAGCCGCGGAGGCGGACCGGCTCTCGCTCCTCTCCCGCCTTGGCCGCACAGAGCTGCGCGAGACGATCGTCGGCGCAGACGCTGGCTTGCGTCCGGTGCTCGAGCGCGTCGACCTCGTGGCCGGCCTGGACGTCCCGGTCCTGGTTCTCGGTGAGACGGGTTCCGGTAAAGAGGTAATCGCCCGCGCGATCCACAGGCGCTCGCACCGCTCTTCCGGGCCATTCCTGCGCGTGAACTGCGGCGCGATCCCGCCTGGTCTCATCGACTCAGAGCTCTTCGGCCACGAGCGCGGCAGCTTCACTGGTGCGGTCGGGGAGCGGAAGGGATGGTTCGAGCGAGCCGACGGCGGGACGCTCTTCTTGGATGAGATTGGAGAGCTGCCGCTCGACGCGCAGGTTCGACTGCTCCGGGTGCTGCAAGACGGCACGCTCGAGCGCGTGGGCGGTCACCGCCAGATCTCCGTGGACGTTCGGATTGTCGCGGCCACCCACCGCGACCTTCAGGCCATGATCCTTGAAAGGCGCTTCCGCGAAGACCTTTGGTATCGAATCGCAGTCTTCCCGATCGATCTGGCGCCGCTCCGAGATCGCGCCGAGGATCTGCCAGCGCTCGCCGTCCACTTCGCCCTACGCGCGGCCAAACGCTTTGGCACACCACCTCTCCTGCCCTCGCCTTCAGACCTCGATCTGCTGATCCGGTACCCCTGGCCTGGCAATGTTCGCGAGCTCGCTGCGGTCATGGAACGCGCCGTCATCCTCGGTAACGGTCGAGCCCTCGAGGTGGAGCGCGCCCTGGGACCCATCCCTCCCGCGCGGACCGCGCCCAGTGCCGCCGACAGCGTGGCGTCCGCTCTCTCTCCCGATCGCAGCACGTCTGTCGCACAGCAGGGGAGCAAGATCGCAACCTTGAACGAGGCGATGGCCCGGCACATCGAAGCGGCGCTTGCGCAGACCCATGGCCGCATCGAGGGTCCCTACGGTGCGGCGGCGCTCTTGGACATCAACCCCCACACGCTACGCGCGCGCATGCGCAAGCTCCGCGTGGACTGGCGGCGACACCGGCGGAGCCCGCCGAGCGACCCCTCCTCCGCACTGTCCCACAGCGCCGGCCATTTCAACGCTTAGTCTTCTCTCCGCAAGACCTTACTGGGGGCGGTCCGACTATGCGTTCTTCATCTCCGCGACCAGCCGCGTGAGAGAGGCCTTCGCATCGCCAAAGAGAAGCGCGGTCTTGGGATCGTAGAACAGCGCGTTCTCGATGCCCGCAAACCCAGGATTCATGCTGCGCTTTAGCACGATCACCTGTTTCGCTTGGTCCACATTGAGGATGGGCATCCCGTAAATCGGGCTCGACCGGTCGTTGCGTGCCGCCGGGTTCACGACGTCATTGGCACCGATCACGAGCGCCACGTCGGCATTTGCGAACTCGGGATTGATCTCGTCCATGTCCAAAAGCTTCTCGTAGGGAATGTTCGCCTCCGCGAGGAGCACGTTCATGTGTCCTGGCATCCGGCCGGCGACGGGGTGGATTGCATACTTCACCTCCCCGCCGCGCGCCTCGACCTGTTCGGCCAGCTCGCGCACCTGGTGCTGGCCCTGGGCGACGGCCATCCCGTAGCCGGGCACGACGATCACGAGCCTCGCGTACGCCAGCTGAATTGCCGCATCTTCGACGGTGGTGGAGCGCACGCTGAGCCCGGCCTTGCTCGCGACCGCTACGGCGGCCTCCGCGCCGCCGCCGAAAGCACCGAACAGGACGTTGCCGAAGGATCGATTCATTGCGCGACTCATCAGGATCGAGAGCAGAAAGCCCGATGCGCCGTCGAGCGCACCGGCGATTAGGAGAACGTTGTTCGAAAGTGCGAAGCCGGTCGCTGCCGAAGCCAGCCCGGCGTAGGAGTTGAGCAGCGACACCACAACGGGCATATCGGCTCCGCCGATCGGAAGCACCATCAGCACCCCGATCACGAGGCCAAGGCACGCCATCACATAAAAAAGGTGCGCGTTCCCGGGATCGAAGATCAGGTACAAGAAGATGCCGACGGTGGAGGCGAAGAGCGTCAGGTTGGTCGCGTTCTGGAGCGGATAGGTGATCGGGGCGCCGCGCACCAGCTCTTGGAGCTTCGCGAACGCCATGAAGCTTCCCGTGATCGTGAGCGAGCCGAACATCACCTCGAATCCCACTGCCGTCATGGTGGCCGATCCGAGTTCGGCGCCGTGGCGGTAGTACTTGTCGATGCCGACGAGCGTTGCGGCTAGCGCGCCGAAGGCGTGGGAGATCGCGATGCGCTGCGGCATGGCCGTCATCGGCATGAAGATCGCCATGGGCGCACCGATCGCCGAGCCGAGCACGAGGCCAGCGAGGATCCACTCGAAGCGGATGATCTCCTGTTGAAGGAGCGTCCCGATGATGGCGATCAGCATCCCGATCGCGCCGAGATTCATGCCGCGGCGTGCGGTCTCGGGCGACGAAAGACCCCTAAGGCTCAGGATGAAGAGGACGGAGGCCGAGAGGTACGAGGCCTGGATGAACCATTGTGTCACTTCTTCGCCTTCCGATCGTGCTGGAACATCTTGAGCATGCGATCGGTGATCATGAAGCCGCCAACCACGTTGATCGTCGCTGCAGTGACCGCGACGAAGCCGAGGGCGGTCGAGACCGGACCGTAGTTGGCGCCGGCGGCCACAAGCGAGCCTACGAGAGAGATGCCGGAGATCGCGTTCGTGGCCGACATGAGGGGTGTATGCAGAAGCGGTGGGACACGGGAGATGACTTGATATCCCACGAAGCCGGCGAGCACGAAGACGTAGACCTGCATCAGAACCGTCGGTGACATCGATCCCTCCCTGGCCTCAGGCTCCGGCACCGCCGCCGGCGGACGTTTCGAGGCGGGCGCGCGTCCCCTCGTGCACCACCTTCCCGTCATGGGTGAGGAGCGGAGCGCGCGTCAGCTCATCGTCAAGATCGAGCGCGAGTTTGCCGTCCTTCACGAGGTGAAGGATGAACGTTGCGACGTTGCGCCCGAAGAGCTGGCTGGCATGCGTCGGGTGGGCGCTTGGCAGGTTCAAAGGCCCGCGGATCTGCACGCCATGGGCTACCACGTCCCGGCCGGCTTGGGTGAGTGCGCAGTTTCCGCCCTGCTCGGCAGCCAGATCGACGATCACCGATCCCGGCCGCATGGCTTCGACCGTGGCCTCGTCGATGAGCAGCGGCGCGCGCTGCCCCGGGACCTGAGCCGTCGTGATGACGACGTCTGCCGCGCGCACGCGCTCACCGAGGAGCGCCCGCTGGCGCGCGTAGAAGTCCTCGCTCTGAGCCTTGGCATAGCCGCCGCTGTCCTCCGCATCCCCAGTCTCGAGCGGGAGTTCGACGAAGCGCGCACCCAGACTTTGCACCTGCTCCTTGACCGCCGGCCGGGTGTCATAGGCCTCTACCACCGCACCGAGGCGTCGTGCCGTCGCGATCGCCTGGAGCCCGGCAACCCCGGCGCCCACCACGAGCACCCGCGCAGGAGAGAGGGTTCCGGCCGCGGTCACGAGCATCGGGAAGATCTTCGGTAGCGCCTGCGCACCGAGGAGCACGGCGTGGTAACCGGCGATGGTGGCCATTGAGGAAAGCACGTCCATGCTCTGGGCGCGCGTAATGCGAGGGATGAGCTCGAGGGCGAAGGCGGTGATGCGCCGTGCGGCGAGCTGCCGGGCGATGCCTGGCATGTCGAGCGGGCGCAGCAGGCCGACGAGCGCCGCACCCTCGCGGAGCAGATCGATCTCATGGCCGCCGTGCGCGAGCGCACGTGGAGGCTGGACCTTCACCACAAGGTCGGCGCGGCCGAGAAGGAGGGCCGCGTCACCCGCGAGCGTCGCTCCCGCACGCGCAAACGAATCGTCATCGAAGCCCGCGGCGCTGCCGGCACCGGCTTCGATCGCAACTTCGATCCCCGCCTTCGCGAGAGCCTTCACGGCATCGGGTACCAGCGCGACGCGGCGCTCGCCGGGCCAGGTCTCCTTGGGGACGGCGACGATCAACGATGCACCTGCGCGGCGCGCTCCATGCCGGCCTCCTCCCTACCGTGGGCGGCCGCAGGATACGCCAGACCCGCGCGAAGTCGCACGGTTTCGGGAATGCCGAGCCGGGCCAAGAGTGCCAGGGGAAAGGAGAGCGGCCTTCCGCCCGCACGCTCGGGCAATCTGCAGCACGCGCGCCGAGAGCGCCGTTGCGCGCACACGCGGCGGCGCAGCGGAGTCCGGAGCCTGGGTCCACTCCGACGCGCCGGCCGACTTCCGCTTGGTGCCCCTTTCCGGACCCGACCGCCGCCGAGGCTCCCTTGCTAGCTGCAGTGCGTCTCTGCGCAGTCGCCCGCGTAGTCCGCGGGCGCCTCCACGACCTCTCCCGCTCCGCGCACCAAGACCGCCACCCCCTTGCAGCCCTCACGAAAGACGGTGACGCCTTTGAGTCCACGACGCCACGCGGACGTGTAGATTGCCTCCACGTCGTGAGGCGTCGCGCCTGAGGGGAGATTGATCGTCTTCGAAACGGCATTGTCCACTTGCGCCTGGAAGGATTGCTGAATCGCGAGGTGCCACTCGGGCGCGATATCGGGTGCGGTAGGGAAGAGGCGCCGGATCCGCTCGGGTACGGCCGTAATCCCGCGCACACCACCGCGGCCACGAACCTCGGCCAAGAGGTCCGCGCTCCAACATCCTTCGGCGCGGAGCGCCGATTCGAAGCGCTCGTTGGTCTCCGGGAGCCTCTGCCCGTCGAGCACGTGGCGCACGAAGGCAAGGGCGAAAAATGGCTCGATCCCCCCCGTGCAGCCGGCGAGGATCGAGAGGGTGCCCGTCGGCGCGATCGAGGTCACGGTCGCGTTGCGAAGCTTCCGGCCCTTCGCCTCCGCCCGCGAGCCGGGATAGTTGGCGAAGGTCCCGCGCTCGTTCGCCAGCGCCTCGGACGTGCGCTCGGCGCGGGCACGAATGCGGCGCATCACTCGACCGGCGGCCTCGACCGCGGCATCGCTGTCGTAGGCAATGCCGAGCTCGACGAGAAGATCGGCGAATCCCATGACGCCAAGCCCGATCTTTCGGTTGGCGCGCGTGATGGCGGAAATCTCCGGATAGGGATACCGGCTGGCCTCGATCACGTTGTCGAGGAAGCGCACCGCGATCTCCACCGTCCGATCGAGTCGCTCCCAGTCGATCACCCCGCGCCCAGCGAAGGCGTCGAGACGGATGGAGCCGAGGTTGCACGCCTCGTGGGGCAGGAGCGGAAGCTCGCCACAGGGATTCACGGTCGTGAGATCTCCAAGCTTGGGCGTCGGATTCTCGCGGTTGATCGCATCGAGGAACAGGACACCCGGGTCACCGCTCGCCCAGGCCTGCTCCGCGATTTCGCGGAGCAACGTCGCCGCATCGACGCGCTCGACCGCTGCGCCTGTCCGGGGATTCACCAGCTCGATCGATCGACCGGCACGGGCCGCCTCCCAGAACGCGTCGCCGGTGGTGAGGGAGAGGTTGAAGTTCGTGTACTTGGTGGGATCCGACTTGCAGCGGATGAACTGACGCACGTCGGGGTGGTCGACGCGCAAAACCCCCATGTTGGCCCCACGGCGGCGGCCGCCCTGCTTGATCACTCCGGTCGCGGCGTCAAAGACCCCGAGGAAGGAAACCGGGCCCGAGGCGATGCCGTGGGTAGCCCGTACGACGTCTCCTTCGGGTCGAATCCGGGAAAAGTCGAAGCCCGTGCCGCCGCCCGATTGATGGATTCCCGCCATCCGTTTCACGGCCTCAAAGATGCTCTCCAGCGAGTCTTCCAGCGGGAGCACGAAGCAGGCGGCGAGCTGGCCGACGGACGTTCCAGCGTTCATGAGCGTGGGCGAGTTGGGCAGAAACTCGAGCCGGTGGAGAGCCTCGCGGAAGCGTTCGAACCAGGGTTCAGGATCGGTGCCGAAGGCGCGTTCGGCCTCGGCCACCGCTCGCGCGACCCGCGTGCACAGGCCGTCGAAGTCCTCGACCACACGGCCGGTCTCATCCTTGAGGAGGTAGCGGGCCTCCAGCACGCGGATCGCGTTGGCAGATAGAGCGGGCACAAGCGCCAGCGTAGACGTGGCAAGGCAGGCCCACCAGGCGCGCTCGGGAGGTGAAGATCCAAGGCGCGAGGTGGAACCAGTGATCCTGTGGGAGTCTCGGATCCGCCGCCTCACGCCGAGGAGGAGCCGCCTCGGGACGCACTGCGCGCGCAGGGGTGCGGCCTGAAAGGCCTCGGCCGCAGCGCCGGTGAAGACCCTGCCGGGCAACTAGGATTTGCGCAGACCTCCTCCCCAGGTGGCGCTTCTCTTGCACCGCGCCGACGCATCCCCCGGCCCTTGCGGCATCACTCCCACGAGAGGCCACGCCGCTTCCAACTTGGCTTGCGCGCGGGCTCGCGGATCCCACTTCCCTGACGCCGCTCCCCTCCCCCCGCCAGCGCCCTCTCACGCGCTAGACTCGCGGCCCCGAAATCACAAGCGGCGTTGGAGAAGACCGTGTCGGATACCCCCCGCGTCCTTCGAAAAATCACCGGCCATCACCTTGAAGATTTTCGCCTCGGCCAGACCTTCCGGCACAAAGGCGGGAAGACGATCACGGAGGGCCTCTTCAGCACCTTCACAGAGTTCACGATGACCACCAATCCGCTTGCCAAGAACGCGCGCTACGCGCGGGCCTATGGCTTCCGCGGACTCGTGGTGCCGCCCGGCCTTTTGATGCTGGTCGCATTCAGCCAGACCGTGGAGGACGTCTCAGAGAATGCGCGTGCGAACCTCGAGTACATCGACATGCGGTTCGGTGCGCAGGTCTACGTCGGCGACACGATCGAGGTGGAGACCAAGGTGCTCGGCGTGAAACCGTCCTCCAGCAACCCGAAGCTCGGGGTGGTTCACGTCCAATCGACGGCGCGCAAGAACGTAGGCGAAGAGGATGAGGCCATCGTCATGACCTGGCAACGCAAGGTGCAGGTCTGGAAACGCGATGAGGCGGCGCCGGTCGATGAAGGGGAGGTCGCGCCGGACGAGGTGGACTGCACCCTCTGGCTCCCGCCGCACCAGGCCGGCCGCGACTACAAGGCGCTTGCACACCTTTCGAGCCGCGACACCTATTTCGAGGATTTCGAGCCGGGGACCCGGATCGAACACTGGCGCGGGCGCACCATGACCGATGAGCATATCCATCTCACTGCGATCCTCGACAACACGAGCCAGGTGCACTGCAAC
This sequence comes from Myxococcota bacterium, assembly GCA_035315025.1. Lineage (GTDB taxonomy): Bacteria > Myxococcota_A > UBA9160 > UBA9160 > UBA9160 > UBA9160. Next base: position 9,710 of record DATFYN010000515.1, read on the forward strand.
CAATTCATGATCGATCAGAACCCGAAGCAGTATGTGGGCGGGCGCCTCATCATCTTCGGGGGAATCCCATTCGTCCTGTGCCTTGGTCTTTCCTGCCCCGACGTGGGAGACAACGCCCTCGGTGACCTCCTCTACAAGACAGGGAGGCATACGGCGCCGCTCTTCGCGGGGGACACTGTTTTCGCGGCGACGGAGGTGCTAGCCAAGCGCGCCTACCCGGGCCGCGCGGACGTGGGCGTCCTTTCCACCCGGCTTTTGGGACACAAGTTCGAGCGCGCGAAGGACGGCGAGAAGCTCGAGGGCGATGCTGCACAAGCACCCGCTGGATTCAAGAAGACTCGAATCTTTGAGCTCGAGCGCGAGCTCGTCGTGAAGCGGCGTAGCCACTATGCGTAGGAGCGGCCCATGATCGAATGGTCTGAATCGCAGCTGATGATCCGCGAAGCCGTCCGCAAGTTTGTCGAAGCGGAGATCAAGCCTCGCCTCGAGGAGTTGGAGTACGGCGATACTCCGCCCTACGACGTTCTGCGCAAGATGATCCGGACCTTCGGCATGGACGAACTGGCGCGTGCGCGATTCCGGCACCAGATCGAGCGCGAAAAGGCCGCCGCCGTGACGAGGGAGTCGGGTGGATCGTCTCCGGCGCAGGAGAGGAAGCCACGTGCCGACGGCGGCGACTCGGCTGCGATGCAGATCATTCCGATCATCGAGCTGTGCCGCTTCTGTCCCGGGATGGTGACCGCGATGGGCGTGTCCATGGGTCTCACCGCCGCGTCGATCATGAGCAAGGGTACCCTCGCGCAGAAAGAGAGGTGGGTGCTTCCCCTGCTCACCATGGAGAAAATCGGCGCTTGGGCGATTACCGAACCCGGCTCAGGCAGCGATGCGTTCGGCGCGATGAAGGCCGTGGCTCGGCGGGATGGGAGCGGTGGTTACCTTTTGCAGGGCAACAAGACCTTCATCACGAACGGCCCCTATGCGGACACGATCGTTTTTATTTGCAAGCTCGATGAGCCGGGCGTGGAGCCGAAGGACCGCAAGCTTCTCCACTTCGTGCTCGACAAGGGGATGCCAGGCCTTGTGCAATCGAAGGCTATGCGAAAGATGGGTCTCCACAGCTCGCCCACGGGCGAGCTCTTCCTCCAGGACGTCCAGGTCGGGATCGACCGGCTGCTCGGAGAGAGCGAAGAGCGCGCGGCAGCGGCAGGCCGTGCCGGAGCCAAGGACACTTTCTCGATGGAGCGCTCCGGCGTCGCAGCGATGGCCCTCGGAATCATCGAACGCTGCCTTGAACTCTCGCTCGGCTATGCCAAGAGTCGCGTCCAATTCGGTCGGCCCATCGGCGAGTTCCAGCTGATCCAGGAAAAGATCGCGCGGATGGAAGTCGCGCGGATAAACGTGCAGAACCTTGTATTCCGGCACATCGAGCTCGTGTCGCAGGGTAAACAGATGACCCTCGCCGAGGCATCCGCGATGAAGCTCTACTCCGCCCGGGCCGCGATGGAAGTGTCACTCGAGGCGGTGCAGCTTTTCGGCGGGAACGGCTACATGGCCGAATACCATGTGGAGCAGCTCTGCCGCGACGCGAAGGCCCTCCAGATCTACGCGGGCACCGATGAGATCCAGATCTCGCAGATTGCGCGCAGCCTGCTCGCGAGCTGAGGACGAGCTGACATCTCCATGGACATTTTACGAGCCGCCGAACGCACGAGGTTTCTTCTGACTGCGAATCTTGCGATTCGATCAATGATCACAATGCTCACGTATTCCATCGCATGCCTGTATGCGACGCTCGACCTTTACACAAGGCCCTGCTCGATCTAGGAACTGGTGCTCCGCTGCGGGGTAGCGGTAGAACGATAACGGGCGGTGCCACCTGCGCGGCTCCGACGGTCGCATTCGGAACCCTATATGTGGACTCGTGGAATGGATTCGCTGATTCCGATGGCGGTACAGTCCGGGCGTTTTCCCCGGTTGTATTCGCATGCGGCACGGCTGGTGAGGTCGCGCTGCTGCTTCCCCCGCTGCTCTGGCTGCGCGCGCGAAAACGGTGACGCCTCGCATAAGCTAACTGAAGTGCTCAAGGAATTCGGACCACGCACTATTGGACAATCTCCCGGGCGCAAGAGGAGATTCGGTGCGGATGAGGCTCTCGGCGAGCTCCGCCTCCTTTACCCTTCGCAGGTACTCCGTGTAATTTGGTGCGTTCGATAAACATGGCAATCTACCCACCCAGAGCTCCTTCACAAAGAGCGCTATCATCTCCCCGGACTTGAATGCCACCCGCAGTTTCCAAGAGCACACGCTCCAGACGTCGCGTCTGAGCCGATGAGTCATACAGGTTTACCGCGCGCTCTCGCGCCGCCCGTCCGAGGGTCTGTCTTAGATCTGCGTCGCACGCGAGTCGCCGCATCGCTAAAGCCATGGCCGGTATATCCCCCTTCGCTACCAATAGCCCCGTCTCCTCTGCAACGACTTGCCGCACGATGTCTCCCGCCGGTGTCACCACCACGGGCAACCCGCACGCCATTGCTTCAACCACAGAGACGGGCGATCCTTCCCTCCCCACCGTGTGTTGGATGAAGACATCGTAGCCCGGCAATACATCCGCGAGCCGGCGTTCGTCCACATATCCATGGAAGGTCACTCGATCTTTTACGTCAAGTTCCGCAACAAGCTCCTCAAGCGGCTTCCGCATCGGACCGTCGCCATAGATGTGCAACTCGCTGTCGGATAAGTCCTTTGCAGCCATGCCAAATGCACGGACCGAAAGTTCACATCCCTTCTCCAGACTAAGGCGCGAGACCATCACGAACCGAGCTGGTCCTCCAACGGTGCTGTTGCGAGGCCTGAAAAGGTTTGTAGACGCTCCGCAGGGAATCCAATGTATGCGTTCCTTCGCCACTCCATGCTCCACCATCCAATCTCTCTCGGCGTCGGTAACGACAATGATGGCAGAAAAGTGGGATAGGGACCGCAGAAGACTCCACCGGTACCAGCGGTTGTCAAGAAACTGAAAATCCCCGTGGAAATAGGCAACGACCGGTATACCTTTACGCAACGCGACTGGTAACAGGCGCATCGCAGTGTCGCCGAAGTAACAGAGAATCGCGTCTGGGTGCAGACGGTCCAGCAGCTTCAATAGTTCTTCTTTTTCCCTTCCCACCGCCGCATAGAAGTTTCGGCCCGCTAGGTTTCGTAAGCGATACCACCACCGACCAGCTCCGTCATATGGCGCCGGATCGCCGGGGAGCACATGCACTTCCACATCCTGTGCCAGATAGTTCGCGGGGTTGTGTCGCTCCCAACAGAGCAGTTCCTTTCGAAATTCGCGCAAACCAACTACCTGCCTCCAAAGCCAAGGTTGCCCGCTGGCACCAAACACGCGCGAGGCAATCAGCAGTGTCTGCCGATCGGAGCGCTCCACGGGTTCGTCGTTGCCCTCCTTGTGTTGCTGCATTTGTCTGATCTCCTGCATATCCCTTTTCGGGCTTCCGTCGCCAGCACGCTCTCCGGAGGCGTGGACGACCGAGTCGGCGCTCATCTGGGCGGACACTATCGTGCCCCCGATATCGGCGGGCCACTTCACGAACGCGCGCGCGGACGCAGCGCTGCCAGACCGGTTAGCTCGCCGGTGTTTCGGTCGGCCAGTGTGCGGCGAGCTGGAGATCGAGCGCTGCTGCGAAGGCCATGAGGCGCCCCCGCGCAGCCGCCTCGTCGTCTTTCCGAAACGGTGTGCTGACGCGTACCAGCGCGCCGTCCGCGCGTCCCGTATGCACCTGCCCGAGGAGATGATCCAGGCTCAAGTCGAGATCCCCGAGCATCCCGGTGCGCCGGTACGAGCGGTACCAGAACTGGACGAGGTCAAGCCGACCATTCTTCTCCACCACGTACTCGGTGGCGCGTAGACCCCGGGCCGGGTCGATCGTGACCGTCCGCCGACGCTCGATCCGCCAGCCGTTGGCCGGGTAGCAGACGCCAGGCGTATGCTCGGGACGTCCGCCGCGATTGGTGCCGTAGTAACCAACGAAGAGCCACACGCTATCGCCGAGCGGGCGCACGTACTCGCGCTGGACGTTCGCGTCCGCGTGGAGGATCGTTTCGACCGTCTCCTCCAGGGGAATGTCCCGCGAGTGCCAGTCCTTGAGGTCGGGCGGCAGCCCGATCAGCGCCTGCGCGTGTATCTCAAGGCGAGGGCGAAGCTGAAGCGACCAGGCGAAACCTCCGACGAGGAGGAGCGCTAAACCCAGTACCACGTTGGCCACGCGACGGTCCGTCACGAACTGACCTCGCCCAGGGCGGACCCGGCGCTGCGCTCCGCCGCCCAGCGTCGCCGCGCCGGACTACGGGCATCCCGAAGACCCGGGCGCGCAGGTCCGCCACCAATCCTGCGGCCCCACGCTGCTAGGGCCGCGATTTCCCGCACGGACAAGGGCGAGAAGCGCCCACCCCGGTCGGAACGCTGGCGGCCCCGGAGCGTACTCCCGCGCAGTCGTACCCGCCGAGCCCCGATCCAAAGGCACCAGCGGAAGGCCGCCGAAGGCGGCTTCCCGCACAAGCATCCCGTGCTCCGCGACGACGCGCGAGTCCTCCATGCAGGACGCCAAGCCAAGGCCTGAGGGCCCCGGCCATTACGAGGACCGGTTCGGGCAATTGACTTGCCACCCCCAGGATGGCAGCCGGGACGCACCAAACAGGGAGCGCGGCTACGCGATCTTGATGACCGAGCCGAGAGGAGGGACCCCAAGCTCCGCCTCGAGTTGGGAAGCGTTTCCCAGCACCGGATCGCGCAGTTCGAGGAGGACTCCTACGCCCGCGGCGAGCAGCAATGAGAGCAGGCCTCCGACGGCCAGGATCTTGCCCGAACTAATCTTCGGGTGGGTGGGCGGAACCGCGGGGTCCATCACAGAGAAGCGCTCGCCCTGCTGCGCGGTCTCGAGGCTCTCGGCGAGCTCCGCGTCCTTTACCTTGCGTAGGTACTCGGTGTAATTGTCCCTGAGGACGTTCGCCTTCTCGAGTAGCGCGCTCTCCTCTTCTTGCCGGGCCGGCGTTCGGACGATGCGGGTCTGCAGTTCGCGCAGCTCCGCCTCCGTCCGTGCAAGCTCGCTCTCGAGCGCCACCACCTGCCGCTGCGCGGACTGAATCACTGTTGCCTGGTTTGCCGCTGCCCCTTCCTTGGCATCCTTGGACTGCTTGGCAGTCTCGGCCTCGAGGGACTCGATCTCGCGGCGCAACTCGATCACGTCGGGATACTGCTCGGTGTGGCCCCCTGCCAGCTCGGTGGCGAGGCGCCCCCGCAGTTGCTCGAGCCGTGATTCAGGGGTCGCGCCACCGCCCGCGCCCGCTGCCATCATGGCGATTCGCGTGTTGGCCTCGCCAATTTGTGCCGCAAGCGACTGGCGTTGCTGCTGCAAGAGCTCGAGTCGGCGAAGGTTGGAATCCTGTTCCTCGGGAAGCTCCCCGCGGTAGCGCTCTTTGAACTCGGTGATCTTTCGATTCTGCTCCTTCAGTGCTTCCTCGGCCTGCGCCAGCTCGCGACGGAGGAACTCCGTCGTGAGCTCGGACTGCTGGCTGCGCTGCTGGATACTCGCGCTCGTAAAGAGATCGGCCAAGTCGTTTGCGACGTCCGCCGCGACCTTCGGATTTGTGTTGATAAAGCTGATCCGCAGCAGGTGCGCGCTCTGCGATGTCGACGTCTCGCCCGGGTCCAACTCCACTTTGATGTCGGTGCGCAGCAGCGTGGTGAGGTCGCTCATGGGAAGCTGCTTCCTCTGCTCCGCGTAGAGGCCGTGCTTCTCGATGACGGCTGCGAGCTTCTCACGCGAGAGAATCTCGCCGATCATGGCGCTCACGTGCTCGAACGAATCCTCGGTCACCGTCGAACGCACGAAGCTTTCGGGAATGCGTTTGCTCGTGATGAGGACCGTCGCGGATGCCAGGTAGCTTGGCGCGTGAAGCCTGAGAAAGGCCGCGGTAGCCGCGAGGCCCAACGTGAAGGCGACCGCCATCCACGACCAGCGTCGGCGCATGAGGCCGAGCGGGTCGCGCAAGGAGGTCGGCAGCCCCGCCGGGGCACCTACTTCATCTGCTTCTTCCAAGGAGTCCTCCGCTTCCTACCCTCACCCTCGTCCTCCTCCGCCCTGTGGTAGTAGCCATAGTCGGCGAGGTGGCGAGTGGGCGGCGCCTCGGTCAGAAACGAGCCCAGGAACTTCTCGCGTGGCAGGCGCTTTAACAGGGCGCGGAGCGCCGCGAGCCGCGTGACGCCGGTTCGCACCACCGCGATATATGCTCCTGCGTGCGCGAGGATGAGCGCGGCGTCCGGCACGAGGAGGCTCGGCGGGCTGTCGATGATCACGATGTCGTAGGTCCGTTCGAGATCGCGCACCGCCGCGGCAAGGGCGGCTCCGGAGAGGATCCCGTGGGCGTGGCGCGTGCTTCCCGCAGGCAGGTAGAGGTCGAGGCTCTCCACGTCGGTTGCAAGGCGGGCGGCATCGAGGCTCGCGGCTCCGCCAAGGACCGACTCGATTCCGGTAGTCGGCGCGACGCCGAGCACGAGTCCCACGGCGGGTCGGCGTAGATCGAGGTCTACCAGCGCCACACGTCCACCACCCGCAATCGAGGCGTAGGCCAGCGCGAGATTGCACGAAGTGGTCGTCTTGCCTTCGGCGCGGAGGGCGCTCGTGACGACCAAGCTCCGGGCGCCCCGCTCCGCGAGGCGAGAGCGCACGGCAACAGCAAAATGCCGGTAGGCCTCAGCCACCGGCCCGGCGCTCCCCTCCATCAGAACTGCGCGCGCGGTCCATCCGTCCGTCTTATCGCGGGAGATCGCGACGGGCCGGCTCGTCTGGACCGGCCCGCTACGCGCCGCGCGTGCCGGCGCCCCTTCAAAACGGGGCTCCGTCGCGTCCGCCGAGAAAGCCGCCTCCGAATCCCGAAGGGGCAGCGGCGGGAAGGAGGGTGCCGACTCGCGCCGCACCACACGCGGCGTCCGCTCGCGCTCCTCATCCGCCCTGCGCAGCGCATCGAGGATCTCGCCCATCTAGTTGTCCTGGCCGGGGTCGTCGAGCTCGCCCAGGCTATCGAGCTCTCGCCCCTTCTCTTCGATCAGCTCCGCGGTGACGGGCTTCAGCTGGCGGGAGTAGCCGGCAATCAGGCAGCGATCGGCGAGGATGCTGATCGACCGTGGATAGCCCCTCGTGAATGCGTGGATCAGCGGCTCGACCCCCGACGCGAAGATCTCATCGTACGTACCACCCGCCACACTCGTCCGGTGTCGCAAATAGGAGGACACCTCCTCGGGCCGGAGTGGCTGCACGTGGTGCTGCAGGGCAATGCGCTGGCGAAGCTGGCGCAGCGAGGGCGCGGCCAGGTTCCGGCGCAGTTCCGGCTGCCCCGTGAGCACAATCTGCAGGAGCTTGTCCGTCTGCGTCTCCAAGTTCGAGATGAGGCGTACCTCCTCGAGCGCTTCAGAGCCGAGATTCTGGGCTTCGTCGACGATCAGCACCGTGTTGAGACCCGCACGGTGGCGCATGATCAGGAATGCATTTAACGCGATCACGTAGTCCGCCTTCGTCGCGAGCGGGCCACGCAGACGGAACTCGTCCGCGATCAGCTTCAAGAGGTCGATCCGCGTGAGGCCCGCGGTATTCAGGATGAGAGCGGTCTCGGTATCGCCCGGTATGCGGTCCAGGACCGCGCGCAGGAGCGTGGTCTTGCCTGTCCCGACCTCGCCGGTCAGCAGGAGGAACCCCTTGCGGCGGGTGATTCCGTAGTAGAGAGCGGCGAGGCCCTCATGATGCGTCTCCGAGAGCCAGAGGAACCGGGGATCCGGCGTCAGCGAGAAGGCCGGTTCCTTCAGCCCGAAGAATTGTTCGTACATATCCCGCCTTCGAGTGATCGACACTTTGCCCAAAAGCCTAGCGGCCAATTCGCGCCGCCCGGTTGGGGTGGCCAGGGGTTCTCGCGGCGGAGAGCTCCTTAGCTGAGTGTCCGCACCGAGGGGCTTAGTGACTCGATGCGTCGAATCTGGGCATATTCCACCCCCTCGGGGAATCCTCTACCCCAAAAAGCCCTCAATTCCTCTATCACTTCCTCTCTAGACACAGTAAGATACCGCACGCGGGGGGTCGCGGAGCGCCGGGACGACACGATGCGGCGCGGGTGCGTTCCTATTCAACCTCCGGAAGGGGGCCCCTCGAGCCCCACACGCGCGAAGCGTTTGGCGACCGACTTGCCGTCGGAAGAAGCTTTGTGCGCCCGGAGGCTCACAAAATATCGGGGGGAGTGTCACCTCGCTCGAGGGAGCGGGGACTAACGTGCTGTCCATGCAGCGCTGATTCGTGCGCAACTGAACAGAAGAGGGACTAGATGCTGAAGAGGCATGCCAGGCGCATTCATCACTTCTTCTTCGCCGCCGACGTGGGCGTTTCGGCTCTTACCTTCGCAGCGCTTGCCTATTGGCCCGCGATGCGCGATCCGCTGGCGCGGCCCCAAGTGATCAACTTCGCATTTATGGCGCTCGGCTGCCTGGCCTGCTTGGCCTGGCCGCTCGTCTTAGACCGCCTTGGAATGTACCGCTCCCGCCGGCACGAGAACCTGCTGAGCGTGCTCTCCCCACTGGCCGGAGCCAGCACCGCGGGCGTCGTCATGGTCTCGACTGTGGCATTTGCCATTTCCGCGCCGATCGCCCCCCTCTTTCCCCTGGTGTTCGGGCTCGCGAACTTCGCGATGCTTGCCTCGATCCGCGTCGGGGGTTTTGCCGTCCTTCGTGCAGCCCGCCGCGCGGGCGCCAACTACCGCAACGTCCTCGTGATCGGCTCGGGACCCCGCGCGCGCTACGTGGAACAGGTGATCGCAAGCCATGCGGAATGGGGACTTCGCATTGTGGCTTTCGTCGATGACAGCGAACCGGAGGGCGGGCGGGCCGTCGCTCTGGAGCGTGCGCACAAGTTCGTCGATGTACCGGCATTGCTGCGCGACGAAGCCATCGACGAAGCCTTGATCGCATGCCCGCTCTCGATGCTCCCGTCTGTCGCGCCGGTGGTGCACGCCTGCGCGGTAGGCGGCGTCCCCGTCACCCTGCTCTCGGATCTCTTCGGCAATCACCTCCCGGCCCCGCGGGTGTGCTACTTCGACACCCTCGCGGCCTTAAGCTTCGCGCCGGTTCATCACAACGAGGTGAAGCTCGCGCTCAAGCGTTTGATCGACATCGTGGGGGCGGCGGTAGGACTCGTACTCGCGGCACCCCTCTTAGGCCTCTGTGCGTTGGCCATCCGTCGCGACTCTCCCGGCCCAGTTTTTTTCCGCCAGGTGCGTTGCGGACTCAATGGTCGTCGCTTCGAGATAGTGAAGCTGCGGACCATGCACGTCGGCGCTGAGAACCGGAAGGTCGAGCTCTTGCACCTGAACGAGATGGATGGGCCGGTCTTCAAGATCACGTGCGATCCGCGCGTGACGCGCGTCGGGCGGTGGCTCCGCCGCTGGAGTACCGACGAGCTCCCCCAGCTCTGGAACGTGTTACGCGGCGACATGAGCCTTGTGGGGCCTCGTCCCCCGACGCCAGACGAGGTGATGAAGTACGAGCTTACGGAGAGGCGGAGGCTTTCGATGCGCCCAGGCATCACTTGCATCTGGCAGGTGAGCGGCCGAAATGAGATTCGGTTTGCCGAGTGGATGAAGCTGGACCTGCTCTACATCGACAACTGGTCGCTGATCACCGATCTGCGCCTCCTTTTGCGCACGGTCACTGCGGTGCTGTTCCGCCGTGGGGCGAGCTGAAGCGACACGCGCCTGCGCCTGCTGGCCACGAATGCGTAACGATCGCGATGGGCGGTCGTACTATCTCAACGGAGAGCATTAGAAATGCGTCGTGGTTACCTTTGGCTCCTCCGATTGGGATTTTTCGGGGCGGTTTGCATTGGCCAGGCGACCGCCTCGGTTCCCGCACCGCTCACCGCCACCTCGGCGCTGAATCAGGCGTTCCAGGCGGGGAGCCGGCTCACGACCGTTGCGCTTAGCCCGGATGGGAAGACGCTCGCTACCACAGGAAATGACAACCGGGTCCTCCTTTTCGACGTGGCGTCCAGGCAGGAGCGCGCTGCGCTCGTCGGGAACGCTTCGCCAATCACTGGAATTGCCTTTGATCCGACTGGGAAGACGTTGGCGGGTGTCGGCGAGGACCATCGGGTCGTCCTCTGGAATCTCGCGAGCGGAACCAAGGCAACTACCCTTCTCGCGGATCGCCTCGGCACCAACGTGACGGAGGTGGCCTTCAGCCCCGATGGCACGACGCTCGCGAGCATCGGCGACGATCCACGGGTCGTCCTCTGGGACCTCACGACGGGCGCTACGAAGCAGGTCCTCTCCGGCCACAGCGATGTAGTAAACGGGATCGCGTTTAGCCCCAACGGAAAACTCCTTGCCAGCGGGAGCCGAGACTCAACGGCCATCTTGTGGGACCCGACGAGCGGCGCGGAGCGCGCGGTCCTGCGAAGTCCCGATGGTGCGCCGGTAACCCAGGTCGCCTTCAGCAGCGACGCGAGGAGCTTGCTGAGCGTTCGTCCCGATGGCGCCGTTTTGGTCTGGGATGTGGCGACGGCGGGACTACAGCAGACCCTCAGTGGCAGTGCCGATCATTTCACACAGGCTGCATTTAGTCCGGACGGCAGGCTCTTGGCCAATGTGGATGATGCCAACCAGATCAACCTTTGGGAGGTTGCGACAGGTCGGCTTCTGCTCGCCCTCGCGGACCCGCCGGGCATCCCGGTGAGCGAACTTGCCTTCAGCGGAGATGGCAGCGTGCTGGCCAGCGCGCGCGGAGACACGGTGAGGCTCTGGAATACAGGGTCGGGGGGACAGATTTCGACGTGTTCTGGCGACCGCGGCATCACAATCACGAGCGCTGTGTTCAGTCCGGACGGGGGAACCTTGGCAGGTGTAAGCGGAGGGAACCGGATCCTCCTGTGGGACGCGCAGACCGGCATCACAAAGCGGGTCTTGATCGGGCAGCCAGCCGTCATCAGTCGAATCGTCTTCAGCCCGGATGGGCGAAGTTTGGCGAGCGGGAGCACGGACAGCACGATCGGTACCTGGGATGTCGCAACCGGCCTCGAGCGGTCGACCGTTTCTGGCGGAACGGGTCTCCCCGTAAGCAATCTGGTGTACAGCTCAGACCGGGTAACTTTGGCGAGCAGCCAGGGGAGCCGCATCGCTCTCTGGAGTTCGGACTCCCCGCCGATTGAACGGGTTTTCGCGGGACCAAGCGTCATCAGCAGCATGGCGCTAAGCCCCGATGGCAAATTCATCGCGAGCGCCGGAAGCGACGCTCAAATCAGGCTCTGGGCCGTGACAGGCGGCCCACCCCAAGCCACGCTACCCGGCCAAGTCGGAGGAGCGATTCGCGGTCTGCTCTTCAGTTCCGACGCCACCACTCTGGCAAGTCTCAGCACCAACAACCAGATTCAGTTGTGGAGCGTGCCTGGCTTGAACCTTCGCCGGGCATTGAGTGTCCCGGGCGACGCTCTGGCCCTGGCGGCGTTTGGTTCTAACGGGCAGACGATTGCAGGCCTGTCGAACGATGGGCATCTCACCGTCTGGGACGTGGCGGTTGGCATGCAGCAGGTGGCTGTCCAGGTCCCCGTGTTCGGCACCCCGGCGGTCCCGGGTTCCGCGGGCGCCGTCGGCGGTGGGATCCCGATGCCGACCGCTGCCACCCCTTCTGCGCAAGGCAATCCTTCGCTCGTCTTCGGTGCGTCGAGCCCAAGCACGAACCCGGTGAGTCCCAATAGTCCCCCGGCACCTCCACAGAATGGGCGCAAGAAGGGCCGTGTACACGCTTGGAACGGAGTCACCGCCCTGACCGTGAGCCCCGATGGCACGCTCGTGGGTACTGGAGGCAAGGACGGCAGGGTTCGGTTCTGGAATCTGGGCACTGGAACATCCGGTGGGCAACGGGCGGCTGTCGTAGGACACCACGGCGCCGCGGTGACAGCTGTGGCCTTCACCGCAGACGGAAAGCACCTCGTCAGCGCTGGTCGCGACAGCGAAGTGCACGTATGGGATGTCACTACTGCCAAGCAACAGATCGCGCTTCGCGGTCATGAACAACCCATTCGAACGATCGCCGCCAGTCCCGACGGCAAGTTCCTCGCCAGCGCCGGCGAAGAAACGCGAATCATGCTGTGGAACGCAGCGACCGGCAAGCTGGAAAAAATCCTGAACGGACACAAAGACTTTGTGAATAGCCTCGCGTTTTCCGCGGATGGTGGACGCTTGGTAAGCGGCGGGGCAGATAAGCGTGTCATCCTGTGGGATGTCGTGAGTGGGAAGCCGCTCCAGACGTTACTCGCCCACACGGCGGAGATCTCTGCAGTCGCCTTTAGCCCGGACGGCAAATGGCTGGCCAGCGCAGGTCAAGATACGCGCGTGATTCTCTGGAATGCCGCGACCGGCCAGGAGATCAGGTCGCTGGCAGGCCACCAGGCACCGATCAGGAGCCTTGCCTTCTCCCCCGACGGCAAGACGCTCGTTTCCGCTGGAGAGGACGCCAAGATCCTGGTGTGGGAGCCTGCGACCAGCAAGCTCATCACCTCGCTTTCCGTATCCAACAATCCAATCAATGCGTTGGTCTTTAGTCCGACGGGCAATCTGTTTTCCGCGGGCGAAGACAATCAGCTCACCCAGTGGGATCATACGAAGGGAACGCGGGTTCAGACCCTTCTCGTCCCGATCGCGCCGCAGGCCAGCAATTCTTCACAGCGATCCGGACTTACCTCAGCGGTCGGGCGTCTGTCGCTTGCGCTCCAAACGCCGCGGATCGTCGAACCGAGGACTGCCCCGTCGGTGGCTGGCACGATCTCCACCTTCATCGAGCAGGCGTTGGATTGGCTCATCCCGTCCGCGAGCGCCGCGACGCTCCCAGGGGCGGGTCATCCCATTCTCGTCATCACGGCGGCTCCTGCGACCTTCAGTACCTACTATACGGAGATCCTGCACACCGAAGGGTTGAATCTTTTTGATGTCGCCGACATCTCCACGGTGACATCGACTACGCTCTCCGCCTATCAGCTAGTGATCCTGGGCTCGACACCGCTCTCCGCCGCGCAAGTGACGATGTTCACCAATTGGGTGAACGGAGGCGGAAATCTAATCGCGATGCGCCCGGATCTACAGCTCGCCAACCTCCTCGGACTCACTCCCCTGGGTACGACCCTGTCGAACACCTACCTCCTCGTCGACACGTCAAAGAGTCCTGGCAATGGCATCGTGGGTCACGTCATGCAGTTCCATGGGACGGCCGACCTTTACGCATTGAACGGCGCTTCGAAGCTTGCCACCCTCTACACCAATGCGACGACGCCCACGGTAAATCCTGCAGTGACCCTGAATAGCGTCGGGCAAGCTGGAGGCCACGCGGCGGCGTTTGCGTACGACTTGGCCACGTCGATTGTCTATATGCGCCAGGGGAACCCAGCCTGGGGGGCACAAGAGCGCGATGGACTATCGCCGATTCGGTCTGACGACAAGTTCTTTGGCGATGCGGTCGACGTGACGCAGCCCGACGGGTCGATCTTGAACGATCCAGAGCCCGACTGGGTCGATCTCAATACCGAAGTAGCAATTCCTCAGGCAGACGAGCAGCAACGCCTGCTTGCCAACTTGATGCTGCAGATGAACCTCGCCCAAATGCCGCTGCCCCGCTTCTGGTACTTCCCGAACGGCAAGAAAGCGGTCGTGATCATGACCGGGGACGATCACGTAAACGGGGGTACCGCGGGTCGATTCGACCAATACATTGCCGATAGCGCCCCTGGCTGCAACGTGGCGAACTGGGAGTGCGTTCGCTCGACCTCGAACATTTACCCGGAGACAACGCTCTTAACGCCCGCCCAGGCGGCGAGTTATGTGGCGCAGGGCTTTGAGGTGTCGATGCACCTCAATACGAATTGCGCCGATTGGACACAGGCTTCGCTCGACGCCTTCTATATCGACCAGTTGGCCAATTTCGCGAGTGCCTATCCGAACCTTCCGGCTCCCCGGACTCAACGTCACCATTGTATCGCCTGGAGCGATTGGGTCACCGGCGCGAAGGAAGAGCTCAAATATGGGATGCGGCTAGACACCAGTTACTACTTCTGGCCGCCCAGTTGGGTGCAGGACCGCCCCGGTTACTTTACCGGCTCTGCAATGCCCATGCGTTTCGCGGATCTGAACGGAACCATCATCGATGTCTACAACGCGACAACTCAGATGACCGATGAATCGGGGCAGAGCTACCCACTCACCAGCGACACCTTGTTGGGAGCGGCGGTGGGCGCGCAGGGGTACTACGGTGCCTATACTGTAAACGCGCATACAGATTTCAACCCCAGCGATGTGTCTGATTTCGTTGTCAGGTCGGCGCAGACCCGCGGGGTCCCGATCGTTTCCCAAGTTCAGATGCTGAATTGGCTCGACGCTCGCAACGGTTCTTCGTTCGGGACACTCGGTTGGGACGGTAGCCATCTCAGCTTTATGGTTACTCCGGGTACCGGCGCCAATGGACTACAGGCCATGCTGCCGACGCACGTCCCCGCCGCCCTCGCCCTCGCAACGATCACGGGTCCAGGCGGCGCCGTAGCCTTTACGACCGATTTCATCAAAGGCGTCGGGTATGCCTTCTTTCCGGCGGCGGCGGGGGCGTACACCGCCACCTATGTCGCCGACACGACGCTACCGACCGTGATTTCGACATCACCGGTGAATGGCGGCACGCTGAGTCCAAGCGCGACGATCACCGCCACCTTTAGCAAGGTGATGAATCCTGCCACGATCAACACCTCCGACTTCGTACTGCATGGCCCTCCGACCGAGGCGAATCCCAACGGCACATTGATACCTGCAACGGTGAGCTACGCTCCTCCGACGGCCACGCTTTTGCCGAACAGCGCCCTCGCACCTGGGACGACCTATAGCGCCACGGTAAGTGGCGGCACGGACCTGTCGGGGAATGCGCTCGCTGCCCCAGCAACCTGGTCCTTCACAACACTTACTCCGCCAAACTGTCCTTGCGATGCGTGGAGCAGCTCCACGACGCCCAAGAATTCTTCGGTCAATGACCCGAATGCAATCGAAGTGGGCGTCAAATTCAAGGTGGACGTGGCTGGATATATCACCGGTGTCCGCTTCTATAAGGGCGCAGGCAATACCGGG
>DATFYN010000516.1:0-2032 GCA_035315025.1 Myxococcota bacterium
CGTATTGCGCCGGCGCGGCTCAACGAGGGTCCGGGAGGAAGGGAGCCCCGCTTCGCGGCGCATTGCAGCCGCGTGTTCGGGTCCGCAGACGAGCCAGACCTGATCTTTTGGGACGCAGCGGATCGCGCGTTCCACCGTGGCGGCGAGGAGCGTCTCGCGACCCCCCACCCGGAGGAGCGGCTTTGGGTGGTGGCGGCGAGAGTGCGGCCAGAAGCGCTCGCCTGCACCCCCCGCGAGGATCACGGCATGGGTTCGGCGCCGGAGCGCGGAGAGACCAGCCACTGGACGCCTCTTCCCTTAGATGCGCCCCACGCAGGTGTACGCGAAGCCCGCGGCACGCATGGGCTCGGGCTCGTACACGTTGCGCAGGTCGATGACCACCGGTGTCCGAAGCAGGCCCTTCACGCGCTCGAGATCGAGCATTCGGAACTGGTTCCACTCGGTGATGAGCACCAGCGCGTCGGCACCTTGGCAGGCCTCGTACTCGTTTTGACACATCTGGACCTCGGGCAAGAGCTTTTGCGCCTTCGACATGGCGGCCGGGTCGTAGGCTCGTACACGTGCACCCCGCGAGATCAGCGACTGCACGATTTCCACCGCCGGAGCGTCCCGCATGTCATCGGTCTCGGGCTTAAACGAAAGGCCAAGGACACCGACCGTCTTCCCGGATACATCGCCCTTCATGGCGCCGACAATTTTCTCGACCATGCGCCAGCGCTGGCGGTCATTCACGCGGATCACGGCCTCGATGATCTCGAGCTCGTCGCCCACCTCGCGTGCAAAATGTGCGGCCGAGCGTGTGTCCTTCGGGAAGCAGGATCCTCCGAAGCCGGGGCCAGGATGCAGGAACTTGGGACCAATCCTGCCGTCGAGTCCGATGCCGCGTGAGATCGCGTGGACGTCGCCGCCGATCCGCTCGCAGAGGTTCGCGAACTCGTTGATGAAGGAGACTTTCATCGCAAGGAAGGAGTTGGCAGCGTATTTCGTGAGCTCGGCGGTCGGAATGTTCGTCAAAACGAAGGGGGCTTGGATCAAGTAGAGCGGCCGGAAGAGATCCTTCAGAATGGCTACGGCCTCGTCGTCCTCGGTACCAATCACGACGCGGTCCGGTCGCATGAAGTCCTGGATCGCAGCCCCCTCCCGCAGAAACTCTGGATTCGAGGCCACGCTGAAGCGCACCTTCTTCTTGGCCGCGTGGAGCTCCTCCTGAACGAGCTCCTTCACACGCTGGGAGGTGCCCACGGGTACGGTGCTCTTGGTCACGACCACCTTGTAGCTGTCCATGGCGCGGCCGATCTCGCGGGCTACCGCCTCGACGTGGGAGAGGTCGGTGCTCCCGTCGGCACGCGGCGGCGTACCCACGGCGATAAAGACGACGAGTGCTCCCGAGACGGCCTCCCCCGTATTGGTGGTGAAGGAGAGGCGGCCCGCCTGCACGTTGCGATGCACGAGGGTATCGAGCCCCGGCTCGTAGATCGGGATCTCCCCCCGCTGCAGGGCCTTGATCTTCTCCTCGTTGTTGTCCGCGCACACGACCGTCACGCCGAACTCCGCAAAGCAAGCGCCGGTCACGAGACCGACGTAGCCGGTCCCAACGACACAGATGTTCATACCCTTACCCCTCTGGCAAACACCGCGCGGCCCCGCGGGCGTTCAGGCTCGAAAGCTCTCGATCGTCTTCGCGAGCCCCAGGTTGAGCTCGACTGCGGGAGCGTAGCCGAGAAGCTCCCGCGCGCGGTCGAGGCTTGCAAGACTGTGACGCACGTCACCAACCCGCGCCTTTTCGTGGATGGCCTCGACCTTTGCGTCGGTTTGCGTCCGAATCGCTGCGAAAAGCTGATTGAGGCTCGTGCGACGGCCACCGGCCACGTTGATCACGCTACCCGCAGCGCGCGGCGCACGAGAGGCGAGAAGATTCGCCTCCACTGCGTCCGATACGAACGTAAAGTCTCGGGTTTGCTCCCCATCGCCATAGATCCGCGGAGGCTCCCCCCGGAGACACGCCCGGATAAAGCGCGGGATCACGGCCGCA
>DATFYN010000517.1:0-4401 GCA_035315025.1 Myxococcota bacterium
ATGTTCACGTTCACCCAGCAGTCGATTGCACGCGTCGCCATCTTTCGGTCCTCCCTCGTCCAGGGCTCATCAAACACCGGATGCGCGCAGATGTCACCCCCCGTTAGAATCCCGCGATGCCCGCGGCCCCGAAAACCCCACTCAGCAAAGCCTTCGCGCTCCTCGACGGCTTTGCCGCAGAAGGGCTATTCGCGGGCGGCGTGCTGCACGTCACGCAGGGCGGAAACGTGGCCGGCGTCCATGCGGTGGGGCTCGCGCGTCACGAGCCCCCGGCAAAGGTCCAACCCTCCACCATCTTCCCGCTCTTCTCCATGACGAAGCCGCTCGTCGCGACGCTCGTGCTAAGCGCCGTGGATGACGGGAAACTCGCGCTCGATGACCCGGTGGCGCGCTTCCTCCCCGGATTTGAAGTCCACGGGAAGGGCGGCATCACCGTGCGTCATCTCCTCACGCACAGTGCCGGTATCCCGGTTTCGCCCGGTCCCGACATTCTCGGCTTCGGATCGAGCGCGCCCTTTGTGGCGACGCTGCACGCTCTCGTCCCCGATACGCCACCCGGCTCCCGTGCGGTCTATCACGGCCAGACCGCGTTCGCGTTACTCGGCGCGGTGTTTGAGCGTGCAGCGGGGACCCCCCTGGCACACGCCCTTCGCGAGCGCGTGCTCGAGCCCCTTGGGATGGGCTCTACGCATCTTCCACTGCCTCCCGAAAGCGAGCCGCGCGTCGCCTGGGTGTACGCGCACCCTTCGGATCATGAGGACGGACGCTGGGCTGAGGCGGTAAATCAACCGTCCTTTCGCGCGGCGGGTCATCCTGCCGGGGGTGCCTACGGCACCGCCGAGGACTTAGGGCGTTTTCTTCGCTGCTGGCTTGGGGAGGGCGCCCTCGGCTCGCACCGGCTTCTTCGGGCCGAGACTGCGCGCGAGGCGCTGCGCATCCAGCTTCCCGGCGTGCGCGAGGGGCTCCCGCTCTGGCCAGGTGTCCCGCCTGCGCTGCGCGAGGTGGATCTTGGTCCGACAACCTGGGGCCTTGGCTGGCGTCTGCGAGGAGAGCCCCCCGAGCCCCTTTTCGGATTCGGCGCCGCGTCGCCCCGGGCCTTCGGCCACGCGGGCCTCTCCTGCGTCCTTTGCTGGGCCGATCCGGAGCGCGACCTCACCTTCGTCCTCCTCACGAATGGAACTCTTCCGATGACACCGGCGCTTCGCATCCGGACGCTGCTTTCGCGTGCGGTCGTCGAGGCCTTCGCCTGAGCGCGGAGATCCACCCGTTCGAGATTCGCGTCGCGGAAGGAGTGCTGGAAGACCTGCGCGAACGTCTCGCGCGCACCCGGTTCGTCGTACCGATTCCAGGTTCCGGCTGGGAGTACGGAGCGAATCCGGAGTGGCTCCGCGAGATCACGAGCTTCTGGCGGAGCGACTTCGACTGGCGAAGCCAAGAAGCCGCACTGAACCGCATCCCGCAGTTCACGACGGAAATCGATGGTCTGCGCATCCACTTCCTGCACCAACGCTCGAAGGAGCCCGGCGCGCTTCCACTCCTTGTGACCCACGGTTGGCCGGGCTCCATCGCCGAGTTCATGAAGATCGTGGCTCTCCTCTCCGATCCCGTGGCATACGGCGGCCGGTCGGAAGATGCCTTCCATGTGGTCTGCCCCTCGCTCCCAGGCTACGGCTTCTCGCAGGCGCCGCGCGCACCCGGCTGCGACGTAAAGCGCGTTGCCGAGATGTGGATCACCCTCATGCAGCGCCTTGGCTACTCGCGCTACGGCGCACAGGGCGGCGACTGGGGCGCCGTGGTGAACTCGTATGTCGCGCTCCTCGACCGCGAACGGTGCTGCGGCCTCCACCTGAACCTGGTGCTCGCGCCTCGGCCGGCGGACGATCCCGTGAGTAGCCTTTCCCCGCGCGAACTGGCGGACCTCGAAGCGGCCCGCCGCTATATGAGCGAGGGCGCGGCGTACCAGGCCGTTCAGACCCTCGAGCCCGACACCGTGGGGGCGGCACTTCTCGACTCGCCCGCAGGCCTCGCAGCCTGGATCCTCGACAAGTTCCGGCGTTGGAGTGACTGCGGCGGAGACCCGCTGCGGCGTTTCGGGCGAGACGAGCTTCTCACGAACCTGACGCTCTATTGGGTAACGGGGACGATCGCGTCGTCGATGCGGCTCTACTATGAATCGCGACGCTCGGGCCGCTTTGGCCCGGTCGAGGGGCGGGTCGAAGTCCCGACCGCTGCCGCGATCTTTCCGCACGAGCTCTTCCGGCCGCCACGCCGCTGGGCAGAGCGGCTCTACCGCATCGAGCGCTGGAGCGAGATGGCCGAAGGCGGACACTTCGCGGCGCTCGAGGTCCCGAATCTCTTGGTGGACGACGTGCGGGCCTTTTTCAGGACGCGCCGCTAACTAACTCGCGCGCGGGCGGCTCATCGGCTCCGCGGGCCGCGCCTTCTCGAGGAGGCTGCGCACGATCGGGCCAAGCTCCGCCGGCTCCCAGCGCGCGTTGCGCTCGACCTCCGGGCCGCGCGTCCAACCTTCCGAGAGGCAGAGGCGCCCCCCCGAAACCTCGAAGACCCGCCCTGTGACCTGGCTGGACTCCATGCTCCCGAGCCAGACCGCAATGGGCGCAATGTTTTCGGGTGACCGGGGGTCAAAGCCCTGCGCAAGAGCGTTACTTGCTCCCGGTCGCAGGTTCTCCGTCATCCGCGTGAGGGCCCCGGGCGAGATCGCATTCACCGTCACGCCAAAACGCTCGAGCTCCTTCGCGGCAATGATGGTGAAGGCGGCAATGCCCGCCTTCGCCGCGCCGTAGTTCGACTGACCTGCGTTGCCATAGAGCCCCGAGACGGAGGTCGTGTTGATGACACGGCCTTGGTTGGGTCTCCCACTCTTCGCGCGATCGCGCCAGTACGCCGCGGCGTGACGTGTCGTGCAGAAAGTGCCCCGAAGGTGCACGCGAATCACGGAGTCCCATTCTTCTGCGCTCATGTTGAACAGCATCCGATCGCGCAGAATTCCTGCATTGTTCACCAGGACATCGAGCCCCCCGAAAGTCTCCGTCGCGCTATGGATCAGGCGCTGCGCGCCCTCCCAGTCCGATACGTCGTCGCCATTCGCCAGCGCCTGACCGCCGGATTTGTGGATCTCCTCCACGACCGACTGCGCCGGCGTGAGGGTCGAGCCGGTTCCGTCCACGGCTCCGCCAAGGTCATTGACGATGACCTTCGCGCCCTGGCGCGCGAACTCGAGGGCATAGCCGCGCCCGATGCCGCGCCCCGCTCCCGTGATGATCACGATCCGGCCGTCACACAAGCCCGGCATGTTCACTCCCTAAATCTTTCTGCTGCGCCCTTGCCAATACCGATCGCGCACGAGCCGCCGTACGATCTTTCCGGTCGGAAGGCGCGGCAGTTTGTTTGTGAAGTCAATGCTCCGGGGACACTTGAATGCGGCGAGCCGGGCCCGCGCATGGGCCAAAAGCTCGGCGGCCAGCGTGGGGCTCGGTGCGGCCTCAGCCTTGAGCTGGACGACGGCTTTCACCTCCTCGCCCCACTCGTCGTTTGGCGCGCCCACCGTCGCGACGTCGGCCACGGCCGGATGCTCGAGGAGCACGGCGTCGATCTCGGCCGGATAGACGTTGACGCCGCCCGAGATGATCACCTCGGCACTTCGTCCCGTGAGAAACAAGAATCCATCCTCGTCGAAATAGCCAAGATCACCCATCGTAAATGCGTCGCCGCGGTAGGCCGCAGCCGTCTTCTCGGGGGCGTGAAAGTACTCGAAGCGCCCGCTCGGCGGCGCGCCGAAGTAGACGGTTCCGACCTTGCCCGGTGGCAGCGGTGTCCCCACTTCGTCGAGAATCTCGACGGGCTGATGATCGAGCCGGCGGCCCACGCTGCCGGGTTTGCGCAGCCACTCTTCCCCGGCAATGAACGTGCCGCCGCCTTCGGTCGCCGCGTAGTACTCGAAGAGGACCGGACCCAGCCACTCGATCATTGCGCGCTTCACATGGACGGGGCATGGCGCCGCGCCATGCAGGACCCAGCGCAGCGACGAGGTGTCATGGCGCGCGCGCTTCTCCTCGGGCAGCGCGAGGAGGCGGTGGAACATGGTCGGCACCATATGGGTGTGGGTGATGCGGAATCGTTCGACGATCTGCAGCGTACTCTCCGGGTCCCAGCGCTCCATCAGGACACAGCCCACTCCCGCAGCCAGGGGGAAGGCAAGATTGAGTGCGAGGGGCGCAGCGTGGTACAGGGGCCCGGTGACGAGAGCCCGGTCCTCCGCGGGACGGAAGTTCGCGGTACGGGTCAGCGGCGCTGTAAGAGGGGAGCGCGGGATGGCTTTCCGATAGACGCCTTTGGGCCGCCCTGTCGTACCGGAAGTGTAGAGCATCGACGTGCCGAGGC
>DATFYN010000518.1:0-13223 GCA_035315025.1 Myxococcota bacterium
GGCTCCCTCCTTGGAAACCCGCTCGCTGATCTCGCACTGAAGCGATCCAAAACCATCAGTCGGTGCCTCGTGTGCGAGGCGGAGGGTGAACACCGCTCTCCACCCCCTCGGACGAGATCGAAGGGGGCCCGGTTGACGCGCTTAAGCGCCCAGGGGGCTCCTCTTCCGTGAAGGAGCTGTCCGAGGGGATGGGATAGGCGCTCTGTCATTCGTGAAATCACGCGCTCGTGTCTGCTTAGATTGTGGCCGAATGCTGAAGCCCGCAGATATCGGTACTTGCATTTTGCGCAAGTGTTTCTTTAACGATCCGAGTGTCTTCTGGTGTGCGATCGAAGCCCCACTTAGCGCTGGTCGTGGGCGACAAAGTTAGCGATCGCGTCGGCGAGGAGCGCGGCATGGGTGATTGGGAGCATGTGGCCAGCGTGCGGGATCACCTGGAGCGTCGACTGGGGCGCGCGCGTGTGGATCTCCTCTCCGATGGCGCGCGGGATGAGGCGATCCTCGTCGCCCTGAATCACGAGCATCGGGACTTCAATCGGGTTCGGGTCAAGATCGGCCTCGCCGCCCAGATCACGACCCTCCGAGCGGAACGTGTCCAGCGTGTGCGGGCGCGCGAAGTTGGCCTCGAGCTGGGTCAGGTACCAGTTGGGAACCGGGTCTGGAGAGAACGCCACCCGGCTCGTCGCCGTGTGAAAGCGGCGCCAAAGGGGCGGAACGCTCGAGATCCAAGACAGGCCGGGGCCCGCCAGGAACTCGACCAACGGCTCGGGCAACGTGGCCCGCTTTTCGATGCCGGGCCCGACACTCCCGACAAGCACCAGGCGAGCGATGCGGGTGGGGTCCCGCTTCGCAGCGACGATGGAGATCGCCCCCCATAGGACCAGCCGACGATCGTCACGTCATGCAGGTCGAGTGTGGCGAGCAGACTGAGGAGCTCGGCCGCGTTGGTTTCGACGGTCACACGGGCAGGCGCGCGGCCGTTTGAGTAGCCGTAGCCGATCCGGTCGTACGCAAACACACGATGCCCGGTCGCGGAGAGCTCGCGAATCGTGGGCGTCCAGTCGTATGCGCAGGCTCGGTGGCCATGCACGAGGAGGACCGGAGGTCCTACGCCCGCCTCGATGAGGTTCACGGAAAGGCCGGGGGAGACCCCGACAAGGCGTCCGGGCGGCGGAAGGGCGGGTGCCGGCGTGGGGAGGACGGCGTACCAGAAAGGCGGAAGCGCGAGAACTGCGGCCAGCAGCGCCCCGGCCATGAGGAACCGCATCATGGTTTCATCAACTTAGCCACAGCCGCCGCTGAACCGGCCGTCCGTTGCCAGAACTCGTACTTCGTCGAATCACTCGGCATTCCGGGCCCGACACGAGAGACTACCCGGACGCTCGAGTGACGTCGCGTCTCGCAAGGACCGCCCCTCCCGCGCAGCATCGCCTCCCAGGAAGGCCCTTCGTCTCGTCCTGACGATCCTGTTCCAGAGGTTTTGGGCGCTTGCATCGGCTTTGCCTCGCCGTATTGCAGTCTCCAAACCTACTCGGGCAAGTGCTAGAGTTCGAAACGTGCGGGTGGAAACGGCGCACGACGGTGGCCGGACCGATCCAATGCCCATCAGCTACCAGATCGAGCTAGCGCGCGAGCTCATTCGAACGAAGGGGACAGGCTCCGTGACGTCGGAGGAGGTCGCGGATCATTTGCGTCAGCTGCAGACGGATCCGCAGTTTCAGAGGCCACTGAATGTCCTCCTGGATCTTACCGCTTGTACCTCCCTACCGGACCGCAATCAGCTAGATGAGGTCGCGAACCAACTCAAAAGCCTGGGCGGTCGAGACCGCTTCCAACGATGTGCAATTCTCGTCAGTCGAACCGCTCTGTACGGGATGACACGGATGTTTGAAGTCTTAGCTGAGGAGCAATTCGCGGCGACGCATATATTCCAGACGGAACGCGAAGCAGAGGCCTGGTTGAGCGAGGGGAAGCTCTCGGCTGTGGAATTGAACGAGAAGGGCGACTCGACGAGGCGCTCCACGTAGCTCTACCAAGCTGGGGCAGGACGCGGGCGCGCGGGATAGAAAGGCGGAATGAGTCGCCGTACCCCCGTTGTTCCGCTGCCCCACATCGGCGGCGTGCGTCACCACGTGACGAGAAGCGGCTTGAGGAGACTGAGAACACGTTCGCTCCGGACGCGTGTCGCATCGCTCTGGAGGCGCGGAGCGCATGTCTTTGATGCTGTACCTGCAGCCTTCCGGCCGGAGTGGTTCCGAGGAATCGCTGCTCACTACCCTCCCAGGCAATGGCTCGAACCCACCCTTTCGCGAACGGATGACGCTCGATGGATAACGGCAAACCACCCCGTTCTTGACTTCGACGACCGATGCGACGAATCACGGTTCGAACGCAGGGCAGACGCTGGCGCGCGTTGCCGGGCGCAACCACGGACCGCCGGAAACGAGAGAAGGAGGGCGGAGAGCGCGCCCGAGTTTGGGCCGGCGGGAGCCCAAATCGGCTGCGGCCATTCACCCCCACAGGGGAATCGAGCCCTTCGGCGGGAGAAGGCCAGGGGACGGTTGCGTCTGCGGGGGCAGGCCGCATTCGAGTCAAGCTACTGAGAAGCAAAGGAATTTTCGGAGCCCAAGCAGCATTCTGCGACTCCTCTGCCGACAGGCGGGCATCTCCAGAGGAAAACGCCCCCAGGCTCTTCGGCTGCGGCGCGCCGCCGCTACGCTTTGCACTTCAGAGCCAGCTTCAGCCTGGAGTTCGAAATGCGGCTGTCTGCGTCAACCGATAGGGTTGCTGCGCCGCTCTCTACTGGGGGTTTGTCCGGCTTCTTTTGCGCTCAGAAGCGGGTCTCGAGGCCGCCCGAAGGAATGGGATCCCGCGATGGCCACGACTTCATCGTGGACTGGGGCCTTGGGGCGGAGAGGTCTCCTACGCGCTGCGGCTGGGTTGAATGAGAAACGTGTTCAACGAGGAGCCTTTCCGATGGGCTACGGCACCCCGGTCCCTGGGGTAGAAGTCTGGAGGGTGCGACGGCACGGTCAAGTGCTCACGCGAGTTCGGTATCTTTTTCCGATCCGGTCATTGGCACGCATGGTTCGGCTTGGGTGAAGAGCACTCGAAAGGCCCATTCGATCCACATGCAAGACCTCCACGGAGCTGGAACCTGAGATGAACGACCGGGGCCTTAGACACGACAGCCAGAATGCGTTTCAAGCCCGCCTACCGCGCCAGCTCCGTCAACTGACAGTACGCCGAATCGTCTGGCTATCGCTGGTCCTGCTTGGCATTGCGCTCGTCTGGTGGATCCACGGGCGGTCCGCGCAGCACACTCAGTCTGGCCGGTCGGGGGCGATTGCGGCCATGCCAGTACGCGCTGCTACCGCCGCCCAAGGAGATCTCAACATCACCCTGGATGCGCTCGGCACAGTGACGCCTTTAGCCACCGTGACCGTCCAGACGCAGATCAACGGTCAGTTAACGGAAGTTGCCTTCAAGGAGGGTCAGACTGTCCGCAAGGGTGACTTCCTCGCCCAGATCGATCCACGCCCCTATCAAGCAGCGCTCGATCAAGCAGAGGGTCAGCTTCTAAAAGATCAGGCGACGCTGAAGGTCGCTCAAATCGATTTGGCTCGATACGAGACGCTGGACAAGCAAGATTCGATCGCCAAGCAACAGGTGGTTGATCAGCAATATACGGTGCGACAAAGCGAAGGCACCGTGAAAATCGACCAGGGTCTGGTCGACAACGCCCGGCTCAATCTGAACTACTGTCGTATTGTCTCACCGATCGACGGTCGCGTCGGCCTCAGGCTCGTTGACCCTGGAAACTACGTCCAGGTGAACAGCAGCACCGGCCTCGCCGTGATTACGCAGACACAACCCATCACCGTGGTTCTCGTGCTGCCGGAAGACGATCTGCCCCCCATCTTGAAGAGGCTGCATGATGGCGCAAAATTGCCGGTGACCGCTTACGACAGGAGTCGAACGACGAAGCTCGCCACAGGAGTCCTTGCGGCTGTAGACAGTCAGATCGATACTACCACAGGGACGGTCAAGCTAAAGGCTCTGTTCGACAACGCAAACGAAACCTTATTCCCGAATCAATTTGTCAACGCGAACGTACTGGTCGACGTGCTGCATGATGCAACACTGGTTCCTACCGCAGCGATCCAGCGCGGCGCGCCAGGTACCTTCGTTTATCTCGTGAAACCCGACAACTCCGTTACGGTGCAGGCCGTGACCCTCGGTCCGGTGGATGGTGAGAAAGTGGTGGTGCAATCTGGTCTGTCGCCAGGCGATCGCGTGGTGATCGATGGCGCTGACAAGCTGCGCGACGGCGCCACGGTCGAGGTGCGCGATAGCGCGCCCAAGGAATCCACCGCTTCGATCGATGCTCAGCAAACGCCATCCGGTCATCAAGGTCGACACTCACATGGACCGCCCCAAGAGCAGCGGTCGCAATCCGCGAACGGACAATGACTGGCGGATTCGGATCCGTCGTGTGAGGGGAGCATGAATCCCTCGCGTCCGTTCATCCTCCGCCCGGTTGCCACGTCTCTTCTGATGCTGGCCATCCTGTTGGTGGGCATACTCGCCTTCCAATTCCTTCCGCTTTCGGCGCTGCCGGAGGTGGACTACCCGACCATCCAGGTCCAGACCTTCTATCCCGGCGCAAGCCCGGATGTCATGAGTACTTCAGTCACAGCCCCGCTCGAAGTTCAGTTCGGTCAGATGCCGAGTCTGAACCAGATGTCCTCATCAAGCTCTGCGGGCGCTTCCGTGATCACGCTGCAGTTCGCCCTCAATCTGAGCCT
The DNA here is from genome assembly GCA_035315025.1 of Myxococcota bacterium. GTDB lineage: Bacteria > Myxococcota_A > UBA9160 > UBA9160 > UBA9160 > UBA9160. The sequence goes on from DATFYN010000518.1 coordinate 4,809, forward strand.
GGACGTGGCCGAGCAAGAGGTTCAGGCAGCTATCAATGCGGCCGGGAATCTTCTCCCGTCGGATCTTCCGGCGCCTCCAATTTATGCCAAGGTCAATCCCGCCGATGCGCCCATCCTGACCTTGGCGCTCACCTCAAAGACTCTGCCTCTGCCGCAGGTCGAAGACATGGCCGACACGCGGCTTGCCCAGAAGATCTCGCAGCTTCCCGGCGTCGGCTTGGTCAGTATCAGCGGCGGCCAACGCCCGGCCGTCCGGGTTCAAGCCGATCTGCGAGAGCTTGCGGCCTACGGCCTCAACATTGACGATCTGCGGACCACCATTGCGAATGCCAACGTCAATACCCCGAAGGGAAATTTCGACGGGCCCTCACGCGCCCTCACGATCAATGCCAATGACCAGCTGCGAAACGCAGACGACTACAAGGGTCTGATCGTCGCTTACAAGAACGGCGATGCAGTGCGTCTATCGGACGTGGCGGAGGTCATCGAAGACGCAGAGAACGTCAAACTCGCCGCCTGGAAGGATACGACGCCCGCGGTCATCCTGAACATTCAGCGGCAGCCAGGCGCCAATGTGATCGCGGTGGTCGACGGCATCAAGGCGCTGCTGCCACAGCTGCAGGCCGCTCTCCCTTCCGCGATCGACGTGACAATTCTTTCTGACCGCACGACCACAATCCGTGCCTCGGTAAGCGACGTCGAGTTCGAGCTCACGCTGGCCGTGATCCTCGTTGTTCTTGTAATTTTTCTCTTTCTCCGCAACGTGCGCGCGACGATTATCCCGAGCCTCTCTGTGCCGCTTTCCCTGATTGGTTCTTTTGGTGCGATGTATTTGCTCGGCTACAGCATCAACAACCTTTCCCTGATGGCTCTCACGATCGCGACCGGCTTTGTCGTCGATGACGCGATCGTGATGATCGAAAACATCACGCGCTATCTCGAAGAGGGCGATCCGCCGCTAACGGCTGCGCTCAAAGGTTCGGAGCAGATCGGGTTCACGATCGTGTCCCTCACGATATCGCTCATCGCCGTGCTGATTCCGCTGCTTTTCATGGGCGATGTGGTGGGGCGTCTGTTTCGTGAGTTCGCAGTCACGCTCGCCGTAACCATCCTCATCTCAGCAGTCGTATCGCTCACACTCGTCCCCATGCTTTGCGCCAAACTTCTACGGCGCACCTCTGAGACCAGGGAGACGGCCTTCGCGCGATTGAATCGCGAATGGTTCGAGGCATTGACTCGATCCTATGAACGGGCATTAAATTGGGTTCTCGACCGGCAGACGGCGACACTCGTCGTGGCGGTTGCCACACTCGTATTGACTACGATTCTCTACATCGTGATTCCGAAGGGATTCTTTCCCGTCCAAGATACTGGCCTCATTCAAGGCATCTCTGACGCACCGCAGTCGGTGTCCTTCGCCGCGATGGCGGAGCGGCAAGAGGCTTTGGCTGCAGCCATTCTGAAGAACCCGGACGTGGAGAGTTTGTCGTCATTTATCGGCGTCGACGGTACAAACCGGACGCTGAACAGCGGCCGCTTTCTCATCAACCTGAAGCCGCACGACGAACGAAACATTGGTGTGACCGAAATTATTCGCCGCTTGCAGAAGGAAACGCGGGAGGTGCCCGGCATCGCCCTCTACATGCAGCCCGTACAGGATCTGACGATCGATACGAGTGTGAGCCGGACGCAATACCAGTTCGTATTAGAGGATGCCAATCCAGAAGAACTCGGGATATGGGCGCCGAAGCTGGTCGAGCGGCTCAATCAGTTGCCGCAGTTTAGCGACGCTGGCTCAGATTTAGAGGAGCACGGGCTTTCAGCCTACATCACGATCGATCGCGACACTGCGGGTCGATTCGGTATCACGCCGGCCACTGTCGACAATGCACTTTACGATGCGTTTGGGCAGCGCATTGTTTCCACGATCTTCACACAGTCGAATCAATACCGCGTGATCCTTGAGGCGAAGCCGTCGCAGCAGAGCGCCCTTCCGGATCTGAGCGCCATGTATCTGCCTTCATCAACCGCAGCGAGTGGCCAGGTACCGCTGTCTAGCATCGCCCAGGTGACAGAGCAGACAGCGCCGTTGCAAATCAACCATCTCGGTCAATTCCCAGCGACGAGTATCTCGTTCAATTTAGCGTCCGGGGCTTCTCTCGGGGAAGCAGTAGCGGCAGTGAAGGCAGCGGAGCGCGAGATCGGCCTGCCGGCAAGCATATTCACGGCGTTCCAAGGGGCTGCGCTTGCATTTCAGTCGGCGCTGGGAAACGAGCTGTTCTTGATCCTTGCGGCCATTGTCACCGTCTACATTGTGTTGGGCGTCCTGTACGAAAGCTATGTGCATCCTGTGACAATTCTGTCAACACTCCCCTCCGCCGGGATCGGCGCACTGCTCGGCCTCATGATGGCGGGCGATGATCTCGGGATCATCGGGATCATCGGGATTGTGCTCCTCATTGGAATTGTGAAGAAAAACGCGATCATGATGATCGACTTTGCCCTAGAGGCGGAACGGAAAGAGGGCAAGCCACCCCGTGAGGCCATCTTTCAGGCCTGTCTTCTGCGGCTGCGCCCGATCCTGATGACGACAATGGCAGCGCTCTTGGGGGCGCTTCCCCTCATGATCGGCACGGGTACGGGCTCCGAACTGCGCCATCCGCTGGGAATTACAATTGTCGGCGGGCTCATCGTCAGTCAGGTACTGACGTTGTTTACGACGCCCGTGATTTATCTCGCCTTCGATCGGATCGCAGAGCGCTTGGGCGTGCGGTTTTCCGGCGAGTTGAACGCGAGCGGCGAGGGGAGTCCGGCGCTGTGAATCCCTCGGCGTTCTTCATTCGCCGACCTGTGGCTACGAGTCTCCTTACCATCGGCCTGGCGCTCGCTGGGATGATCGCGTTCTTTCAGCTCCCTGTGGCACCTCTGCCTCAGGTCGACTTCCCGACCATTTCAGTCCAGGCGCAGCTGCCCGGAGCGAGCCCCGAGGTAGTCGCAACCAGCGTGGCGACTCCGCTCGAGCGTCATCTGGGTGTGATTGCGGACGTGACGGAGATGACCTCGTCCAGCACCGTGGGGAGTGCGCGGGTCACGCTACAATTTGGACTGGATCGGGATATCGATGGCGCGGCCCGAGATGTGCAAGCGGCAATAAACGCGGCCCACGCGGATCTCCCAGCGAGCTTGCGCAGCAATCCCACCTATCGCAAGGTGAACCCGGCAGACTCGCCGATCATGATCCTCGCACTCACCTCGTCCACTCTCACGCAGGGTCAGATCTACGATGCTGCGTCCTCGGTGCTGCAGCAGAAATTCTCGCAGCTGGAGGGTATCGGTCAGGTCAACATCGGTGGCAGCGCGCTGCCGGCTGTGCGCATCGAGCTCAACCCGAATGCTCTATTCAAATACGGCATTGGCCTGGAGGACGTGCGAGCGGCTCTGGCCTCCGCAAACGCGCATGCACCGAAGGGCTCTATCGAAGGCAACGAGCTCCATTACCAGATCTACGACAACGACCAAGGTACCCAAGCGAGTCAGTATCGCTCGCTTCTGATCGCCTATCGCAACGGCTCTCCTGTGCGGCTGTCAGACGTCGGCGAAGTGATCAACTCGGTTGAGAACATTCGCAACGCGGGTCTCGCCAATGGGAAGCCCGCGGTGCTCGTGATTCTCTACCGGCAGCCTGGTGCCAACATCATCGACACCATCGATCGAATCAAGGATTCCCTGCCGCAGATGGAAGCCTCGATCCCCAGCGCCATTGACGTTTCCATTGCCATGGACCGTTCGGCTACGATTCGAGCGTCGTTGCACGACGTCGAGCGCACTCTCCTCGTAGCGACTTCTCTGGTGATCCTCGTGGTGCTGTTGTTCTTGCAGAATGGCCGCGCGGCGTTGGTGCCGAGCGTTGCGGTGCCAGTCTCGCTGATCGGAACCTTTGGGGTCATGTATCTTGCGGGCTACAGCCTCGACAATTTGTCTCTCATGTCCTTAACGATCGCGACTGGCTTCGTGGTCGATGACGCAATCGTTGTGCTCGAAAACATCTCGCGCCACGTGGAGGAAGGTGTCCCGCGCTTTGAGGCCGCCCTCAAGGGTGCGGGAGAGGTTGGTTTTACCGTTCTTTCGATGAGCCTTTCGCTGGTCGCGGTTTTTACGCCGATTATTTTTATGGGCGGAATCATCGGGCGCCTTTTTCGAGAATTCGCCGTCACGCTTTCGGTCGCAATCCTGGTGTCGCTCGTCGTGTCGCTGACGACGACGCCGATGATGTGCGCGCAGTTGATCAAGCCGCGATCGCCTGGCCCACCGAGTCGATTTGTTCGAGAAACGGGTCGACTATTTGATGCGGTACTCGGTGCCTACGATCGTTCGTTGAAGCGTGCGCTGTCGCATCCGCGGCTGTTGATGCTCATCCTTGCTGGGACTCTTTGTCTTAACATCTATCTCTTTGCCGTCGTGCCAAAAGGGTTCTTCCCGCAGGAAGACACGGGCGTTTTGGTCGGAAACATCCAAGCCGACCAAAGCATCTCCTTTCAGCTGATGCAAGAGAAGCTGAGCCGCTTCGTGAGGATCGTTCAAGAGGATCCCGCTGTAGCCAACGTCGTCGGATTCACAGGCGGTCAGGGCCAGACGAACGGTGGCTTCGTTTTCGTTTCACTCAAGCCGCTCGCCAGCCGGAAGCTGTCAGCAGACCAGATTATCGGTCGACTGAGACGAAGGCTATCCGATATTCCAGGCGCCGTTCTTTACCTCCAAGCGGCACAGGACATTCGGATGGGTGGGCGCCAGAGCAACGCCCAATATCAGTTCACGCTGAATAGCGACGATCTTTCGGCGCTTTATACCTGGGTGCCGCAAATCACTCAGGCGTTGCAGCAAAGGGCAGAGCTAAAGGATGTGAACTCCGATCAGCAGCAGAATGGCCTCGAGGCGGATTTGGTGATCGATCGGGAGACGGCGTCGCGCCTCGGGATCAACGCGAGCATGATCGACAACACGCTCTACGACGCCTTTGGTCAGCGGCAGGTGTCGACGATCTACAATCCGTTGAACCAATACCACGTGGTCATGGAGGTAGCACCGGAATATTGGCAGAGCCCAGAGACGCTGAAGCAGATCTATGTCAGCACGGCAGGGGGATCGGTGGGCGGTGTGCAAGCAACCAATGCTGTCGCGGGAACGGTGGCAGGAGTAAAGCAGGTGACATCTGCAGCCTCCGTTGCGGAGGACACGGCGCGCAATCTCGCGACGAACCAGCTCGCTGTGAGCGGGCACGGCAGCGCGTCCACGGGAGCGGCGGTGAGCGCGTTCCAGGAGACGATGGTCCCCCTGGCGGCCTTCACTCACTACGGTCCGGGCAAGACTCCGCTTGCTGTCAACCATCAGGGTCTGTCCATCGCCAGCACGATTTCGTTCAATTTGGCCCCAGGTCAATCGCTGAGCAGTGCGACGGTAGCGATCCACGAGGTGATGAATCGCCTCGGCGTCCCGAACTCGATTCACGGTAGCTTCCAGGGAACAGCGCGGGAGTTTCAGCAGTCACTGGCGAACGAGCCGTACTTGATCGCGGCGGCGCTTCTCGCGGTTTATGTGGTGCTTGGCATCCTGTACGAGAGCTACGTGCATCCGATTACGATCCTGTCGACATTGCCGTCGGCGGGGGTCGGTGCGGTGCTAGCACTGATGGTCTTCAACATGGAGTTCAGCGTGATCGCGCTGATCGGCGTGCTCCTGCTAATCGGCATCGTCAAGAAGAATGCCATCATGATGATCGACGTAGCGCTGGATGCCGAGCGCAACCACAACTGGACGTCCGAGGAAGCGATCTACCATGCTTGCTTGCTACGGTTTCGGCCCATCATGATGACCACCATGGCAGCACTCTTGGGTGCTGTGCCGCTGGCCTTTAGCGGGGGCGAGGGCGGCGAACTGCGGAGACCGCTGGGCGTGGCGATCATCGGCGGTCTGCTTGTGAGCCAATTGCTAACGCTTTACACAACGCCGGTGGTCTATCTGTATCTGGATCGATTCCGCTTGTGGTCGGGCCGCTTGTGGGGTCGCGAAGATCCTGAGGCAGTGACAAAGGCGGGGGCAGCAGGTAGAGGGATATCCTGAGGGCCATAGGACTCTCGCAGCCGCCTTGTTCCGGACGTACACTTTCGCCGAGAACCGAAGGCACTGGCCGTCTTTCTGCATGAGCAGCGCCGCGTTCGCCTCCCAGTCGGGGCCAACGATGACGATGGACGACAGTTGGCGAGACAGAGGCTCAGCGCGTGGTCTTAGCTTCGCGCAGGAAGCGGAGCACGTTGTCCAGGTGCTTGTTCACCTGCAGCTCGTGCTCGAAGCGGGCGGCGACCTTGCCGTCGGGATCGATCCCGAAGGTCACGCGCTTGGTGATGGGCAGGAAACGTCGCATTACACCGTAGGCTGTGCTGACACAATCGCCGGCGAGTCCGCTGGCGCCGCCGGTGTACCACATTTTTGTGAGGAGTGGTAGTCTAAGCTACGTATCTGTTAGTAACGCCAAGGGCGATCGTGAGCATAATCGGGAGGCGGGTGCGCCCTGAGGCCCGCGTGGACCTACGCCGGGTCATGCCCGAGAGGGGGTTGCTTCTGTGCACCTGTCCGAAAATCGTTGGCAGCGTGCCAACGTCACTTCCTCGTCCGGGGGTTGCTGTGCCCGGACTTACCAATGGCCTGGGAGCTTAGCTCCAAGGGTTTTCGCTACGGTGATAGCGGGGTGTTATTTGCCAAGCCCCCAATCGACGTCGCGGTCCCGGTCACCCCGTAGAAGGCCATACCGCGGCGAGCCCCTGGGTCGCCAGCAAAAGAGCGGTGAGAGCAGCGGGCCTACGTAGCTCGAGCCAGGTCCGCCAAAAACTTCAATGATTTCCGTGCCAATGAGATCTACGGGAGCGACGGCTGGGCCGAGAGCGGGCCGTGCGGTGTTGCCACCAGGCGGCAGCCCGGCGCACGTCTCCCGCTCCGCCGCAAGATGGATTACGCTGCCTTTTGGGCGCGATGGAGGGAGACCGTCGCCGCCGAGACGGGCGCGTTTTACCGACGTGCGCTGGAGACGAACTGAAGGCCCGAAACCCCGCGGTGACGCATTCGCTCCAGCAACGCGTCGATCTTGTCCTCGTGCTCCTCGGCAAGGAGTTGAAGGTCCGGTACAAGGGCACGGTGCTCGGCTACGCCTGGTCGGTGGCGTACCCCCTTGCCTTTACCCTCGTCTTTTATTTTGTCTTCCGGCTGATCGCGCGGGTACCGATCGAAAACTACGCGCTCTTCTTGGTGATGGGCCTGTTCCCTTGGCAATGGTTTCAGAACTCGATCAACGGCGCCAATGGCTTCTTGCTTGCCAACGCTCCTCTCATCAAGAAGGTGAGCTTTCCACGCTCGCTTCTCGTACTAACCGGCGTATTGAATGACCTTGTCCACTTCGTCGCGTCGATTCCCGTCATCGTAGGTCTTCTGCTGTGGAGCGGCGGCCGGCCCGCCGGCGCGTGGCTCTGGCAAATTCCGATCTTGGTAGTGATTCAGTTCGGTGTGACCTACGGACTTTCGCTGCTCGTCGCGACTGCAAACCTCTTCCTCCGCGACCTCGAGCGCCTCGTGGGCATCGTGACCATGCTCTGGCTGTATGTGACGCCTGTCCTCTACTCTTGGGACATGGTGCCCGAGGCCGTTCGCTGGACCCGATGGCTTAATCCCATGGCGCTTGTCATCGCGAGCTGGCGACAGGTGTTCGCTGAGGGACGCCTCGCACCCGAGATCGTAGCCGCCGCTGCCGCCTGGTCGATCGTGATCGCAGTTGCCGGACAGCTCGTGTACCGACGGCTCGAGTGGAGGTTCGCGGAGCTTGTCTAGTGGACCTGCCGTGTGTGTCAAGGGAGTCAGCAAGGAGTTTCGGCTCGGCAGCACTGCGCACCTCGGGCTCAAGAATCTGCTGCTCCGGTTGCCTGAAGTGAGTCACGACCTGCACCGTCGCGTGCGTGTTGAGGCACTTCGCGACGTCTCGTTCGAGATTGCGCGGGGCGAGTGGGTGGCGATGATTGGACCGAACGGCTCCGGCAAGAGCACGATGCTAGGACTGATCGCGGGGGTGCTGCATCCGACCCATGGCACGATCGAGACGAATGGTCGGATTTCGCCGCTACTGGAGCTCGGTGCGGGCTTTCATCCCGAGCTGACCGGCGCGGAGAATATTATGCTCAATGGGGTGATCCTCGGGTTGACGCGCGCGATGGTACGGGAGCGCTTCAACAAGATCGTCGAATTCTCGGGCCTGGGGGACGAGATCGACCGCCCCGTGCGCACCTATTCCTCAGGCATGAGCGCGCGCCTCGGGTTCTCCGTGGCCGTACATGTGGATCCGGAGATTCTTCTAGTGGATGAGGTGCTCGCAGTGGG
>DATFYN010000519.1:0-2676 GCA_035315025.1 Myxococcota bacterium
GGCTCCCTCCTTGGAAACCCGCTCGCTGATCTCGCACTGAAGCGATCCAAAACCATCAGTCGGTGCCTCGTGTGCGAGGCGGAGGGTGAACACCGCTCTCCACCCCCTCGGACGAGATCGAAGGGGGCCCGGTTGACGCGCCTTCCGAGGCCTAACGCCTACCCCATGCTCCGGCAGTTCCCACGCAGGGGAGAGCCCCTGGGGCGGGGCACGGGGAGCGGCTGCCGGTGGGAGAAAGAAGGCTCCGCTGCCTGGGAGACCTGCGTCCACCATGAGCAGAGAAGCGGGCACGACCCTCGTTAATGCGCAGGCAGGTGACGTGCCGGTCTCACCTGCCGGCGCAGCGTTCTCAGGGATCTGCGAAACGATGCTGGGCGGCGCCACGCTATGCGGTGGTCGACCAAAACAAGAAGACTCCGAGCGCAATCGCCACCGCCGACCATCCGCGGATGAAGGTCGAGGATTGCCCGGACCACCAAGAGATCAGCTTCGTCAGTCTCTCCGCTCCGATGAACGGGAGCGCGATCCCCGAAATGAGTGAAATCACGCCCAAGACTTCGAGGACGGCGGGAGTGTGCGAGGAGGGGGCCGAGCTCCACAAGGCGACGCCAAAGACGATCCGGCTCACAGCCCCGATCCAAACCCCGAGCTGCCCTTGCCACTTTCGGACAAACGAGACGAGCCCAGCTGGACTTGCGATCCCGTACGAACCAATGAAGACCATGATCATCGAGAAGACCACTACCAGAAAAGCCATGATGAGCCCTCTTCGCAGCCGAGGCGCCCCGACCCGACGTCGTGATCCTGCGCAAGGACACAGGGCTTCGCTGCCTTGCCATTCTCGCGCAGCTGCCAGCCTCTGCCGAGAGCAACGCACGAACTCGCTCGTCCGCCCGCGGTGTGATAGGCGCAAAACCATAGGAACTGGACCACATGGGAGAAAGCGTCGCCAGCCGGCTCCACGCGGGGATGGCCCCTTCCGATGCGTATTCCGTCGACCGAATCGCGCATTGAGCTTCAGGAGCGATGCGAGGGCGACTTGGGTAGCCAGCGTTGCCTGCCGCCGGGATGGAACGTAATGCCTTGGGAGAGGAGTTTCGCTTGCCGGCGGATCTGCGAAAGCATTGTCTCCCCAGGAGCTTCGTCTCCAAGGCTAGGGACCGGGACCTGCGTGCTCTTTTCTACTTCGGGGCGGATCGCGAGGAAGCAGGAGGCCGAGCTGGCATTGGAGCCGAGCGTCGTGGCTGGGAGATCGTGGACCAGGAGTGGTACGGTTTCGTCCCTTCCGCGCGGATTGAACACCCCGTCTGCCGGGAAACCACGACGCCACGGTGCTCGAACCGGCATGTTCGCGCAGGTGATCACCCTTTCCAGACAAACGCTGGTCACGCCGTGTGCCGTAAGTGCGTCGTCTATCGCGCGGGCAGCCGCGCCGTCGCCAAACAACGTGCTGCTGCCGACTCGGATCTTCATCACTGGGTCATTCTGGAAGCACACTGGCGCCCGGCTCCCGACAATCAGGGCGGCGCATTGATCCTACGAGTCGAAGAGCCGGAATCCTGAATTGCAAAGGGGAGACGCCGTCACGCATCTCGTGCGTGTGCTCTCGCCGTCAAACGCTGTAAGGATAGTGGCTTGGTCCGTACTGCGTTCCCTGCCACGAAAGAAAAGTGGCCGACGCCGCTTTATCAGCCCGCTTCCGCCGCGGGATTGCTTCATTTCTGAAAATGTGGAATCACGTTGCGGCCGATTAGCTCGATGGTCTGCATGACCTTCTCGTGCGGAATCTCGTAGGGATTCACCAAACACAGCAACAGGTCCACCCCCGCCGCCTGGTAGCGCTTGCAGGTTTCGAGGCACTGCGCGGGTGTGCCGAGCACGCAGGCGCCGGCACCGGCGAGATATTCGAGGGTGAGGAGGTCCAGGGCACCGCTCTTGTCGATCTTCCGCATGTCCGCCGCATACGCATAGTTGCCAAGTTCACGCCGCTCCTCCGTCATCCAGTCCGCGAGCGTGGCGATCTGTCGTGCGCCGGCCTTCGGATACCATTCGAATGATTTTCGCGCGACGTTCCAGGCCTCCTGTTCCGTGGGTGCGCAAACCGCCATGGTGAAGGTCGCAGCCCGCTCATGAACCCACTTGCCAATGGGGTTAGCGCATCCTCTTACCGCCGATCGATAGATGTCGATTTTCTTCTTCACCTCTTCAGGCGATACGCCGACGGCGAACGAACACAAGCCGAGCCCCAGCTCGCCTACCTGCCGATGACCGTCTTCGCTCGACGTCGCACCCCAGATCGGCGGGTGGGGCTGTTGGAGCGGCTTGGGCAGCACGCGCCGCTTCGGCATGCGCCAGTGGCGCCCCTCGAATGCGTACTCATCATTTGTCCAACAACCGACGACGTGCTCGATCGCCTCTCTCCATGCGTCACGGGTTTCGCAGGGATCAACGCCAAATCCCTCAAGCTCGGCCCGCGTAGACGAGCGGCCAGTGCCAAAGTCGACCCGGCCGTCTGAGAGCAGATCGAGCACCGCCACAGACTCGGCCGTGCGCACGGGATGGTTGTACGGCTTCGGCATGAGACGCACGCCGTAACCCAGCCGGATGCGAGAGGTTTGGCTCGCGATCGCGCCGTAAAGGATCTCGGGATTCGAGCAGTGCGAGAACTCCTCAAGA
>DATFYN010000520.1:0-3068 GCA_035315025.1 Myxococcota bacterium
TCCGGCCGCCAGCGCGTACGACCAAGCTGCGACGCGAGGTCAGCGTTCCGTCCATGACACCGGCGAGCTCGGCGTCCTCCACCTCGACCTCGCCCTTCAGCACGCCTCCCTGTAAGACCGAAAGCTCCTGCGCGTAGATGATACGGGATTCGACCGTGCCTTCCACCACCACACACTCGGCGTCCTGCACGCTACCCTGCAATACGATGCCACGGCCAACGACCAGTGTGCGGCGCGCCTCTAAGCTCTCCCCGGCGAGGCCACCAGCAGGAAGCGCCCCCAGCACGGGCTCGCGCGGCGCTCTACTCGGGGTTGGCAATGGCGGACGGGAAGGAGTGCCAGACATCGTCGTAACATGCCCTGATGGTCTCGCGGTTGCCAAGGCCAGCGGCACGGCTGCCCGGAACTCTGCGCCATGCCTGACGTGCGCAGGACAACGCGCACACGTCTTCTTGCCTCGGCTTTTCCGGGGCGTTTCTTTGCGGCCCGCGAGTCAAAGACTGCCCCACCGTAAAAGTTTGGCCAAAGCCGAGGTATGATCCGAGTGCCGTCGCGCGATGGCACATGGATGCGGGCTTAGGACGTAAGCTGGTCCCCGGCCGCGGTTGCGAATCGTGCGATGCCTGCTGCGTGGCGCTGACGCTCGAGGATCCGGAACTGCGGAAGCTCCGGTAGGGATACGAACCGCTCGTCATGGCGAGCAAGACGGACCTCACGGCGGCCACCCATACCGCGGGGGGCGGCCGGATAGCCGATGTCCTGCTGACCGCAGTGGAGTGGCAGCGAGAACAGGAAAAGTGGGCCGTGGCTAACCCGCCACCCACTCCGAAACGACCGCCGCCGTGATCGGGCTTCCTGGTGAGAAGAAGCGGTCGCTGGTTTCAGCCGGTCTTCAACGCGGCGCGGGTCGCCTTGTCGAGGTGACCGGTCACTTTCAGGCCATGGGCCTTCTGATAGGCCGCTATCGCAGCGTGCGTGTTCGGACCCGCTTTGCCATCCACTGACAAGTTGGCGCCTTCCTTGTTCAGGGCCAACTGGGCCGACTTGACCAGGTGGCTACTGGACGCTTTCGCAGAGCTGGGTGCTGCGGTCAGCGACGTCGCGATCACGGTGCTGGCGACAAGAGCGAACAGACGCTTTGACATGGGAGGCCTTTCGAGCAATGGGACGCTGCAGTTTTGGACTTCGACGCTCCCGTCCAATCCGCCCGCCCCATGTCGCGCGCCCGCGCACTGGACCAGCTGGCTCTCCGCCGGGGCGGCGTCGCAATCCACTCGATTAGCTCGATAAACGCGCCGGACCCGATTCGGGTAGCTTCCTTCTCAGCCCTCGCAACTAAAATGGCCCCGGAACAGGCGGAAGGATCGGCCCAGCGTGGCGCCAAGATCAATTCACGCTCTGCCCCATGGCGGGCTGATTGAGTTGGCGGTTGCGGGCTTCGGTGAAGGAGCTGGACATAGCCCCTCATAGCACAATGTAAGACGCGATAACAAACATTATCGCGTCTTACTCGCCCAAGGGTCGCGATCGATGGAAAGACGCGGGCGTCCCACGTCAACGCTGTTTGCTGCGGTACGGCCAAGCGACGTCATGACCTCGCGCCCGTGGGCGGATGTAGGCGAGTGTCAAGCGCGAAGTCTTCCTGTACAATGTTGTCGTACAAGCCACTGGCCACCGCCGGATCGAAAATCACATTCCAACTATGTGTGGATACCACACTCGGAATCAGCACGAAGGGATGGGCCCTGAGCAAGGTGTCGCCAAACAACTGTTGGCCAGCACTTACGGCGCCGGGCCGGAGCCAGTTAGGGTTTGGCACGGCGGCAGGTGTAACAACGTGCGCTTGGCTGACATCCATGATCCGTGCCGCGGTCAGAACATGGGACACAGTATCAAGGGTCCTGAAGGTCTTGTGAACGGCGACCTCTAAGATGGCCGTCGCAGGATCTAGTGCGGCGTAAACGGCGCGACCCCCGCGTGAGCTCCAGCGTCCGCCGGCGAGGTAGCTGCCCTCGCCGCTATTCCACGTCCGCTTGAACTTCGCTTGATCAAGCCTCCAGAAGACAACCTCGCCAGACCCAAGGGGCGGCGGAAGGGGCGTCAAGTGTAGACGCCGTATTCAAGTCGGGTCAGATGCTCCTCGACAGACTCGACGCCCGCTGGGGTCGACAAGAGGTCGATCGGCTTGCGTTGGTCAAGCGCCATCGCTGGGCGGTCGAGCCATGCTTCGGCTTCGGCCTGAGACCCGAAGACCTCGATCGCGCGGCCGAGGATTTCGGCAAACTTCCACGTCCGAGCGCTCTGCTCGAGGCTCAGTGGCTTATCGAGCGCATCTTTGCGGCGCTGGTATGTTCTAAGACTGATGCCTACGGCCTTCTCCAAGCTGCCGTGGTGGGGGGTGCAAAGAAAGGAGACATTGCTCACCAGGTACTTGAGTGCGTTGGCCGGCAGCCCCCTCCTAAGCAGGTCATGAGCTTCCAGGCGATTGCGGACCGAGCGATGCAAGGTACGCCGACCACCGAGCAGCGCAACCGTCCGGCTAACCTCAACGTCTTCAGGAGTGTGGTCTAACGGGGGCATGAGCGTTGCTGTGTCATCTGTCGCGAATAAAATGACAGCTGACGCAGCCCGTTTCAAGTATGCCTTCGACGGTGCGCATGGATGATCTGTTCGCGTGGCAACCGGGCGGTCGCCTGATTTGTAAGCCCTTGAGGTCCCCGGCATTTCTGTGACGGCGTAATCGGGCATTAGAGCAGCCGGCCACCGACGGGTCTCCCCACCGGGAGACGACGGAGGGGCTGCGAGGCAGGAGAGGTGTCCGCTGCGATAGTTCAGTTGAACGAAGCCTCCTAGGAAGCCCGCGCAGCGTCGGAAGATGACGGCCACGGAGTATTTGCCGGTGTGTCGTGGAACCGCCGACCGTCCAGGTCACACGCTAGAAGGGCCGTTATCACGTCCTATGGTCTGTGCTACAAGGGGCCATGCCCAACTCCTTCACCGAAGCCCGCTAGCGCCAACTCGCCCGTCTCGATGGCGCCAAGCCGCCCACGGCGCGAGCCGCGATGGCT
>DATFYN010000521.1:0-2212 GCA_035315025.1 Myxococcota bacterium
AAAAAGGACCGCTCCGCTGATGGCGACGAACAAGCGCGAGAAGCTGGCGGAGCGATAGAAGAACGTCGCCCCCATAACCGCCACGTAGGTCACCACGCAGGCGCGAAGAGCCGCCCAGGCGGAAGTCCGCGCCGCAAAAAGGATATCGACGCGCGCCAGACCAGACTGATCGAGCACCACCGACCACACAACAGTGGTGAAAAGCAACAGGCCGAAGTAGTCCCGAGGGTCGACGTCGGTGCTGACCAGGGGGATCCATCCCGAGCCGAACCGGATCCACGCGGCGGCGGCAAACGCCACCACCGGCAGACAGAGCATCTCCAGTCTGATGGAAAAGCCGATATAGTTGAGCCGCCGGCGAATCATGGTACCCTAATTCATCCATCGTTGAAGCGGCGTGGAGGCAACCACCTCTAAGCCTGCAACCAGGGCCAACTTCTTTCGCCCGGGACCCTGGTCTCCCAGGTGCCGAGCGCGAACTCCAGGACACGGCGCCTCGGAGCTGCTCCAGGCGGGAGCCAATGCCCCCGTTTCTTGATGAGCTTCAACCCGGTCCAAATAGCTCTGTTTCTACGATCTCGCAGAGAATATGTCCCACGAGAATGTGGCACTCCTGGACGCGAGGCGTTTCGTCCGACGGGATGCAAAGGCACCAATCGACGATCTCCCGGAGCTGCCCGCCGGTGCGGCCCGTCATGCCGACGGTCACCATGCCCTTGCTTTTCGCGGCTTCGGCAGCCACGAGAACGTTGCGCGACATGCCGCTGGTGGAAATCGCCACCGCGAGGTCCCCGGCCGACCCCAGCGCCTCAATCTGGCGCGCGAAGACCGAGTCAAACGAATAGTCGTTGGCAATCGCCGTCAGCGACGACGTATTTACGGTGAGCGCCATGGCCGGCAGGCCGGGGCGCTGACGCCGGTACCGGCCCACCAGCTCGGCGGCGATATGCTGCGCGTCAGCAGCGCTGCCGCCGTTCCCGAAGAGGAAGATCCGCCGGTCGTGGCGCAACGCCGCGATAAGTCGGAACGCGATTTCCACCGTCGTTTGCACGAGGTCGGCGTCGGCGAGCAAGGCGGCGATGACGCCCGCACTCTCGCCTGCGCGCTGCCGGGTTAGCCTTTCAAATTGGTCGTGCGTACCCCTCTCGTCCCTCGTCACTGGCCACCCCACTGGGCGACGTTAGCTACCAGGGTGATGAAAGATTCGATCTTCGGGCGTCGGAAGGCCGAGCCTTGTCCGGCACCGCGACGAATTTGATACTGAGTATAGGGATTGGGGTGGGTAGCGCGCAAGCCTTTAACCCCAACCCAACACCCCAACGTTGCGAGCCGGAGGAAACGTGCTCGGCGCAATCTTGGGTGACACGCTTGCGTCGACTCCTCAAATGCGCAGATCGCCACCCCCACGACGAGGTGGCTTTGTCGCGGCGAAGTGCGGCCGACTTCTCTCGACGGTGGCAACCACCCCGACTCCGGAAGAACCCGATCCAGGGGCCAAGCCTTTCGGCGAATGAGAAGGATATCACGTTGTTCAAGCGGTCAGCAACGCAAAGGTGAGAAAAAGTTAAACAAGTATCACATGAAGATGGCATTTGTCTCCCGACGTTTCCCATTTTTCTCTCTGCCTCTCTGTCGTGTGCTTGAGGGCTCTTTGCAATTACATCACTTCACTCTTCACTCCCTCTCCGTCTCGGGTCCCCTGGTCCTTTGGCCCCAGGTCTGCTGCCCATTCCGTCCCGGCTATAAGAGAAGGGAAGGGCAACAAACGGCCCGGCAATAGAAGGACAAAGGGCACGATTCAAATCTGTAATCGGATCAATGCCGACACCTTGCATCACATTGAAAGGTCATATCACGGCCTCAGTCAAAACTGATCCTTCGCCGTATTGCACTGATTTTCGGCGTCCTTGCGCCGCTGAATCTGCAATGCATCACCACGCTCACGGTTTTGCCATTGTACATAGCTTTTTCCAGGACTCAGGCAGTTCCCGGTCGACCTCGATCTTGCCGAAAGGCTTCCCCTGCCGGGTGCCCGTCTTCTTCACCCATTCGGCCATCCTCCGCAGCCCATCCGGCAGCGTGACCGTAGCGGAGGCGCCCAACACCTCTCGCGATTTGCTGTGATCGCTGAAGGCGTGCAGGACCTCGTTACGCCGAGGTAGATAGACTATTCCGGTCTCCCTTCCGATCACTCGCTGCACTTCGCGCGCCA
>DATFYN010000522.1:0-4185 GCA_035315025.1 Myxococcota bacterium
GGGCGTATAGCTTTGCGGCACGGCGGCGTCGCTCGCCGAGGTCGAGGCTGACGTGGCATGTCCGCACGCGTCGCAGAAGCGCGCCGCGGCGCGCAGTTCAGCGCCGCAACTCGCGCAGAGCCGGGCGAGCGGGGCGCCGCACTCCTCGCAGAAGCGCGCCTCTGAGCGATTCACGTGCCCACAGGCTCCACAGATCATGCGCCAAGCATACGCCGAATCGCGGCATGTGGGATGCGCGCCTCGCGCGGGCGACCCCACCGTTCTGCGTCTTAGCGAGGATCGTCGCCGCAGGCTACCGCTCGAGCTGCTGCCGCAACTCGTCCGCTCGGCGGAGCCACCCGGGCATGCCGATCGACTTGAAGGAGCCGCGAACCGCGTCGGGGCCTGGGGTTTTTCGACCATCTCCGCCGCGATCGGGTCTACCCCACACTTGGTTCTAATCCAGTTCGCATCGCCGAGTACTTCGGCAGGGGCGGGCCTTCAGGACTTCAACGGACGGCCTACCGCACGAGACCAACAATCCGTGTCGGTCAAGGAACAACAGTGAATGACGCTATGAAGTGCTGCCCCGCCACTCCATGGCCGTCATTCTTCCCGAGGATCTGCTCTCGAGCTAGCGGGGGAGCCCCATCAGGCGCCCGACCAGTGCATCGCGCGTGCGGTCAGGCAGCAGCCAGGCGAGCAGAGCCTGAATCCGAGCGTCGATGCCGACCAGGTAGCGCGTCCTCGGGCGGGCTGCGGTGAGTGCGTGCTCGATCACGCGGGCCACGCGATCTGGCGGGATCGCGCTCCTCTCCATCTTCGCGAAGAAGTCAAGCACGGCGCGGCCCATCTTCCCGTAGAGACGCTTTCCTTCCTCCGGCAGCCGCGCCAGGGCCAGGTCGCCGTACGGTCCCGCCTTCTCGAAGATCATCGTCTTGACGGCACCGGGCTCGATCAACGAGACGTGGATGCCCGACGGCGCGAGCTCCATGCGCAGCGCGTCGGCGAGCGCCTCGAGCGCGAACTTCGAGGCGGAGTAGGGGCCGATGATTGGGTTCGAGAAGCGCCCGCCGACCGAGCTCACGAAGACGATACGACCGCGACCCTGCCGGACGAGCGGGAGGAAGTGCTGGGTCACGGCCACCGGGCCAATGGTATTCACCTCGAGCTGGCGGCGTAGCTCGTCGAGCGGCATGAACTCAAGCGGGCCGCCGAGCGCAATTCCAGCGTTGTTCACGAGCCCCGCGAGGCCGCGCTCGCCCACCTCGGCCGAGACGGTCTTCGCCGCTGCCTCGATCGACCCGATGTCCGTCACGTCTAGAAGGACAGGCGCCAGTCGCTCAGAGCTTTCGCTGCGGAGGCCATCGGCATCCGCCTCGCGGCGCACGCCTGCGAAGACGCGGTAGCCCAACCGATCGAGATGGAGGGCGGTCGCGCGCCCGATGCCGGTCGACGCCCCCGTGATCACCACGGCGGCAGGCACCTCTCGTCCGTTCATCGGTTCTCCTCGGGCACGTGGTCCGATCATACGCCGAATCGGGCCCAATCGGGCCGTCGCGACTGGACGGCCTCTCGAGCGCGCACACGCCGCCCACCGGCTGTCAGAAAACCGAATCCTTCACGGGCGGACCGGCGATGCACTCAGGCTCCAACGCGTTGCGGCACAGTGGAACACCAGCCCACTTACTTGCCTGGCTGCTGCGCCGGCATCTCCGGCTCGGGAGGCAGGCCAATCGACGCATGATCGACTACGTACAGCGTCTTGTCCTTTTCCTTTTTGATGAGCTCCGTAGTGCGGATTTCCACCGTTTGGTGGTTGCCGTGAGTGTCCGTGAAGGACTCGTCCCAGTGTCCTACGGTGGCGATATGCCCGCCACGAAGAGGTATCGCCGTTTGAGACTTGAGGGTGATCTTGGCGTCCTTTGGAAGCTCCTTCAGGAAGTTCGAGACCAACTTCTCGATCTCGCCTTTGCCGTTCGCCTCTTCCCCTTGGCCCGGCCAAACAACATGGGCGTCGGAAGCGTAGAGATCGAGGATCGCCTTTGCGTCGCGGGCATTCACCGCGCGCTCGAATGCCTTTGAATGGGTCGTGGCGTCGTCGGCGGGAGCGGCGAACGCTGGCACGGCAACCAGATAAAGCAGCGAGAGAATCGCGGAACGCTTCATGGCACATTCCTTTCTGTCGGCCGTCGGATCACAAGGCGTCCTTGCCCGAATCCGGAGCGGACCGCAACCGAGGTTGCTCGACTAGAGACGATCAGTGCCGCCCTCTATGTGGGCCCTGTTGTTAACCTCAAGGGTCGACCTCGCGATTCTACACGGCGTTACCGATCTCCCCGGTCGTTCATCTCCGCCATTCCCGGGAACCGTGGGAAGGCCGCCACGCATTCTCACTCTGCTGTGGTCGGATCGATTACCGACCGGACCCGCGAGACGCGATTCGCGGGGAATTCGCCTTGTCGAGCGTGCTCGCGCACAGCCTCTTCGTTCGGTGCCACGTACACGCAGTAAATTTGTCGTCGGTGAGGTAACTCTGAACCCACTGGATCTGTGGACCCATTCCCCTGAGGACACCGCAGGACTTCTGCGAGATGGCCTGCAATTCCTGAGCGGGAAGCTTTCCGGCTCCGGGGATCTCTCTCTCAATGACGAACTTGGGCATGGACGATTACCTCCGTTGGCATGGCAACTTGCTTCGACCGTTCAAACGCCCTCTAGCAGGTCTTGAACTGCCGTTCCAGAGGCGATACTGCGCCACTGTAACACTGCGATGCAACCATGCGAGTCAGGCGGCGCCTGGTGGCGCAGTGGTGGCGATTCCATCGGATTGACCCCGCTTGAAACGCCTCTGCGACCGTCGTAACCCCCGCAAACCTCAACAGATTCCATCGCTTGCTCGGCTCGTGTGAGCACTCGTGCGCCTGCGAACGAAAAATCTCAGTCTCTTCAAGAAGTACGAGTGGAAAGGAGCGCCGAGGCCGATCCTCGGGTGCGCGATGCGCATCATTGTTGCCACTGAGATCGAAGCGACGCGCCGGGTCGTCTGGGACTACTTGATGAGCACCCAGAGTTGGCACGAATTCATGGACGGTCTCACGTGCTGGGAGGCCCGGGGCAAAAGGCATCGCGGTGTGGTGCGCGCTTCGCCATGCGCATGCAGGTGGGTTTCATAGAGCTCGGCGGGACCGTTGAGATCACCGAGTTCGATCCTCCCTGTGACATGGCGTGGACAGCGGTGACTGGCGTGGATCAGCGCGGCCGATGGCGACTGCGCGAGCTCGACAGCGAACGCACTCACGTCGAGCTCCGGGTCACCTATCATGCAGCGGGCGGGCTCGCGGCGCTCCTCGCCGATCGCCTGGCATTGCCGACGGTGCGCGGGCATCTCGCCCTCATTGGAGGAACTGAAACCCCACGTCGAGGCGCTGCCAGGATTGCGGACGGAACGCGGCCACGTGTCCGAGAAGCCGGCAATCTGAGGCCGACACGAGGGATGGTCGAGTCACGTCGCTCCTTGAAGGACGATCGCTCTTTTGTCTCGTCCTGACGACCCTGTTCCACAGCCTTCGGGCGCTTGGCCGCTCGCGCTCGGACCTCGTCCTCGAGGACGTGCGTCGCTTCGCTTCGTCGAGTGGGCAGACTGCATCACCGCTACGCGGGCGAGAAGCCGCGTTGGAGTGCATCCTGGCCAATCCCCTCTTTGCAGGATCGAGCCTAGGGAGGTATCGGACGGCGATATTGCCTAGACCCCGCGCATCGGGCTGGTTTCCGGCGTGAGGGGGACCGGTGCCCATATTCGCATCCGACCAACGGATGTCACTGCCATCGAAGGCTACGTCGACCGGTCCACCGACGGGAATGAAGCTGAGCTCTACAGCCACGGCTGATAATGCCGCGCGATGCCAGAGACGCGCTAGACCGTTTCTAGCTGCCTCATAAAGAAGGATCCGCGCATCGGCCCCTGGGCGCCTGCGTCGCCGGGCGCGACCACGAAGACGTCGGTCTCCTCTTGCGATCGTTCGCCGAGGTCGCGGAGGCTGGGCAAGCATTCGACGCGTTGGGCTAGGCCGAAGTTCCCCGTGATTTGAGGCCTTGATTTCGCGTATGCCCGCGAGATCAGGGCCTTTTTCGCGCTTGCACGCTGGCTGAATGTTCCCATGTAAATTCAATCTTTCCGCTTGCATTCCAGGATGCATCGTGATA
>DATFYN010000523.1:0-2701 GCA_035315025.1 Myxococcota bacterium
GAGCTCATCGTGATGGATGAGCCGGTGTCCTTGCCCGGTGGCGACGGCCCTGCGGACTTTGAGATCACGGGCGGCTTCTCGCAGGTTCCGCCGGCGGCCGAGGCGAAAAAGGGCCTGGAGATCGGTGGGCTCGACGGCTCTCCCGACGAGCGGGTGCCGATCGACACGACGGGCGAGGACCTGTTCGACCGCAACTACAAGGATCTCTCGCCGGCCGGCGAAGACATCTCGATTGATCTTGAGGTCGACCCGGAGAAGAAGGGCAAGTGACCGTCGGCGGCTCCAGCGGGCCGAAGCCCGGGGCGGGCCTCGATCCCAAGGAGATCAAGGCCCTCGCGCGCCTGGTGGACGACCTCAACTACTACGAGATTCTCGGGGCGCCGCTCGGCACCGCGAGCGCGGCGCTGCGCGACGCGTACCACGCCGCCTCCCGGAAGTTTCATCCCGACGCCCACCGACACCTCGACCCCGAGATGCGCGGCGCGGTCGAGCGCATCGCCAAGCGGGTCACCGAGGCCTACTCCGTTCTGCGCGACCCGCGCCGTCGCAAGCTCTACGACGAGCGCCTCGCGCAAGGCGCGTCCGCGGGCGCGCGCATGCAACTCGTCGAGGGCACGGTCGAAGCGGGGCGCCGGGCCGCCGAAGAGCGGGGCGGCAAGACGCCGAACGGAAAGCGCTATTTCACACTCGCGCAAGGCGATCTCGCCAAGGGCGACTTGAGCGCGGCGTCGCGCAACCTCCAGATGGCCTGCACCTTCGAACCGGGCAACGAGCTGTTCAAACAGAAGCTCGCAGAAGTGAAGGCGAAGCTCCGCTAGAGCGCTCGCGTTCGCGCTTGCCCCCCCAAGGGCCTCTACCTATTCTGCGCCCCGTGCGACCGCACAAGCTCGCGCTCGTTGTCGTCGCTGGCCTCGGCATCGCCTGCGGCGACCGGGGCGCGCCGGGGTCCGATGCGCGGAGCGCGAGCCGCTCGAGCGCGGCTTCCCCGGCGGCGTCGGACAAGACCACCGATTCCCCCCCCGCGACGGCCGCGCCCGCCAAGCCGGCGCGCCACGACCAGCCGCTGCCGGCGTTCGAGGGCACGACACTCCAGGGTGAACGCCTCTCGGTGTCCTCGCTTCTCGGCAAGCGCCTCGTTCTCTTCTTCTTCAACCCCGAGATGCCCGAAGCCGCGGTCCTGGCCAAGGCCTTGGCGGCCGTTTCCCCGCTGCGCGGCGACCAGAACTTCGAGATCGTGGGCATCGCGATGGGCGGGAACCGCAGCAAGCTCGACGCTTTCGTGCGTGAGCAGGGACTCAACTTTCGGGTGATCGATGACGCCAACGGCGCGATCGCGCAGAAGCTTGGCTTGCAAGTTCCCGTGGCAGTTGTCGGTGCGGACGCCGAGGGTTACGTGACGTTCGGGCTCGGCGGCTTCTCAGGCGACATCCCCGACGCCTCCCACGTGGTGGAAACGCAGCTGCGCAACGACTTGCGGCTACCCACGGTGGGTGCGCAAACCGCGCCCGAGCTGGGCGAATATCCGAAGGCGCCCGACTTTACGGCGGAGCGACTCGAGGGCGGCGAGCGGTTCCACCTGGCGGCGCTCCACGGCAAGCCCGTGCTGCTATTTTTCTTCCTCCACACCTGCCCCCACTGCCACCACGCGCTTTCCTTTCTCAAGACCTACCTCCCGACCATCCCCGAGGACAAGCGCCCGGTCCTGATTGGGGTGTCGGTCTCCGATCGCATCGACGCGGTACGCGAAACGCTGCGCAGCGACGGACTCGACTTCTTCCCCGTGCTCGTCGATCTCGACTACAAGATTCGGGAAGCCTACGGGGCGATGGCCGGCGTCCCGGCCATCTTCCTGATCGACGCCAACGGCAGGATCGAGGCGCGCACCGAAGGCTGGCGCGACGACCGGGATCCGCCGCTCACGAAGATGCGGATCGCAAAGATTGCGGGCATCCCGGTACCGATGCTGCTCAACCAGAGCGGCTACAGCGGAAACGAGTTCTGCGCGGTCTGCCACGAGCCGGAGAAACGGACCTGGGAGCTCACGCACCACGCCGACGCCTTTCATACCCTCGTAACCCACGGCGCGGACAAGGACCCCGAATGCGTGAGCTGCCACGTCGTGGGCTTCGGAAAGCCGGACGGCTACACCATTTCTCCACCCACACCGAGCCTCGAAGATGTCGGGTGCGAGAGCTGTCATGGCCGCGGCGGCCCGCACCTCTCGCCTGGGCTCGTAAAGGACGGCAACTACGAGCCCCAGTGCCTGCATTGCCACGACCCGCAGCACTCCCTCGGCTTCAAGTACGCGGATTTCCTGCCCGGCATCTCCCACGCCGCGAATGCAAAGCTCGCGAGTCTGCCGCTCGAGGAGAAGCGGAAGATCCTGCTGGCGCGCGGACGACCGCGGGACGATCTCCTGCCGACGACGGCGGCCTACGTGGGCTCGCAGGCCTGCCAGAGTTGCCATCCTGGCGAGTACGACACCTGGGCGAAGAGCCCCCACGCACGGGCGATCGGCGCGCTCGTGAAGCAGAACAAGAGCACGGACTCTGCTTGCCTCAAGTGTCACACCACCGGCTTCGGTCGAACCGGCGGCTTTCCCGTCGGCGAGAAGCTCGACGCGCACCCCGGTTTGGTCGGCGTCGGCTGCGAGTCCTGCCACGGCCCCGGGGGCGATCACGTGAAAGAGGGCTCGGCCAAG
>DATFYN010000524.1:0-5045 GCA_035315025.1 Myxococcota bacterium
CCACTTCGTCGAGAACCACTCCAGAGGCCCAATACCGTCGGGAGCGCCCAGCCTGGCGTGGCCTCGGGATCGTCCCAAAGTCCCAAGTCGCTCTGTTAGAACTCAGCTCCACGTGCGCTGTTATTCTTGCGCCGACCCTAAGGGAACCAAAGAAGCCCCGTGCTGCCTGCAAATCCCTCGCCAATCTCTCTCGTCAAGTTTGCCTACACCCCGATCAACCTCGGCTGGTCCGCCAGCGGATGACTCGCACGCTACTGTGAACCTTGCCCCAACTCGGCATCCCGGGGCGCTGTACGCGAGGCGGCTCTCTCGGATAGGCGTACTCCGTGCGGGCCTTTTGCAGGGCGGCCTAAACGCTCGCCGCGGTGCGGTTCTTTTGCGGTGCGATGGGAACAACCACTTCGATTGGGACCAAGCCAATACCTCCGAAGACCATCGGTCCCCGCATCAAGGACGAAGCAAACCGAGGCGCCTTCCGCATGAACGGCACGGCGACGCTCGTCACGACGAGCCTTGGCGAATACTTACACTCGATTGTCAGGTTACTCTCGTCTTGGACTCCCGAATTCTGACTGATCCATACGAACATCAGTTCTGGTGAGGGGCAAGTAGCCCTGAAGTGAAAGCCAGCCGAGGAATGGGCGCGTTAGTCGTAGAGCCCGGTGAAGCGCTCCCGCAGCAAGTTCTTCTGGACCTTTCCCATGGCGTTGCGCGGAAGTTCGTCCACCAAACGCACGGCCTTCGGTAGCTTGAAGGGTGCGAGGTGCGGGCGCAGGGCGGCCAGCACGTCCGCCTCGCCCATATGCCCGCCGGGCTTTAGCACCAGCACGGCCGTCACGCCCTCGCCGAAGTCGGGATGGGGAACGCCGATCACTGCCGACTCCGCCACGCCCGGGAGCGCGTCGAGGAGGAGCTCGATCTCCTTCGGGTATACGTTGAAGCCGCCCGAAATAACGAGGTCCTTCGAGCGCCCGACGAGCGTGAGGTAGCCGTCGGGGTCGAAGACGCCCAAATCCCCGGTGCGGAAGAACCCGTCGGCCGTGAACTCCTCGGCGTCCTTCTCGGGTCGTCGCCAGTAGCCTGCCAGCACGTTCGGGCCGCGCACCTGCACGTCGCCGACGTGGCCCGCAGGCACGGGCCTGCCGTCTTCGCCTACAACGCGCACCTGAACGCCGGGGAGCGCGCGTCCCACGGTGCCGGCGCGCCGCTCACCCTGCCACGGGTTTGAGGCGTTCATCCCAGTCTCAGTCATGCCGTAGCGCTCGAGGATGGTGTGGGCCGTACGCTCGCGGAAGCGCTCGAAGGTCTCGGGCGGGAGCGGCGCGGAGCCCGACACGAAGAGGCGCATCCCTGCGCAGCGCTCCCCCGTCAAATCCGGCTGCGCCAGCATGCGCGTGTACATGGTGGGGACGCCCATGAAGACGGTGGAGCCCGCAAGCGCCTCCACCACGTCGTGCGCGTTGAAGCGTGCGTGGAATCGGATCCGGCTCGCATTCAGCATGGCGGTGTGGGTGGCGACGTACAGCCCGTGCACGTGGAAGATGGGGAGCGCGTGCAGCAGCACATCGCCACGCTGGAAGCCCCAGAGCGCATGGAGCGTCACAGCGTTCGAGACCAGGTTTCCGTGCGTGAGCATGGCGCCCTTGGCCCGGCCTGTGGTGCCCGAGGTGTAGACGATAGAAGCGAGGTCGCGCTCGCCCACTGGTGCGTCATCGAGGACAGGCGAAGCGGCGGCCACCGCGTCCGACCAGGTCCCGCGCCCGTCCGCGCCCAGCGCGAAGAAGTGACGGAGGGGGCTCTCCGTCGCCACGCTCTCGAAGTTGCGCGCCGCTTCCGGCCGCCCGATCGCTACGACGGGCTCGGAGTCGTGGAGGAAGTATGCAACCTCTTCCGCGCGGTATGCGGGATTCAGCGGAACGAAGACGGCGCCTGCGCGCACGGTGCCGAGGTAGGCGAGGAGTGCCTCAGGCGTCTTGTCCACCTGAACGGCCACCCGATCGCCTCGCCCGACGCCGAGCGTGCGCAGCAGCCCGGCCACCTTCGCGCTCCCCTCCTCCACCGCGGCATAGGGGAGCGTTCCTCCTTCCGGAAGCTCGATCCACGGCTCCTGCAGGTGCGGGCGGAAGGCGGCGGCGAGCGTGCCGTAGAGGTCCATGCTCAAACTTCCTGCAGGAACGAGATCATCGCAGGCCAGGCGGCACGGTCCTCCAGCATGAAGACGTGCCCGCCCTCGAAGACCCGGAGCCGCGCACCAGGGATACGCGAGGCCAGGGCCTCGGCGTTCGCGAGAGGCGCGATGCCATCGTGACGTCCGGCCGCCACAAGTGTGGGCACGCGCAGGGACGGGAGGCGGTCCCACGTGTCGTGATGGCGCCGGGCTTCGAGCTGCCTGCGCAGACCTGGCGCGGCGGCGGGATCCTCGCTCTGAGAGGCGAGCGTGATGAACCGGACCAGCTCCGCGCGCCGCAGCGGATCCGTCGAAGTACGCATATCAGTGTAAGAAGCGAGGCGCTCCATTCGTTCGGCCGTCGGCAGCGAGTAGACCTCGTGGAGCGGCGCCGAGGCGCGGCCGGCGCCGCCGGGCGACGTGCATGCAAGCACGAGGCGCTGGATGCGGTCCCCAGCCGCAAGCGCGATCTCCTGCGCGACCATGCCGCCGAAGGAGACGCCGAGTAGGAGCAAGCGCTTCCATCCCACGTGATCGCAGAGCCGCAGCGCGTCGCGCGCGAAGTCGGCCATAGTTGGCTGAAAGGTGGAATCCGCCACGCGGCTGCGGCCGAGGCCGCGATGGTCGTAGGCCAGTACCGTGAAATGCTGCACGAGCGGCGATTCGAGGATCGACGGCTGGCGGCGCAGGTCTCTTCCCGTTCCGTTCACAACGAGGAGCGGCGGCCCTGCACCGGCCAGCTCGTACTGAAGCCTGACGTCACCGAGGTCTGCGGTCGGCATGCGATCTTGTGGGCTTGGCCCGTTTGGCAAAGAGGATAGGGAAGCGTGGCCTCCCAGCGCAGCCCGCGCGGGGCGCTCGCCCTCACGGCCGCTCCTGGGGAAGACAGACCGCTCAACTCCGTACCTCCCGAGCCCATCTGGGCAGCGGTCTGCGACAAATCCCTTTGCGGTACGCCGGGAACCTCGCGCACCGATCGGCGACCGTGGTATCGCCGTACACAAGCGCGGGGCCGCACGCCTTCGATCAGCATCGAGATATGGGGGCGCAAGCCACCGCAGAGAATCGAGCCGCGCACACGATGGCTCATCGTTAGGCGTATCAGCCTGCTCGTCACGCGACTTTGGACTCGGCACCTCCTCCACGGTCAGCACCCGAGGCGGCCCGAAGGCTCCGCGCCAAGCGCAGGTGTTGATGGCATCCACTACCCGCTTGAGGTGGTCGACGCAGCGCGTTTCGCGCACGCAAACCCGAATCTTACGGACAAGGCACTCGACGACGCGCTCCAAGAGCGGAGCTGGGATGCGAGCGTCAAGTCGCTCATCTCATTTCCGCAGGTGCTTGCGATGATGAACGAGAAGCTCGATTGGACGCAGAAGCTGGGCAACGCGTTCTTAGCGCAGCAGAAGGAATCATAAGAAGGCCACGTCCTCGAGGTGAACCTCGAGCTCAGAGAAACGCAGCGGGACGCGGTGGCGGTCTCTTCCGCTGGGGAGATGCTTTGGGTTGAACACGACCTGGGCATCGAGCCCAACGAAGGAGGATGAACACCGAGGGCAAGCGCGACGGGCTCTACTGGCCGACCGCACCGGGTGAGCCGGAAAGCCCGTGCGGGCCCTTCTTCGCGCAGAGGGAGTCGGAAGGCTACATGACGACACCAGCGAGTGAGCCACGTGCATATCACGGATATCTCTTCCGCATACTTGAAGAGCAGGGGCCACACGCAGAAGGTGGCGCATACGCCTACCTCCCGAAGGGAAAACTGATGGGTGGCTTCGCAATGGTTGCATACCCGGCGAAATACGGCGCGAGCGGCGTGATGACCTTTCTCGTGAGCCACGATGGTGTTGTCTTCGAGAAGGACCTCGGTTCACACACCACGCAAGTCGACAGGAAGCTGAAGACCTTCGACCCTGATGACAACTGGAAGCGCGTGCCCGACGCCGAAGCAGCGCCGCCGAGCGACGAATCTCATCAGAGCAGTTGACGAAATGCTCCAAGCATCTGATGGACGCGAACACTCGCCTTCGTCGCGATGAAGTTGTACGCCGGGTCGGGAGCATCCAGTAGCGCGGGCCTGGACTCTCTCAGTGCACAACGATCGCTTCGGCGTGCGCGAGGTTGCGCGTCAAGACGCTTGGCCGCGGTGCACGGCGGTCTCTCGGACGATGCTTGGGAGAAATGCCGCGCGCAGAGTGCCAATCGGCCTCAAGTACCCTGCCCTTCCAGAGCGATCCGCCCCACGTCCGGACTCGATGTGTTCTCAAGTGCACTGCGTAGCCCGAAGAGTCATTGGATTTCCTGGGACCTAGCATCGGTCGCTGCTAGAGCTTGAGTCTCAAGCCCGCGGGGCACAGGGGCGAGCCCCACGAGACACCTCAACCTTCTAAGGTCGCTCGAACTCGAGGGCTCTGGGCGCGCGCGGGAGCGGCAACCTCAGACGGGAACCCCGGCAAGGCGTCCGCAGCGACGGCGAGGCCCTAAGGACGCCACCGCTGTCTACCGCTCCCGATGGAGGGCCAAACCGGCCACGCAAACCCAGATTCCGCGACGCCCGAGCGGGAGGGCGCTCCTGGCCGCAACGACGCCTTCCTCAAGGTCTGGCTGTTAGATCACACTGGGTAGGTCTGCTCTCTGCAGAGCTCCGCAGCCGTGTTCCGCTTACATCGACAGAATGCCCACTCCGTAGCCGCGGCAGGAACAAAGAGAGTCAGCCCGCGATCCGGGAGCGATAGGTCGCAATTACATCGGCGGGCGTTCCCGTGGCCACGAGCTTGCCGCCCACCAGCAGGAGTGCGCGGTCGCAGAGCGCTTCGACGAGCGAGAGCGTGTGACTCACCACCACGATCGTCACCCCGGCCGCGTGGAAGCTTCGCAG
>DATFYN010000525.1:0-6584 GCA_035315025.1 Myxococcota bacterium
GGCGGACACGGTGCAGAAGCCCCTCGGGCAGCGCTAGTCTGGGCTCCACGACCCGCGCGGTTGGTCCAGGCGGTGTAGCTCAGCTGGTTAGAGCAGCGGTTTCATAAGCCGCGTGTCCCCAGTTCGAATCTGGGCACCGCCACCACCCGAACCTTCTGTGCGCGGGGTTCCGAGTCCCGGCGGTCTCCCCCTCAGTCCCAGTTCCAAAGGTCATCGTGGGTTCGGCACTTGCGGACTTCGCAAATACCCTTGGCCTGCAGGTCGCCGGGCCAGCCGAAGACCGGGATGAAACCCAGCCAGAACTTCTTCTGGGGGGCGCGCTCGAAGAAGGGGCCCCAGCCCCGAAGGAAGTACTCTCCAAGGCCGGATGGGCGACCGACAGCCAGGTCGCACGATCCCGGAACTCTCCGCGGCACGGTTTCGGGGCCTCGGCACGGGCCTCCCCGGCCAGGCAGACGCACGCCCAGCAGCCGAGCAGGGTCAAAACGAAGGTCCTCTTCATTCCCCGAACCCCCTCCTGGCCATTGCCTTTGGGGTTCACCCGTCACGTCCACGCGACTGTGGGCCTTGACCATGATTTGGGGCGATCCTATCTAAGCAGCGGCTCTCACTCAAAACCATCGGTCCAAGACCTTGCACCCGGAGGAACAGTCCACCTATGGCTGCCAAGCAGATTGCTTTCGGGGAGACAGCGCGCCAGCGGCTGCTCCGTGGCGTCGATGCGCTCGCCAATGCCGTCGGCGTAACCCTTGGCCCGCGCGGCCGTAACGTGCTGATCGAGAAGTCCTGGGGTGCACCTCTGTCCACCAAGGACGGGGTGACCGTCGCCAAAGAGATCGACATCGCGGACAAGCAGGAGAACGTCGGCGCCCGCATGGTGCGAGAGGTCGCGAGCAAGACCTCGGATGTTGCGGGCGATGGGACGACAACTGCCACGGTGCTCGCTCAGGCGATCCTGCACGAGGGAGTCCGCCGGATCGCAAGCGGCGCGAACCCCATGGAACTAAAGCGCGGCATCGACAAGGCGGTCGCGGCGATCGTGGAAGACTTGGCACGCCAGTCGCAGACCGTGCGCGGACGCGAGCAGATTGCGCAGGTCGGGACGATCTCCGCCAACGGCGACACCGAGGTGGGAACCATGCTCGCCGAGTCGATGGAGAAGGTCGGCAAGGAGGGGGTCATCACGGTCGAGGAGGGCAAGGGCCTCGCCACCGAGCTCGAGATCGTCGAGGGAATGCGCTTCGACCGCGGCTATCTCTCTCCGTATTTCGTGAGCGACCCCGAGCGGATGGAGGTCGTGCTCGAAGACCCGGCGATCCTGATTCATGAGAAGAAGATCTCAGCGATGAAGGACTTGCTACCGGTGCTCGAGCAGGTAGCGCGCTCGGGTAAGCCGCTGCTCATCCTGGCGGAGGACCTGGAAGGAGAGGCGCTCGCCACCCTCGTCGTGAATAAGATTCGCGGCGTCCTCAAGGTTGCCGCCGTGAAGGCGCCGGGGTTCGGCGACCGGCGCAAGGCGATGCTCCAGGACATCGCAATCCTGACCGGTGGGGTCGCGATCACCGAGGACCTCGGGCGCAAGCTCGAAACCGTCTCACTCCAGGACATGGGCTCCGCGCGCAAGGTGGTGATCGACCGTGACAACACCACGATCATCGAAGGCAGGGGCAAGAAGGCCGCCATCGAAGGCCGGAAGAATCAAATCCGCAAGGAGATCGAGGATACGACCTCGGAATACGATCGCGAAAAACTTCAGGAGCGCCTGGCCAAGCTCGCTGGGGGTGTTGCCGTGCTGCGCGTGGGAGCTGCAACCGAGGCCGAGATGAAGGAGAAGAAGGCGCGCGTCGAGGATGCGCTCCATGCCACGCGCGCTGCCGTTGAGGAGGGAATCGTCCCCGGCGGCGGGGTCGCCCTGCTTCGAGCGAGCGCCGTGCTGGATAGCCTCAAGGATCTCTCCGAAGACGAGAAGTCCGGTGTCGATATCGTCCGCGGTGCGTCCCGTGAGCCGCTAAAACGCATCGCATGGAATGCGGGCATCGAGGGTTCCGTCGTGGTCGAAAAGGTGCTCGGAGGCAAGGGCGCCTTCGGGTTTGACGCGGCGACGGAGGAGTACGGTGACCTCGTGAAGGCGGGGGTCGTGGATCCAACCAAGGTGGTGCGCGCCGCGCTCCAGAATGCTGCGAGCGTGGCCGGCCTCATGCTCACCACCGAGGCGCTCGTTACCGACAAGCCCGAGAAGAAGAAAGGCGATGGCCATGGGCACTCGCACGGCGGCGGCGAAGACATGGGCGAGATGGATGAGTTCTGATAAGTAGCCGTTATGCTTGATCTTTTTTGGGCAGTTTCGGGCCCAACGGCAACCCAGCGGCAAACGAGCGGCCGCGGGGTCTCATGACGGAGACGAGCGCTTGATCTGACCAGCGGGCGTAGCGCTCTGTCATTTTGATGTTGGTGTGCCCGAGCAAGCGGCGGATCTTCTCGAGCTCGGCGCCTTTGCGAAGCAGGTCGGTGGCCGTGGAGTGCCGGCTTGCCTGCCGGAGCGAGACCAATGGCACGGCCGCGTCCTCGCACGCGCGGCGCCAGCGCCGCCAGAGTGCCGAATGTGCGTACATGCCGCCGGCGGGGGCTCGGGAAGAGCAGCTCGCCGCGCACACGCGATTGCTGAGCTGCGTGCGCCACGACCCACGCGACCAGGCGCTCGGTCGCGGGGACGCGGCGAGACCGTCCGGTCTTCGTCCCGGCCACCTTCGACTGCTTGGTGGCGCCCTTGGCACCCGAGTCGATCCGCACCCACGCAGGCGGATCATCTGGGCCGGGAGCGTCCGAGATCTCCACGGCTGACGCTCGAAGGGCGCGCGCTTCGCCGGGGCGGATCGCCAGGTCGACCATGGCAATGTAGATGCCGCGCTCCGTCTCAGGGATGGTCTCGAGAGCGGCGTCCTGCTGTTCGAGCGTGAGCAAAACGGGCTCCCGCTCAGGCACCGGCACGGTCGGGAAGCGCGGAACGCGGTGGAGCTCCCCGCGATCCTCGATCCAGTGCAGGAACGTGCGGAAGTAGCCCAGGATGGCGCGGCGTGTGGTTGGCGCGAGCTTCTTCGCCGCCAGCTCGAGCACCCAGGCGTCCAGCTCCGCCTTCGTGACGGCATGAACGGGCACACCGTCCCATCGCTGCCAATGGTTCGCGATCTGATAGCGGACTTCAGTAGCGGACGCGGGGGAGAGATCGCCGACGTCAGCTCTCCGGCGCAGATGAGCGAGCCACGTCTCGGCGCGGCGCAGGACGTGCACCGCAGCTCGGCGCTGGAAACTGGCGAGCGCGGCGTCGACTGGGATGCCATCCGCAAGGCGCGCTCGGATCGACTCGAGCACGCGGCGCGCTGTTCCTTCGTCCGCAAGCGGGATTGGACCGAATTCGGTCGGAATGGAGAACACGCGCCCGTGGGGTCTGAAATCGACCTCGAATCGGATTTCACCACTCGGTAGCAGCCGGCGTTGGATGCGCCCTTGCTTCCCCATCGCGAGGAAAGCCGTACCACGGATTGCACCCCCAAGGGAAGGCGAAAACGTGCGGCTGGAGGAGGCGTCGGAGATCACTCTGTTTGTCCAACCGCGCGCGTTGCCGCATCAGCCCCGCCCTCGGGAACGCCGCTGGGAGCTTGAGGCACGTGGCTCACTTCGTCGCGCTTCTCGCGCGGGCACGCCATGCCATTGGCGGGGAGTGCCGGGAGTCCCCCGATCGGAATCCGAATTCTCGTCTTGGGCCCATGCTTCGGACGCCGCAGCCTTCTCGAAGGGGCCGAAGTCTGAAGAGTCGATCAGTAACACGCAGACTTGCGTCTCATGGACGGAGAGATCGAAGACTGGTGCGCCGCCGCGTCGCGGAGTGGAGCAGAGCATTCTGAACGCCTTCTGATCGAGTCGGCTGAGCCGATCCGGCCTCCTGTAAAGGACGGCACGTCGATCTCTCATTCCCCCCGCTTGAAGTCAGCGCGGGAACTTAGAGGTTCAGAGAGGGGTCAACAATGGGAAATCTTGGGAAATTGGCTTGAGACAGCGAATGGCGTATAGCGTCGCAAGTGAGCGTATATCAGCGTAGGACACCAAGCGGGTAGTGTTCAGAAGCGACGTGAGAGGCCCTTATGAATTCGCTTGTCGACGTCACAGCTCGCGTCGAATGGGAGCCGAGAAGGCGCAAGCTGTCGCAGTTGGGAGTAGAGACTCGACGTCATCATCTCGTCGCGCGGGTCAGGTGACCTCGCGGTGCGAGGTTCACGCTGCCGCGTTGCATCCCGTCGCTTGGCACGTCAGGACACCGGCTCACAGACGAAGATCGGGATGTCCCGGCTGGTCCGCGTGCGGTACTCGGCATACGGAGCGTAGTGCTGATCGCAGATCGGCCAGAGCCGGGGCTTCTCTTCCGGCGTGGCGAGGCGGGCCCGGAGCTGCAAGCGGCGGCCGCGGTGCCTCACCTCGATCTGCGGGTGCTCGACGAGATTGCGGTACCAGACGGGGTTCTTCGGTGCGCCGCCCTGGGAAGCCACCAGCAGCACGCCATCCTGGTAGGGCACGTACATCAGTGGAATCGTGCGCGTCCGGCCGGTCTTCGCGCCCCGCATCGTGACGAAGCAGACTTCGTTCCCGGCCATGGTGTTGAAGAGCCGGCCGCCGGTCAGCCGGTGCAGTAGGACGTGGGCGCGTGTCACGGCCTTGAGTGCCCAGCGCGGCGGCGGCGCGGCAGCGCTAGCGGAGGTCGAGCCGGTGGTCACGGTGGGTCCTCCAGGGATGTCGAAGTGAAGCGTAGTCCGACCTCGTGCGGTCGGCTCGTGAACCGGCCGAGCTGTTGCCCGCGGTGCTCGAGGAGCAACCCGGAACGCACCGTGGTCCATGAGATTCCACTTCCGTCCAGCTGCCGACCCGTGGAAGCCCCGCACCGATCATGCTCATGCCGAAGAGGAACACGAAGGACCGGGTGCGCACGAACCTCGGGCCCCGGCCTCTTCCGAGCATGGTCTCAGGTAAGGACCGACGACCTCGCGTGTGGAGGCGCGGTCCTTGTCGCATTGGGATGCGGCGAGGAGTGCCCCGTGGTGCCCGTCCGGCCGAGCACCGGCGGCTCGAAGACCCGAAGGGCAGGCCATTCGAGGTCGCGTACCGGCCCTGGGACAGCGAGCTATGCGGCTCGTCACAGAGCGCGCCTGGGCGCGAGGCCGACCTGGGCCCAGGTCCCGTCTTGCGGGACGTGAAACGCCTTTGGGCGAGGTTCAACGCCATCGCATTGCCGATGACGTGTTCGGGAGTGGCCAACCTCGAGGCTCACGACGGTGCCCAGGGAGGCGAGGAAGCGGGACTTCCTCGTCATCTTTCCGCGGCCGGGTGAGCACTGGCAGAGGATCAGCGCGCGTGTCGAGATCGGGACCGGAGACCAGGTCGTGCTCGCCCTCAGTCCGGGTTTCCCAAGCGACCCTGAAACTGCCCTCGCTGCGTGCGCGTAGCGCCGCGGTCGCGCTCGAGGGTGCCCCGCACCGAGCTCGCTGCTCGTCTTGCAGTACGCTCGCAAAGGTGTGCGGCCTCGCCCTCAGGACTCGGCTGCTGCTCATCCACCTCGTTGCCTGGGCCCGTTCATGAGCCTGCCAGCACCAGGCCCACGGCCGTGCCAACCGTGGGCTCGAGATCATCCCTACGAGCTGCTCTCCGTCACGCCAACTCCTTGCCTTCGAGTACGCTTCGGTTGATCGCGCATCGTGAGCTCCGCATGCGCACGGTGATACCGGTGCCGGTCACAATCTGTGTCCTGCCACGCTCGGACCACGGACCAGCTGAACGATCGAACGATCGTGGCGAGGGTGAAGGATGCGGAGCAGAAGAAGAGACCCGCGGCGGCGCCCTGGCAGGCGAGGGGGCGGAACCGCCATGTCATCTCTCCTCGCCGGCTGATCGCTGACAGGGGGTCATGGTACGTGTCGAGACGGGTGCGCGAAGCGCTGCGGTGCGAGCTCAAGCGTGTCCCGCACCAAGCTCGCTGCTCGTCTTGCAGGACGCTCGCAGAGGTGCGCGGCCTCGTCCCAGGACGTGGCTGCTGCTCGCCCAGCTCGTTGCCTGAGCCCGTTCACGAGCCTGCCATGAGCAGGCTCACGGCCGTGCCAAGGGCGGGCACGAGATCAGCCCCAAGAGGGGCTCTCCATCACGCCAACTCCTTGCCTTCGAGCACGCCCGTGCGCGGTGCGTGTCTGGATCGGGGCCGTGGCGAGGTCGAGCGCGTCACCACCACGAGCTTCTCGAGCGACCCTGAGACGGGTGCGGGTAGCGCCGCGGTGCGCGCCTCGAGGGTACCCCGCACCAAGCTCGCTGCTCGTCTTGCAGGATGCTTGCGTGGCCTCGTTCTCAGGACGTGGCGGCCGCCCCGCCCACCTCGTTGCCTGAGCCCGTCCACGAAGCCGCCATAACCAAGCCCACGGCCGCGCCGACCGTGGGCACGAGATCAACCCTACGAGCTGCTCTCTGTCGGGTCAATTCCCGGGCTTCGAGCACGCTGTCGATCGATCGCACATCGTGCGCTCCGCGTGCTCACGGTGATCCCGGTGCCG
>DATFYN010000526.1:0-16859 GCA_035315025.1 Myxococcota bacterium
CCGGAAAAGATCGAGACCCGCAGCGATCGCATTGGCCAGGTGTACCGCGTGAAAATCCGGATCCTGAAGGACGCGGCGCGCCTGCAGGCCGGAACGGAGGGCAACGTCTACCTGGTGTCCTCGTCCCGAAAAAAAGACGTGGCGCTCGGGCAAGAGGGGAGATGAGCGTCGAGCCGTCGCTCCGACTGCGCGGCCTGCGCAAGAGCTTCGGCAAGCGCAGGGCGCTCGACGGGATCGACCTCACGCTCGAGGGTCCTCAGATCGTCGGCATTGTCGGACCCGACGGCGCCGGCAAGACCACGCTCCTGCGCGCGATCGCCGGGCTGCTCGAGATCACCGCGGACGAGGCCACCGTCCTCGGCTTTGACCTGCGCGGCGACGTGCGTGCCCTGAAAGCGCAGATCGGTTATGTGCCTCAGTCCTTCAGCCTGCACCGCGACCTATCGGTGTCCGAAAATTTGCGCTTCACCGCGCGGCTCCATCGCCTAAGCAACGCCGAGTTCGAGCGCCGCGCGGAGCTGCTCCTTGCGCGCACCGGGCTGTCGCCGTTCCTCGATCGGCCCGCGGGCGCCCTCTCCGGGGGCATGAAGCAGAAGCTCTCGATCGCGAACGCACTCTTGCCCAAGCCCGCGCTTCTCGTTCTCGACGAGCCGACGGCGGGGGTGGACGTGATGGCCCGCGACGAAATCTGGCGGATCCTGGAGGAGCGCCGCAGCGAGGCCCTGGTGCTCATCAGCACGAGCTACCTCGAGGAGACGGAGGCCTGCGACCGGCTGATCTACCTCGATGAGGGGTGCGTCGTCGCGCAGGGCACGCCCGCGGAGCTGCGTGCGCAGGTGCCCGTGAAGCTCCTGAGGGCCTGGGGCAACGACCCTCGGGCGATCGCTAGGGCGGCGGGCTCGCTGCCCTACGTCGTTTCGGCGCGGGTGCGAGGACCCTTCGCACGCATCGAGATCGCCGCCGACGCACCCGGTGAAGCCCGCCTGCGCGCAGACTTTGCGGGGTTTGCGCCGCGGGTTTGGTTGGTCGAGCCCACGCCCGTCGACATGGAATCGGCCCTGCTCTTTCTCTCCCGAAAGCAAAGCCCAAGGACAGGCGCTCCGTGAAGCGAAGCCCGCAGGTCGCCGTGAAGGCGCAGGTGCGCTCTGCGGCGCAGCGGCTTGCCCCGGGAGGGCCGAGGTGAGCGCGCCCATCATCTCGGTGCGCAACCTGACCAAGCGCTTCGGCGATTTCACAGCCGTCGACCAGTTGGCGATCGATGTGGTGCCCAGCTCCATCTTCGCGTTCTTGGGCGCGAACGGCTCGGGCAAGAGCACGACGATCCGCATGCTGATTGGCCTCTTGCGCCCGACCGAGGGTTCGATCGAGGTCGACGGGATCGACGTGATTCGCCATCCGCGGCGCGTGCGCGACCACATCGGCTACATGGGCCAGAAAGTGAGCCTCTACCAGGGGCTCTCCCTGCGCGAGAACGTTGAGTTCTATGCTGGGCTCCACGGACTCGCTGGCCGCGAGCTCGAAGCGCGCTGGGGCGCACTGCGCGAGCGCTTCAGACTCTCCGATGCCGAGGCGGAACGGCCGGAGAACCTGCCCGCGGGTATCCGACAGCGGGCGGGCCTCGCCCTGGCGACGCTGCATCGCCCCCGCGTCCTTTTCCTCGACGAGCCCACCGCCGGTGTGGACGTCCACAGCCGGAGTCTCTTCTGGGAGTTGATCCGGGAAGAGGCAGACGCGGGAAGGACGGTTTTCGTCACCACGCACTTCCTCGAGGAAGTGGACTATTGCGACTGGGCCTCGTTCATCGACGAGGGCAAGCTGATTGCGAACGCGGCGCCCGAGGACCTTCGCCGCCGCTACTCCGAAGGCTACCGGGTGCACATCGACGGAGAGCCGGCACAGGAGCTCACGACTCCCGCCCTCGATGACGCGTTCTTCGCCGACGAGCTCGACCCCCTACTCGCCCTTCGACCCGGAGCACGCGTGCAGATCGACACCCCGTCCATGACGGACGTCTTCCGTCGCGTGATCGCGGAGTCGGCCGGCACAAGGCACGCGCAGCCATGAACCTGCGACGGCTGTGGACGCTGCTTGTGCGGGAGGCACGCGCCACGTGGCGCAACGCCTTCACGATGACCATCTTGGTAGCGGTTCCCCTCGCGGCTCTCATGGTCTTTGGCTTCGTGCTCTCCACCGAGGTGAAGAAGCTCCGGCTCGGCGTCCATGACGCGAGCGGCACGGCCTCGAGCCGGCGCCTCGTCGCTGAACTCGCGGCCAAGGGCACCTTCGTGCCGAGATCCTTCGCGACGCCTGGAAGCCTCGATCACGCGCTCATGGAGGGCGAGATCAGTGCGGCCATCGTGATCCCGCCGGACTTTGATCGTCGGCTCCGCGAGGCGGCCGCGGGCGGCGCCCCGGCCGAGCTCCAAGTGCTGTACGACGGCGGAGAGACCGTGCTCGCCGGCAACTCCGAGGCCTTCTTGCGCACGCTCGCGCTCTCGACGGTTGCCGAGCTCTCGACCGGCGCACGCGCCCAAACGATGGGGGGTCCGGCTGCGCCGCTCCGTGTGTCCCCCCCCGCGGCGGCGCCTCCTGTCTCGGGCGGCGTTTCCGTGGTATCGCGGGCGCTGTTCAATCCGAAGCTCGACGGCTCCCGTTTCATGGTGTCCGGGACCTTTGGTTTCGTGCTTTCGTTCCTCACGGCGCTCATCACTGCAGTCTCGATCGTGAGCGAACGCCTTTCCGGAACCTTCGAGCAGCTGCAGGTCACGCCCGCAACGTCGCTCGAAATCCTCCTCGGCAAGATCCTGCCTTTGGGCGCGGTATTTGCCGTCGATGTGGTGCTGATGGTGCTCGCAGCGGGCTTTTTGCTCGGGGTTTGGCCCGAAGGAAGCATCGTCTTCTTCGTCATCGTCTCGTCGTTCTACGTGTTGACGTCGCTCTCGCTCGGACTGCTCATCTCCGCCACCTCCGCCACGGCTGCGGAAGCGGTGCAGAAGACGGTTCTTTTCAGCATCCCGCTGGTCCAGCTCTCCGGTTTCGCCTTCCCGATCCGGAATATGCCTACGCCGGTTCGCTGGTTGGCCGAGATCTTTCCGGCGACCCACTACATCCGCGTGAGTCGCGCCATCTACCTGCGCGGAGAGGGCCCCCTCTCCCTCCTTCCGGAACTCGCCCTGCTGACGTTTTTCACACTGGTTCTCGTCGCCGTGGCCCTGCGGAGCATCGAGGGCCGGGCATGACCGGACGCATCAAGAGCTTCCTCTCGAACGTCCTGGCCGTCGCGTACAAGGAAGCGGTCGTGATGCGCCATGACAAAGCCTTTCTCGGCATGGTGCTCGCGCAGCCCGTCATGATGCTCTTGCTCTTCGGATTCGCGCTCACCAACGAGCCCAGAAACGTGCCCTGGGTCGTGCTTGACCGCAGCCAGACTGCGGTCTCACGCCGCTTCCTCGAGGATGTGTTCGTGACCGGCTATTTCGAAAAGGCACGCACGGTCTCGAGCTACGAGGAGGGGCGCACCCGGCTCGGACGAGGGGAGGCCATCGCGTTTGTCGTTGTGCCCGAGGATTTCGCCCGTGAGGCCCTGCGCGGGCGGCCTGAGGTTCAGCTCCTGCTCGACGGCTCGGACCCGCTCACGTCTGCGCGCGTTTCAGGGTACATCGGGCAGGTCGCGTCCACCTTTGATCCGGCGGATGGCCGCGGTGCTGCCCGACTCGCGCGGGTGGCCGCCCCTGAAGTGGGAGTGGCCGGTGCTCCGCTCGAAATGCGCCAACGCTTCGAGTTCAATCCGACCCTCCGGGACCGGGACTTCTTCCTCGCGGCGCTGGCGGGCATGCTCCTCACCAACCTGTGCCTCTCGGCCTCGAGCCTGGGTCTGGTCGGGGAGCGCGAGAATGGCACCTATGAGCAGATGCTCGCCCTGCCCACCTCGCCCCTCGAGATCGTGCTGGGAAAGCTCTTGCCCCACGCGGGTGTGGCCTACTTGGTGCTGACCTTCGCGACGCTGCTCTCGGGGATCGTGTTCGGGATCTGGCCGAAGGGGAGCTGGCTGGCCCTTTACCTGGTGACCCTCCCCTTCGTCTTGGCCTCCCTCGCGATCGGAGTCTTCGTGTCCGCCTTGGCCCGCACGACGGCGCAGGCCGTCTTCATTACCGTCTTCTTCATCCTGCCTTCCTTCGTGCTCTCAGGGACGATGTTCCCCTATCAGCTCATGCCGGACGGCGTGCGGCAGATCGGCGGGCTTTTGCCTTTGCGCTGGTACCAGATCGCCCTGCGGCGAATCATCGAGCGCGGTGCGGGGGTCCGGGAGGTGGCCATCCCTCTCCTCGCCCTCTCCGCCATCTTCCTCGTGCTCTTGACCGCCGTCCGGCGGCTCGTGAAGCCACGACTCGGATGAGCCGCGCCCTTCATGCCCATGTGAAGGCGTGTTTAGACTCGGGGGCGGCCACCCGATATGCTATGCACATGTCGACACCGCCCAGCCCCCCGACCCGGTGCCGCCTCGCCGCGGCCCCCCTCGTCTTTCTTCTGCTCTTGCCGCTCGGCGCGGCTCCGGCCCGGGCGGACTCGGCGCTCACCTGCGATGCCCTCCCGCCCCTCATGTCGACCTACCTGCAGCACCATGTGCAGTATCACAACCTCGACGACGCGCTGAAGGGCCGGGTCGTGGAGTCCTACCTGCAGCGGCTCGACGCCTCGCGCACGCTTCTGCTCCAAAAGGATGCAGATCGGCTCGCGGGCCAGCTCCACAGTGATCTCGACCAGATCCTCCAGGGCGATTGCCACAGCCTAGGGGAAGTGCACGAGGACATCGTAAAGCGCGCACGCGACATGGAGATTTTCGTACGCTCCGTTGTCGGCAAGCCCGACTACGCCATCAATCCCAACGTCGAGCTCGTGATTGATCCCGCCAAACGGGGCTTCCCCAAGACTCCCGAGGAGCGAGATGCCCTCTACCACGCGTTGATCGACTTCCAGGTCTCGAACTACCTCTCCAC
This sequence comes from Myxococcota bacterium, assembly GCA_035315025.1. Taxonomy (GTDB): domain Bacteria; phylum Myxococcota_A; class UBA9160; order UBA9160; family UBA9160; genus UBA9160. Next base: position 4,998 of record DATFYN010000526.1, read on the forward strand.
CGGCCTCTCCGTCGATGAAGCCAAGGACCAGCTCGTCCACCGCTACAGCCTGCTCTCGAAGCAGCTCGCCGAGCAGAAGGCGGATGAGCTCAATGCGACGTTCCTCGACGCCTTCGCGACCGCGCTCGATCCGCACTCCAACTACTTCTCGCCCGACGATGCCGAGGACTTCCAGATCTCCATGGGCCTCCAGCTCGAGGGTATCGGCCTCGCCCTTTCCTCGCGCGACGGGTATTCGGTGGTGGAGGAGGTGATCCCCGGCGGCGCGGCCGACCGGCACAAGGGCGTGAAGCCCAAGGACAAGATCATCGCGGTGGGCCAGGAGGGGCAGGATCCCGTCAATATCATCGACATGAAGCTGCGCGACGTCGTGCGTCTGATCCGGGGCAAGAAGGGCACGCCCGTGCAGCTCACCATCCTGCGTCAATCGGGGGAGGGAACCGAGCGCTTCAACCTCACCATCGTGCGAGACAAGATCGACCTCGATCAGCAAGCCGCCAAGTTGCGCTTTGAGACGAGAGAGGTGGACGGCCGCAAGCTCAAGCTTGCGATTCTCGAGCTTCCCTCCTTCTATGGGGATCGTGACAGCAGCAAGCGGCAGTCCGAGCGGGACGTGGAAAAGCTGCTGAAGCAGGCCACAGCGGAGAAGGCCGACGGCCTGCTCCTCGATCTGTCCCGCAACGGCGGCGGACTGCTCGAATCCGCCGTCAGCATCTCGGGCTTCTTCATCAAGGACGGCGGCATCGTGGCCGTGCAGCAGGGGAAAAGGGATCCGAAGGTGCTCGAGGATCCGGACGACGGGATCCTCTACTCCGGTCCCGTCGTGGTGTTGACCTCGCGCATCACGGCATCGGCCTCGGAAATTCTAGCCGGCGCACTCAAGGATTATCAGCGGGCGGTGATCGTGGGCGACGACCAGACCTTCGGAAAGGGGACTGTGCAAAGCGTGGTGCCGCTGCGCACGGGTCTTGGGGCACTCAAGATCACGACCGCTCTGTTCTTCCGGCCGGCGGGAGAGTCGACCCAGCAGGAAGGGGTCCCCTCTGATGTGTCGATCCCCTCGATCACGAACTCGCCGGAGTTTGGCGAAGGCAGCCAACCCTACGCGCTGCCTGGTCAGAGCATTTCACCTTTTCTCGATCGCAAGGTTTTGAAGGACGCCCCGTGGCTCCCGGTGACACCCGACGTGGTGAGCACGCTCTCGGAGAAGTCACACGCACGAGTGGCAGCGGCCAAAGAGTTTGTCGAGGTCGAGAAGCAGCTCGCCGAGGCCAAGAAGAACCAGGGTACGGTCCACCTCGCGGACATCCTGAAGGACAAGGACAAGGATAAGGATAAGGACAAGGACCCGGATCTCGCGGGCAAGGATGCCGCCCACGATCCCACTCCTCAGCTCAAGGAAGCCCTGAACATCCTGACGGACTACGTGGTGCTCGACCACGAGCGCGCCGTCGCGCAATCCCACTCCGCCGCTCAGCAAAACTGAGCCATTAGCCCGAGAGACGTTGGTCGAGCCCACGCTCGCCGAAGATGCGCTGGGGTCTCGGCACATAGCGAAGCCCGAAGCGGCGAAGCCCGGCCTCACGGGCCAGGTTCGCCGCTTTTTCCGGAGAGTCCACGAGGGTCACGTGGGAAAACTCCTGATCGGTGAGGGCGCCCGCACCCACCATCGACCGCAACTGCTCGACGAGAGGCGCCCAGTACTCCGACCCCATGAGCACGATGGGGAAGTCCTTCAGCTTGCCGGTTTGAACGAGCGTCGCGATTTCAAACAGCTCATCGAGCGTGCCGAAGCCCCCGGGCAGCACGATGAATGCGTAGGCGTATTTCACGAGCATCAGCTTGCGCACGAAGAAGTACCGGAAGGTGACGTGGCGATCGAGCCAGGGGTTTGTGACCTGCTCGTGCGGCAGCTCGATATTGCAACCCACGGCGCGGCCGCCCACATCCTTCGCACCGCGACACGCCGCCTCCATGACACCGGGGCCACCGCCCGTCATGACCGTGAAGCCGACGCGCGCCAGTTCCCGGCCCACCGCGCGGCCGAGAGCGTAGGCGGGGTGCCCTTCGCCGAAGCGCGCGGAGCCAAAGACGGTGACGCACGGACCGACGAAGTGCAGCGCCCGGAATCCCCGGATCAACTCGGCGAAGATGCGCAGCGCACGCACCAGCTCGAAGCCCCGGGAACGCGGCCCTTCAAGAAACGGCGCTTCCTCGGTCGTGCTCGGAGCGCTTTGCAGGGGCGCGGACGTCACGGGACAAGCACGAGCTTACCGACCGTCTCCTGCCGCTCGATGCGCGCTTGGGCGGCGGCCGCTTCCGCAAAGGGCAGGGTCTCGATGGGTACCCGGAGCACGCCCGTTGCGAGACCTTCGAAGAGGGCGGAATAGGCGCTCGGAATCTCGGCGAGGCGGCGCTCGATCGTGCTGCCGAGGAAATAGGTGCGCAGCCCGAGATTGCGTCGCGACCCGAGGAATCCGGTCGCGAGCGCCTCAAGGGGCGGCTCCCCCGCCGCGGTCCCGAAAAGGACGACCGTACCTTCCGGCGCACAGGCCTCGAAGCTGCGCGCAAAGTGCGGTCCGGCCACGGAATCGTAAACCACGTCGACGCCGCGACCGCCGGTGATCTCTCGGATCCGTGCCAGGACGTCCTCGCGCCGATAGTCAATGGTCTGCGCGTAGCCTGCGGCATGGGCCACCTGCGCCTTCTTCGGGCTCGATACCAAGCCGATCGCGGTAGCGCCCCGCTCGCGGAGCAGGCCGCCGAGGAAGCAGCCCACGCTCCCGGCCGCAGCATGGACGAGCGTCGTGGTTCCCCGGCCGACGCGAAGGTCGTGCACCAGAAAATAGGCGGTGAGCCCGGCCACCGGGCAAGCGGCGGCCTGCTCGAAGGAGACGGCTTCGGGAATTTTTACGGCCAGCGCCGCGAGCGCGATACTCTTCTCTGCGTATGCGCCGTGAAGATGGATGCCAAGTACCCGGTCCCCGGCACGGAACTGCTGGACTCCCGGGCCGACGGCGTCCACGATCCCCGCGAAATCGCTGCCGGGGACAAAGGGCGGCGTGAGTCCGGCTTCGCCGTGGCGGCGCGTCTGGATGTCGTGGAAGTTGATGGCGACCGCGCGATTGTGGATGCGCACTGTCCCGGCGAGCGGTACCGGCTCGGGCACGTCCACCAGCTTCAACACCTCGGGTCCGCCTTGGCCTGTCACGTGGATCGCTTTCATCATCCTCTCCTCTTCCTTGGCCACGCGTATGCGCCAGCGCTGGCTCCGCCCGCCCGCCCGCCTACGCTCTGACAGGCCACGCGCTCTCCGTTATCTTGGGGCCGCAAGCCGGCGCGCCGCAGCAGCGAAGGAGTCCGTATGAGCCTGTCCGAGCATACCCGAGAGCGCATCGCCTCCCTGGTCGAGAAGAACCGCGTCATGCTGTTCATGAAGGGGAACCGCGGCGCGCCCCAGTGTGGCTTCTCCGCGCGCGTGATCGGCATCCTCGACAGCATGCTCCCCGACTATGAGACCTTCGACGTGCTCTCCGATCCCGAAATCCGCGACGGCATCAAGACCTATTCTTCGTGGCCGACCATCCCCCAGCTCTACGTCGCGGGCGAGTTTATCGGAGGCTGCGACATTGTGACGGAGCTGTACGAGAGCGGCGAGCTCCACGAGAAGCTGGGAGTGCCGGTGAAAGCGGTGAAGCCGCCCACGATCCGGATCACCGATCCCGCGGCCAAGGCGCTACGCCAGACGGGCGCCGGCGCGAACGGCAAGGAGCTCCACTTGACCGTGGATGCACAGTTCAAGAACCAGCTCTATCTCGGGCCAGGGCAGCCGGGCAAGCTGGTCGTGGAGGCCAGTGGCATTCGCGTGCTGATCGATCGCTCGAGCGCCGAGCGGGCCGAGGGGCTCACCATCGATGTCGTAGACACGGAGGAGGGGCCGGGTTTTCGGATTGAGAACCCGAACGCACCGCTCCAGGTGAGACAGATGAGCCCTGCCGAGCTCAAACGCAAGCTCGACGCTCAGGAGGCTCTCTACCTTCTCGACGTGAGGACTCAAGAGGAGCGCGCGCAAGCGAGGATTGAGCAGGCTCGCCTCTTGACGCCCGAGGTCGTCGCGGAGATCGAAGCCCTGGACAAGGACGCGGTGCTCGTCTTCCACTGCCACCACGGCGGCCGGAGCCAGAAGGCGGCGGAACACTTCGGCTCACTCGGTTTCCACAACGTGTACAACCTCGCCGGTGGAATCGATGCTTGGTCACGCGAAGTGGACCCGAAGGTCCCGCGTTACTAGGTCGGGGCCCACACAGTGCCGCTTCAGATTCTGAACGCAGGGGTCGACACCACGGGGGTACTGCGCAAGGCCCTCGAAGCCGCGTTCCCGGGCGCCGAGATCGACGTCTCCTCCGCGAGCCCGGGACACTTCGAGCTGCGTGTCGTGTCGAAGGTTTTCGAGAGCAAAACGCGCGTTCAGCAGCAACAGCTCGTGTACAAGGCGATCGCCCATCTGATGAGCGGTGACGCCGCACCCGTGCATGCCATCGACCGGATGCAGACCCTCGTGCCGTGAGCGCCGGGAGCCTGCACAGCCGTGTGTGTATCGTCACGGGCGCGAGCTCGGGCATCGGGCTTGAAACGGCGCGCGGCCTCGCCGGACAAGGGGCCACCCTCGTCGCCGTCTGCCGCAGTCGGGAGCGAGGGGATGCGGCCCTCGCGAGCATCCGCGAGAGCACAGGCAATGCCGACCTCCACCTGGCACTCGCGGACCTCTCCGCGCAGGCCAGCATCCGGCAGCTGGCCAAGGAGCTGGTGGCACGTTGGCCGCGCATCCACGTGCTGGTGAACAACGCCGGCGTGGTCGAGACGCGCCGCAGACTCACGGCGGACGGGATCGAGACGGTATTCGCCGTGAACCATCTCTCCTATTACCTCTTGACGCGCCTTCTGCTGAACCGCCTGCAGGAGAGCGCACCGGCCCGTGTCGTGAACGTGTCCTCGGATGCACATCGCTTCGCGAAGCTCGACTGGGAAAACCTCCAGGCAGAGAAGGGCTGGAGCTTCATGCGGCAATACGGCCTCTCGAAGCTGTGCAACATCCTTTTCACACAGGAGCTGGCGAAGCGCGTCGCGGGGCGCGGCATCACGGTGAATGCACTCCACCCCGGTGCCGTCGGCACCCGGCTCGGCCAGAACAACGGCGCATGGGCGAAAGCGCTGACGCTCCTTCTGCGACCCTTCTTCCTCACCCCCACCCAGGGTGCGGAAACATCGATCTACCTCGCTTCGTCCCCCGACGTGGAAGGCGTGAGCGGCGGCTATTTCGTGAAGCGGCGCCGTGCAGCGCCGACGCCCGAGGCGAGTAATCCCGGGAATGCGGCGCAGTTGTGGGAGTTGTCTGCACGCCTGACCGGCCTCCCGGCCTAAGCTCCGGTATCGCTTCCGCGGGCCAGGTGCAAAGGAGCCCCCCTGATCGACCTCTACTACTGGCCGACTCCAAACGGATGGAAGATCTCGATCGCCCTCGAGGAGATGGGGCTTCCCTACAAAGTGTTGCCCGTCAACATCGGCCGCGGAGAGCAGTTCAAACCCGAGTTCCTCGTGATCAGCCCCAACAATCGCATGCCCGCGATCGTCGACCACGATCCGGTGGGTGGCGGTCCGGTCCTCTCGGTCTTCGAATCCGGAGCGATCCTCATCTATCTGGCGGAGAAGACCGGCCGATTTCTGCCCAAGGACCTGCACGGCCGCTTCGAGGTCCTGCAGTGGCTGATGTGGCAGATGGGCGGCCTCGGGCCCATGCTCGGCCAAGCGCATCACTTCCGGCAGTATGCTCCTGAGAAGATCCAATACGGGGTGGATCGCTACACCAATGAGGCCAACCGATTGTATGGCGTGCTGAACAAGCGGCTTGCGGACCGCGCATTCGTGGCTGGCGACTACTCGATCGCCGATATGGCGTGTTGGCCGTGGATCGTTCTCCACGAGATGCAAGGTCAGCGGCTCGAAGACTTTCCGCACCTGCGGCGTTGGTTCGAGGCGCTGAGAGCACGCCCCGCCGTGCAAAAGGGCTTCGAGGTGGGCAAGGAACTCCGCGCCCCTTCGGGTCCCGACGAAGAGGCCAAGAAGATCCTCTTTGGGCAGAAGGCAACGACCTACTAGGCTCCGTTGCGATCGCCGAAGCGGCGGGTGCTTCCCGGGCCTCCGTCGGGGCGGCCCATTCTTTTAGCCGCGAAGTCGCGCCACGGCGGTACGCCTCGATCAGGGACTTGAAGGTCTCTCTTCGGGCGTACACCTTCGCCGGCCCGACGCGATTGGGGAGGCGCGCCCTTCGCTGCTGCCCACCGGTGTCTTAGGGACCGATGCTCACCAGGCGGTGAGGCTCGGCCCCGAAAGGCCAGGCTTGCGGCGAAGCTCGCGTTCTCCCGTCGACCTCCGCGGACAGCTGGAAGCTCCCGGGTCCGGGAAGACTCCCCGCGCCTGCGTCTGCTCCTCACATCCTGAGCTTTTCTCTTACAGCTCCTGGCTGCGAGGCGCTCGAACGAGCCCACTCCCACCAACCCCGAACACGTATCCGTCCCTCGCGACGCTGTCGTTGCGCTGATGGGAGCGAGACCTCGGTCTCCTCGCACCGCGCGGCCGGATACGAAATCCACTCTACTCCTCAGGCAGCAGAGGTCAACGACGAAATCACGTGCCCTGGTTCGCACCGTGCACGAGAAGAACGCTAGTCATCCGCCGGCCGTCGCTGGCGTGCAGTACGCCCTTGGCGCCTACGGGAGCTGGGGCCTGCTTCCCGTGTACTGGAAGCAGCTCACTCGGGTTCCCGTGTTCGAGATCCTTGCGCATCGCGTCGTCTGGTCCGTCGTCTTCACGGCGCTCTTGCTCACCGCGTCGAGGGGCTGGCGCAACGTACGCGGCGCTTTCTTCCCGTCGCAACCTCGTGACGCTCCTCGCAACGTCGCTTCTTATCGGAACGAACTGGTTTCTTTTCATCTGGGCCGTGACCCATGAAGAGGTCCTCGCGTCGAGTCTCGGCTACTTCTTGAACCCGCTCGTCAACATCGCGCTTGCAGCGCGTCTTCTTGCGCGAGCGGCTGCGCCCGTGACAGGTCGCATCGATTGCGCTCACGGGTCTTGGCGTCGTGCCGATGGCTGCGTCCGCGGGTGGGCTGCCGTGGATCTCGCTCGAGCTCGCGCTCACCTTCGGCTTGTACGGGCTCTTGCGCAAGGTCGCGCCGATGGCGCCGCTCGTTTCCCTCTCGATCGAGACTGCGCTCCTCTGTCCGGTCGCGGCCTTCTACCTCGCATGGCTCGAAGCGCGCGGCGGGAGTGCCTTCTCGAGCAGCGATCCGCGGACCGCGTGGCTGCTCATTCTCGCCGGTGTCGTTACGGCTCTGCCGCTCCACGCCGCCGAGCGACTTCGGCTCTCGACGCTTGGACTCTTTCAATATCTCGCTCCGAGTGGCCACTTCTTTCTCGCGGTGCTCGCGTACGGTGAGCCGTTTACCCCCGCGCACGGCGTGGCCTTCGGGTGCATCTGGATCGCTCTGGCCGTCTATTCCATGGATGCGGTCCGGGCCCAGCGCACGCGGCCGAGCGGAGATCCAGCGCTCCGCGAGCCATTCGTGGTCTCTTGAGCCCAGGGACTCGCTCTCGCGAATGGTATAGTCGAGTTTTCATTCAGGAGAGAAGGGCGTGGATGGCCAGGGGATCTCTTCATGAAGAACTTCGCGGATACCCGGTTCCTGCTCTTGGCAGCGCTCTGCCTCCTCTCCGCGTGCAAGAGCGAGCCCCAGCGCGAGGCCGGGCCCATCGATGTCGTCGTGACCGAGGTGCTCCAGCGGGACGTGCCGATCACCGGGGAGTGGGTCGGGACACTCGAGGGCCAAATCACCGCCCAGATCCGTGCTCGTGTGACGGGGTACCTGCATGCGCGACGCTATAAAGAGGGCAGCTACGTCCGCCAGGGAGACCTTCTCTTCCTGATCGATCCTCGTCCCTACCTGGCGGCGCTCGAGCAAGTCAAGGGACAGCTTGAGCGCCAGCAGGCGCTTCTCAAAATGTCCGAGATCAATGTCGCCCGCTACACCCCGCTCGCCAAGGAAGGCGCGGTGAGTCAGCGCGAGCTCGATAACGCCACACAGCTGCGCGACGCAAACGCTGCCGCGGTGCTCTCGGCCAAAGCGAACCTTGACCAGGCGATCTTGAACCTGCAATGGACAAAGGTCGAGTCGCCGATCGACGGATCGCAGGGGGGCCCAAGGCCAGGTGGGCGATCTCATCAGTGAGAGCACCATCCTCACGACCGTGTCGCAGGTGGATCCCATCCGTGTCGCCTTCCCGGTGAGCGAGCGCGAATACCTCGCCCTGGCGGATCGGCTGGCCGCAGCGGGCGCTGTGACCTCCCCGGGCATGGGCCAGGAGAAGCGCGAAGGTGCGCCAGCGCAAACTCCTGAAGTCCGCGGCAAACCCGGAGGCCTCGAGCTCATCCTCACGAATGGAAGCCTTTATCCCGAACGCGGCACGTTCATCTTCGTGAACCGCCAGGTGGATGAGAGGACCGGCACCATGCTCGTGAAAGGGGAGTTCCGGAACCCCGGGAATCTCCTGCGCCCTGGCGGATACGCAAAGGTTCGCGCCGTAACGTCTCTCAAGAAAGGAGCGCTGCTCGTGCCGCAGCGGGCAGTCTCCGAACTCCAAGGCACCTACCACGTCGCGGTCGTGGACAAGGACAACAAGGTCTCGATCCGAAACGTCGAGCCAGGCAGTCGTTTCGAGAATCTCTGGATCATTGAGAAGGGCCTTGAGCCCAACGAACGTGTCATCATCGAGGGGCTGCAGAAGGTGCGGGACGGCGTGCTCGTGAACGTCCAGACCGCGGCGCCGGGAAGTGCCGACGGGAGCGCTCCGTCGGCGGCCGCGGCTCCGGTGCTGTCCGCAAGGGCTGCCGGCTAGGACATGCGTCGCAGGATCGCCCTGGCCGGGTCACCGGCCGCACTTCTCGCCGCGTTTGTGCTCTCGGGCTGCGCCATCGGTCCGAACTACGAGCGCCCTCCTCTCGCCTCACCCGAAACCTTCCGGGGTGAGGCGGCGCCGCCCTCCGCGGCGTCCCTTGTCGACCTTCCTTGGTGGGAGGTGTTCAATGACCCGACACTCGTCGCCCTGATTCAGGAGTCCCTCGAGAACAACTACGACCTCCGCGTCGCCGTGGCACGCGTCGAGGCATCGTATGCAGGTGTGGGGGTCGCTCGCTCCGAGCTCTTCCCGCAGTTCGGCTACGTGTTCGACGCCTCGCGAGGCAGGGGTACGGTCTTCGGAGGGGTCACCACCAGCGGTCCCGCGACCACGGGAAACCTCTTCTTGGCCGCGCTCAACGTCTCGTGGGAGATCGACATCTGGGGCCGCATCCGCAGGGCCACGGAGGCGGCGCAAGGGCAGTTTCTGGCCACCGACGCCGCGCGCCGCGGCGTCATCCTCTCGCTCGTCGCGGGGGTTGCGCAGGCGTACTTCGAGCTGCGCGAACTCGACGCGGAGCTTGAGATCACCCGCAACTCGGTCGACACCTTCCAAAAGACGCTTGCTCTCTTCACGCGGCAGTTCCAAGGCGGCGTCGCCTCGAAGCTCGAGGTCGATCGTGCGAAGGCCGCCCTCGCGCAAGCCGCTGCCACAATTCCGCGACTCGAAGCCCAGATCGTCGCCCAAGAGGACCAGCTCTGCGTGCTGCTCGGTCGCCCACCGGGGCCGATCCCACGGGGCGCATCGTTGATCGATCAGAAGATGCCGTCGCCCGAAATTCCTGCAGGCCTGCCGTCGGCCCTGCTCGAAAGACGGCCCGATCTCGTGGCAGCCGAGGAGATCGCTTTTTCCGCGAACGCCAACGTCGGCGTCTCCATCGCAAACTTCCTTCCTACGATCGGTCTCACCAGTCTCTACGGAAGCCAAAGCACCCAGCTCTCGAATCTCTTGACGAAGGGTACGGGGATCTGGGGAGTCGCCGGCCAGGCGGCGGGGCCTCTCTTCCGAGGCGGGCAGCTCTATTACACGTACAAGGGCGCGCGAGCGACACTCGAGGAGACCCAGGCTCTGTACCAGGGAACCGTGCTCACGGCCCTCCAAGAGGTCTCGGACTCGCTTGTCGCTCGGCAGAAGCTGATCGAGTCGCGCGAGCAGCAGGCACAGGCCGTGGAAGCGCTGGAGGAGTCGGTGCGCCTTTCCCTGCTCCGCTACACCGATGGGCTCGCCAACTACATCGAGGTGTTGGACGCCCAGCAGCAGCTCTTCCCGGCCGAGACCACCCTTGCCCAAGTCGAGCGCGACCAACTCCTCGCGGTGGTGCAGCTCTACAAGGCGCTCGGCGGCGGCTGGTCGATCGACGCCACGCCGAGCACCGCGACAACGCCGGCGCCAGCCCCCGCGCCGAGCCCGTAGGCGATTCCTAGGGCTCCGAGGGGGCGGGTGCGACCGCCGCCGGGCTCTCCACCGGCCCTTTCTCCGCACTGCGCTTCGAGAGCCGTTCCACCAGGACGAACGAGACCGGGATCAGAAAGATCGCGAGCAGGCTCGCCGCCAGCATGCCGCCCAAGACGGTCGTTCCGAGCGTCTGCCGAGAGATCGCGCCCGCGCCTGTCGCGACCACGAGGGGCACGACACCCAGGATGAACGCAAACGCCGTCATGAGAATCGGGCGCAGCCGCAGTTTCGCTCCGGCGAGCGCCGCCTCGATGAGAGGAGTCCCTTTCTCGTACTCGAGCTTGCAGAACTCGACGATCAAGATGGCGTTTTTCGCCGAGAGTCCGATCAACATGACAAGGCCGATCTGCGCGAAGACGTTGCTTTGAAACGCGCGCAGCCAGAGCACGAAGAAGGCACCGAAGACCCCGATCGGGGTCACGAGCAAGACGCTGAAGGGAAGCGACCAGCTCTCGTACTGTGCCGCCAGAATGAGGAAGACCATAAGGAGCGAGAAGCCGAAGATGACAGCCGGAGAAACACCTTCGGAGGCCACCTTCTCCTGAAAAGACATCCCCATGTAGTCGTAGCCCATGGCACGCGGCATGGTCTGCGCGAAGACGTCCTCGAGCGCACGCATGCCTTTATTCGTGCTGTAGCCGGGCGCCAAGATTCCGTTGATTTGCGCCGCCTGGTGTTCGTTGAAACGCACCGTGAACTCCGGTCCATTTGTCATGCGCGGGGTCACGAGGGTGGACAACGAAGCCCAGGCGGGCGATCGACGCTGCGACGAGGATTGCGCCCACGAGCAGCGTAAAGCCCGCTACAGGAAGGTCGGGCGCTCCCAGGAAAGAAATCGTCCTTCTCGCTCGCGATCTTCATCCAGCGCCAGGCCACCAGGTCCCGAAGTCTCTGTTTTCCGACCAGCCTGTTCGGTCGCACACGCTCCATTGGCCAGCATCGGGGCCGTGAAGGAGAGTATCGTCCATGCAGCTTGGCCGGTCCCGCCGAAACATCATTGGGCGCCCCGAGATTCACCGGAAGGACAGATGCCGGGCCACGCTATCCGCGACGCGGCGCGAGGCACTTGGTGACCGCGACCTCCACGCCGAAGGCATCTAGCGTCGATTCACCCCGCTTCGCGATCGGGGGCATCACGCCGAAGGCGTCCGCCGTCAACATGACAATGCTGCGCAGGTGTCCCCCCACGCCGCCCTCTACGATCTTGGGAAGCTGCGTTACGTGGTAGGCACTTGTGTGTAGATTCGCCCCCTAAGCGTCTGTAATGAAATAAGTTGACTATTTCGCGTTGCCGCGGGGAGCAATGGTGTAGTTCCAATCGCCGTGAAATTTGTCAGGCTTCAAGTGGATGGCCTTCATTTGTTCGTCGGTTGGTTTTAGACCCTTGGGATACTG
>DATFYN010000527.1:0-10626 GCA_035315025.1 Myxococcota bacterium
TAGTACTAGCTAGTTCGACGAAATGATGCCGAGGGCTTTCGCCGAAGGTGCGACCCACATCGTGTAGGTCCTTCGCCCAGGCGACGCTCCGGCATGGGGTGACCGGGACGCCGCCGCCCGGATCACGGGGAGCGTCTAGGCTCGCTGAAAGGGTTGCCCTTCGGCACGTCGCTGAGGACGCCCTGCGCGGACGCGCGTGCCCCTTCGAGGAGCGGCGCGCGCAGCGCGCGCTTCGTGGCGCGATGGGCAGTGAGGTCGAGCCCGCGCAGCTCGCGCGCGCGTTCGAGCGCGCGCGCCTCGAGCGCCTCCCGCGACGCGGCGAGCTCGTGCACGAGACCCCACTCGAACGCCTCGCGCGCCTTGAGCCGGCGGGCGTGCAGCAGCAGCTCCGTATGTCGCATCGGCGGGATGGCGGCGGCGCAGATCGCCGCAGTCGGTCCGATCAGCGGGATGCCCTGCGACACCTCGGGGAGCCCGTAGCGCGAGTCCGCGTCGTCGAGCGCAAGCCGCAGGTCCGAGGCCAGATAAAGCATCAAGCCGCCGGCGAGCGCGTGGCCCGCGGAGGCTGCCAGCACCGGCTTCGGAAACAGGAAAATGCGCTCCATTGCCGTGACAAACGCCTGCATGGTGGCACGAAGCTCCGCGGGCGCGAGCGTCGGCAAGACCTTGCGGTCGAGCCCCGCACAGAAGCAGCCTGGCCGCCCGAACAGCAGCAGCGCGGCGGCGTCGTGATCTTCCTCGACGCGGTCGAGGGCGGCCTCCAACTCGGCGCACCAGCCGGACTCGATCGCGTTCACCTTGCCGTCGTCCATGCGCACGAGCGCGATCCCGCCCTCGACGGCGCAGCGGATGCGCTCCACGCGCGCTATCCCCGGTAGCGACGCCGCACGGCGTCGCGCCGCTGCTCGAGCTGGGCCGCCCGCTCGGCGGGCGCGACGCGCGGCGTGGAGAGCGGCAGCGCCGCCGCCAGCTCTCCCAGCGCCACGCGCTCGAGCTCGACCTTCGGCGCCTCGTCGGCGAGCAGGAAGCGGATCGCGAGCGTGCCGCGCTCGTGGCCCGCGGTGTCGAGCCAGTTCGGGATGCCCGGATCGACGTGCGCGATCACACCGCGGAACGCGCCGTCCGCGTCGAGCCGTGCCTGGTGGGCGTTGAGGGACGTCTGGCGACTCCCGAAGTCTAGGCTTTCCCACCACCAGTTCGCGAGCGACACGCTCCAGTGCCGGCAGCGCGGTGGATCGAAACGTACGATCACCGCCTCGTCGGTCGCGCAGTGGAAGTTCCCGATGCCGTAGGCCTGGCCGCGCAAGCCGGCGCGCTGATCGCTGTCTTCCGGTCGCGTCACCAGCAACGAATTCGGCGCCATCCCTTCCACGAGCCCGCGACTCATGCGCTCCCAGAGCGCCCCGCCACGGTCGAGCCAGGTGACGAGCCGCTCGAGGCGCGCGGCGATCTGATCGCTGCGCGCCGGCGGCGGCGCACCGGCTCCCCCCACGCGCTCTATCGCGAAATCGCCCGGCCGCTCGCGCTCCCAGTCCGCGAAGTACTGTCGCACCAGCAGGAACTCCGCGTTGGGCGCGAACGGCAGCCAGTTGCGCGGCCGCGCCGGCCCACCGAGCCAGAGCTCGAAAGCGCCGTCGGCCGCGAAGTCGAGCTCGAGATCGCTGGCCGACGACACCGTTCCCCACGCTGCGATGTCGCCGAGCGCGAAGTGCCCCCAATTCACCTGGAAGTCGACGTGCTTCGCCGTGCCGCGGCTCCCCCACACGCGGTAGACTGCGTCGCCGCGCAGAGCCGCAAACAGATACAGGCAGTCGGGCATGTCGAGGCCCCACTGCCAGGCGGGATCGACCATGCGAGCGAAACGCGGTACGTCGGGGTCGGCGTGCTCGACGCAGAGCAGATGGCCGGCGACGAAGAAGCGCAGCAGGTGGCGGAAGCCTTCGGCGCGATCGCGCGGCGTGGCCGGCGCGCCCGGCCCGAGAACGCGTTGCTCGGCGCGCGCAAGCGCCGCTAGTAGGTCGCGCCACGCCGCACCCGAGGTGAGTCGCGGATCGTCGGGATCGTTCACGCCGTGCAAGCCTCCGATTGCGCGCGGGCGTGCGCCAGGGTAACCCAGGGGGCGCCGTGAGCACGCCCATCGCACGCTTCATCGTCGGCACGGGCCGCTGCGGCTCGACGCTGCTCTCGCGCATGCTCGCCGAGCATCCCGACGTTTGTTCGATCTTCGAATTCTTCACCGGGCTCGATTGGGGTCGCCGCTTCGCCGGAGGTTCCGTCCCCGCCACGGATTTCGCCGAGCTGATTTCGCGCCCGCAGCCGATGATCGACGCCGTGCTGCGACGCGGCTATTCCGTCGAGGAAGTCACCTATCCGTTCGGCCGCGGCCGCTTTGCGCGCGGCGACACCATGCCGTGGATCCTCGTCTCGATGCTGCCGCGCCTCGCGGACGATCCGGACAGGCTCTTCGAGGAGGTGGTCACCTTCGCGCAGCGGCTTCCCGAGCAGCCACTGCGTGAGCACTACCGAACGCTGTTCGAATGGCTTGCCGTGCGTAGGGGCCGCCGGTACTGGATCGAGCGTTCCGGCTCATCGATCGACTACCTCGCGTCACTGTACGCGCTCTTTCCGGAAGCTCGCGTCGTGCACATCCACCGCGACGGACGCGAGGCTGCGCTCTCAATGCGTGAGCACCACGCCTATCGTGTGCCGATCTCGCTGATGTACGACGCGCCGGTCGCCTCAGGCCGGCGCCCGTCCGAGCTCGGCGGCATCGATCTCACGGCTCCGCCGCGCCCCGACGATCCGATCTCGCAGATCCTCGCCTCACGCCCCCCAGTCGAAGCCTTCGGCCGCTACTGGAGCGACCAGGTGATACGCGGCACGGACGCTCTGGCGCACGCGGATCCCGCGCGCTTCCTGGCAGTGCACTTCGAGGACCTAGTCGCGAAGCCAAAAGATGTGGTGCGCGTGATCGCGGCGTTCTTGGGGTTGGAGGGCGGAGGCGGCTGGCTCGCGCGCAGTGCCGGGCTCGTACGCGGCATCCCGGCGCCGCGCTTCGCCGAGCTGACCGAGAGCGAGCGTGCCGCGCTCGACGCGGCGAGCCGCCCCGGAATGATCCGGTTGGGACGCGCTTAGTGGTTGGTTCTCGAAGCGGCTTGCATCGTCCACGGTGGACGTACTCCCATCCGATGCCGCGCGCCCGGTAGTGGCGGTCGTACGGGATGCGAAGCCTCACGAACCCCTGGTGCACGCCCTCTGGACAGGCCATGGGTGTGCGGGGCTACCCGCGTTAGGATGCAGCCTCACTTCGGGGGCTCCCTCTGGAAACGTGGTTGGTCGCGCAACCTCTTTTTTCCAGACGGCCCTGGGTGAACGACCGCAGGAATCACACCGAGCACGGAGGAGAGCATGCAGGCGGAAGGCATCGCTTTCGTCACTGGCGCGAGCCGCGGCATCGGGAGCGCCATCGCACTCGAGCTCGCACGCCGCGGCTTCGACGTGTGGGCCTCGATGCGCGAGCCGGAGCACGGCGCCGGGCTCGCGGCGCGGGCCGCTCTCGCCGGGGTGAAGGTGCGGGTCGTGCGCCTCGACGTGACGCGGCCCGAGACAATCGATCTCCCCGACGGGATGCGCGTGCTCGTCAACAATGCTGGACTCGACGGCTCGCAGCTCCCCGTCGAGTACGCGCCGCTCGAGGAGTGGCGCACGCTCTTCGAGACTAATCTCTTCGGCCTGCTCGCGGTTACGCGCCGTGCGATCCCGAAGCTACGCGCTGCTGGTGGCGTCATCTGCAACGTCGGTTCTGCTTCCGTGCTCGTTCCGATGCCGTTCTTCGCCGCCTACCGAGCAAGCAAGGCGGCCGTCTCTGCGCTCGGAGAATCGCTGCGCACGGAGCTCGCGCCTTTCGGCATCCGCGTGCTCGAGATCCTCCCCGGCGCGATCGGCACCGACATGTTCGCGCGTTCGGATCACGCGCCGGAGGCTGCGGGCCGTGCGGGCTACACCGAGATAGCCGAGCGCGTCCACCGCGCGCGGCGCAACTTTGCGTCCGCGCCCACTCCGGCCGAGCGCGCGGCTTCTGCGATCGCCGACGCCATCCTTGACGACGCCGCTCCGTTGCGCGTGGCGCCCGACCCGATGGGAGCCGGACTGCTCTCGGCGTGGCGGGCACAGGACGACGAGGCGGCGATGCGCCCGATGCTCGCGTTTTTCAGCGGTTGCGAGGCGGGTTGACGCGGCGGCGCCGCGCGCCCTCCCGTGTGTGAGCCTCGATAGACGGTTGAGCACAGAGGCCGCAGATCCGTATAGTGCCCTCGGAGCCAAGCTCCGGGGGCCTCGTAAGCACCGCACGGGATACCTGTGGACGTATTCCTCCGCTGCAATCTGCTGGTGAACGGACACGTCCTCCTGCAGCAGACCGACGCCATCGAGCCTGCCAGGCCTCAGGGCGCAAAATATCCGGAACGATCTCTACCCAGCGACGCCGAGGCCGAGCCGCGCGGCCTGGATTCGCGCGCGTTTGACGTATACCGGTGTGTTGAGGATCGTAGAGTCATGGATCGCCTCGCGCGTCTGCGTGTGAGCGGTACCGGAGTCCCGTCGAGCTTCGGCAACCGCTCCGAGCTCCAACCGGGTGCGTGCGGCTTCGAACCGAGCGCCAATCCCTGCGAATGTCTCGAGCGCGCCTCCGAATCCCTGCCAAGCCTCTTGTAAGTCGTCAGTCATCCAAGCGATACGTGCCAGGAGTCGCTGGGCGAAGGCTCCTCCGCCCTTCATCCTCGTGGCAGCACTCTGGGCCGGTCGCGTCTGGCACCTCGCACGGCAAGTGAAGTACACCCTCAGGGGTGGCCAATGATGAGGGGTTCGGCAGGACTACGAGAGACAGTCCGAGCGCGCCCATGGTGCACGCGAACGGCACTCCTCGCCTAACCCTGGGTCGATCGCCAGAATGCGTTGGTTGGTATAGGACTTATGCGGCAAGAGGAAAGTCGGTAGCGAAGTTCTGCGGCGCGGTTCGGTACGGCCAAAGCGCCCCCCCGCTACTTTGACGAGACGCCCGGGGCTGCCCTCCCGGGCGTTCTCGTCTTCCGCGATTGCTAGCGCGGCCGGCCCCGCGTCTTTGTTAACACAGAGATCTGCTGGCGAAAGCCGACGTTCTCGAGCATGAGATCCGAGCGTGACCGGCCGAGCGCCCGGAGGCTCTGGAACAGGACTGTCCCAGGGCGAGACGAAAAGCTTTCATGGGAGACGATGCTGGCGCTGGAGCCGCGGTCCCTTCAAGGGGCGACGTGAGTCGGAGTAGCCTCTCGTCTCAGACCGGAATGCTGAGTGATTTCAAGGCGGATGCGTTTTGGCGAACCCGAGCCGCCCACGAGCAGCGCGAGCGCTTTTCGAGCGGATACGAACCCCGCCGGCATGTTTCCCACTAGCCCGCCGCGCGTCCGGTCGCGGGCCGGCGCGACCGTGACGGTATGGAGCGTTCGCCGGAACGCGGCTTCGGTTGAGCGCGGCACCTTGGGCGGACGGGGCACACCCCCTTCAGCGCGTGAACGCGCGCGGCCAGTCATCGCTCTCGAGCAGGTCCAAGCTGAAGAGCTTGTCGTCGAGGTCGTCCACCACGGAGCGCCTATGATAGCGAGCCCAGGTCTCGGTGCCGTGCTCGTAGTCCGTGAATATCAAGAGGAGCGGCAGGACATGGCCGCCGGCCTCGGCCATCTGGTCGCGTGGGGCACGCGACACCTTGTAGGGACGTCGTGCGTCGTCGCCGCGGTAGTAGTGCACCTCGAGCACCGCGTAGTCCTTCTGCGAGATGAACAGGATGGCGCGGCGATAGCCGAGTTCGTACATTGGTGCGATCGTGAGCACGTGCACGGGCTCACCCTGCAGCACCGAGTAGGCACGCCCCAGGATCTCGAAGCGTCTCGCGCGGTGAACCTCGATGTCTTCGAGCGTCAGATCAGTCCCCTGGAAGGGATCGGCCTTCTGCACGCTCGTGAACCGGCGCACGCGGCCCAGCGCGGGCATCCAAACGAACTGATCGTCGCTGCGATCCTCGTTCTCGACCTTGAGCACGCGGGTGTCCCAGGAGTCGTTCTCCGTCACGAAGCGCACCAGCATCATCACGCGCCCGTTCACCGTCTTGCGCAGCAACCGCAGCTTGTGCCGACGCACAACCTCGCCGTCGACACGCGCCTCAATCTCGAGGTCCTCGCGCACGTCGCAGCCGTAGAGGTTGTCGAAGGCGTGCTCGAGCACGCTGCGGGCGGACTCGCGCAGAGCGTTCGGGACCGACGGCGCGTCCTCGAGCTGCGATTGGGCGCGGGCCGGAGCGGCGACGGCTAACGCCGCCGCCACGACGAAGCAGACGAAACCGACGAAGCCGCCGCTCCGGCGCCTCCGCGAGCTCACGCACTCTCGTGTCATGGTGCACTCTCTGTGGACGCGGCGGTCGGCTCGCCGGGCGTGCGTCGCTCGAACTCCTCGCCCGTGCGCTCGACCTGCCAGGCGCGCTCAGGCGGGACGGCGCCCGGGAAGTCGAGGAGCCGGACTCGGACGCTCTCGCCCGCGTGCAGTCGGAACGGGCCGACGCGCTCGGGGGGGAGCAGGTCCACCTCGAGAGCCACGAGCCCCGCGCGGGCCGTGACGGCCCCGGAGCCGGCCTGTCCGCTGGCCAGCACAGAATGGACTTCGGTCTTGTCGTCGACGACACGGAAGAGTGGCGGTGGAGGCGAGAGGTAGCTCGCGGCGCGGCCGGGGACGGCGGGGGACGGGCGGAGCGCGGCGATGCAGGCGGGAGGCGGCGCGTCGCCAACGACGCGCAGGTCCACCCAGCCGCCGGCCTGCACCAGCGACTCGGCGGCCCGACACAGGTCTCCGCCGCAGGCGTCTTCGAGATCCGTGAACACGACCACCCGTGTGCGACGCGTGGCCCCCTCCGCGTCGAGCTCGGTCTGGATCTCGTGCAGCGAGGTCGCGACGGACCCTTCGCCCTCGGGCGCGAGCTGGGCGAGCGCCGCGAGGGACCGCGCGCGCGCGGCGCCGCCATCCGGCCCGGCGAGCCGCTCCGGCACGCCGCAGCCCGAGCTGCGGCGGTTTCCGAGGGCGTGGAGGGCCACCTCGTCGCCGTCAGCCGCGCCGCGCAGCACGTCCGCCGCGCCGCTCCGGGCCGCGTCGAAGAGCGTCCCGCCGTGTGCGCCGCGCCGGAGCATCGAGCGCGTGGCGTCGACGAGCACGACGATGCGCTTCGCCGGCAGCGCAGCGCCCGTTGTCGGTGGCGCGAAGCCGCTGAACACCTGGAGCTCGACCTCTCCCGTGGCCGGCACCGGCTCGCGACCAGGCCGGAGTGCGGCGCACGACGAGGCGAACAGGCTCGCGGTGACGAGCGCGACGAACGGGCTCCGGATCATGGCGCGTTCCGCGCAGTCTGCTTGTCACGGGCCTCGTCCAGGACGCGCAGCACCTTCGGCGACGTGGCGGCGGGATCGAGCCGCAGCTTTGGGTCCGCGGCGAGCGCCCGGCTGAAGCAGGCCTTCGCGTCGTCGCGACGGCCGAAGGCCACGTCGGCGGTGGCCGTCGCGGTCTCGAGGCGCAGGCGGCGCGCGCGCGTCACCGGCGAGGACGGTAGACCGTCGAGGATCGCGCGGGGTCGACGCTGCAGGGACACGACCTCCTCGAAGTGAGCGCTCTGCAGCAGAGCGTCGATGCGCGCGAGCGAGCGATCGACCTCGCGCAGCCGCGGGCAGGCCTCGGCGCCGCTGCGGCAGGGATCCGACGGAGGCGGCGGCGCGTCGACAGAGGGCGGTTTTGGCCGGACCTCCTCCACCGCGGTGTGAACCGTCGGCGGCGTCGTCCGCGCGGTCAGCGCGACCGCCGCGCGCTCCGCGTCGCGCGCGAGGGCCGGGTTCGCCGGGTCGAGACAGAGGGCGTGGCGCCACATCTGCTGCGACTCCACCGGGTCCTCGGTCTCGAGCCGCGCCGCGACCCGGACGAGCTCGGCCCCGCGCATCCGCGCCCACTGCGCCCGCAGGTAGTCGTGGTCGGAGATCGTTGGGAGCGGATCGAACTCACCCGGCCAGGCCACGCAATCGGATGCCGGCTCGGCGCGGACCACGCCTGCGAGGGCCTGGGCGGCGAGGGCCGCCGATCCGAGGAGCGCCGTGACGCGGGACACGGCCGATTCTACCGCCCCCGCTGACCCATATGGTGACGAAATTGAATCGGATTCCGGCACCCGCGGGCGGTGCCTCGCGCGTGCGCAACTCCGCGCCGAGCCAGGCCCGCGCGTGTCGGATTTCGCGCGCGACGTGGTCCCGGCCCGGACCTGATACTCATCGGGCATCGTTCCTGAGCGCGGAGGCGGGGCGCATGTCACCATTGCTCACGGGGAATGGAGCATCGTAACGGCGATTCTCGAGTAACGGTGCGTCTGATGAGGACCACGGCCGCAAGGACTCTGCCCAGCGGTAGAATGCGGTGCACGCTTTGAGTAGATCGACCTACGGTCCTATCCGTAAATCGCGTCGGCAGGTCGTAGAGAACCATGCCTTGCATTGCTCAGCTACCAGCTCCGGTAGGTTGGGGCCGTTTGTCGCTGCCGCGTAGCTGGAAGAAATGGAGCAGGCGATTGCGATGCTCGCGCACGGCGAGGAAGGCCCGACTCCCGAAGCGTCGGCATCCACACTTCCATCGGCATTCAAAACGACTCTCGCGACTCACGCGAGAATGCATCGCTCCGAGCGTACCTTCGCGCGAAGTACGACGCGCTTGCCCCAGACACAGAAAAGGAGATCCAAGCGGGTGCTGACGCGAAGCAAGTATCGGTCCCCCGAAGATCACCACTACCAACGGGCTCTAACTCTAACGCCACCGTATTCCACCGAGACGTCCTGGCGATCTTGAGCGCAGCTCGAGGGCGCGGGCGCATCGTCGCATTCCCTGAGGTGGGCGGACTTCATCATCGATACGAGCGGGCGGCAGCTTGAACGGTGACCGATGACATTTTAGGAAGCCACGCCGGTTGGGCCGATGCGCGCGTTCGTGGACGGCTCGGTTGAAGTAGTTCCGTGCTTCTCCGACGGATTCCGTCTTTTTCCCCACGCACGTAGGAGGTCGGGCGCCGGCCACGCGCGACGCGACTCAGAGCCCGAAGTCCCACGACTCCCCGGCGTGGTACCGCTTCAGCACGTTCTTCGCGATCAGGATGCGGTGCACCTCGTCGGGGCCGTCCGCGAGGCGCAGCGTGCGCGCGCCGCGGTACATGCCCTCGAGCGGCGTCTCGCTCGAGACGCCCAGGGCGCCGTGCACCTGGATCGCGCGATCCACCACGCGGTGCATGGCGTTCGGCACGAAGACCTTGATGGCGGAGATGTCGGTGCGCGCGTCGAGACCGCGGTCCATCAGCTCCGCACAGCGGATCGTCATGAGACGCGAGGCCTGGATGTCCATGTATGAGTCCGCGATGAAACCCTGGATGAACTGCTTGTCCTCGAGCTTGCCCCCGTGCACCTCCCGCTCCGTAGCGCGGCGCACCATCATGTCGAAGGCGCGCCACATCTGGCCGATGCAGTTCATGCAGTGAAACACGCGCCCCGCCCCGAGACGGTCCTGGGCGGCCTGGTGGCCTGAGCCCTTCCGTCCCAGCGCGTTCGAGAGCGGCACACGGCACTGGTCGAGGATGATCTCGCCGTGGTGGCCGTCCGTCTGTCCCCACACCGGGACGCTGCGCACGTAGTTGAAGCCCGGCGTGTCGGTGGGGACGATGATCTGCGTCGTGCGCCCGTTCACGTCGGCGTCGCTCGCATCCTCGGTGCGGCACATCACGATCGCGAAGTCTGCGCGCTTCGCGTTGGAGGAGAACCATTTGTGGCCGGTGATCACCCACTCGTCGCCGTCGCGCACGGCGCGGGTGCGGATCGAGCGCGGGTCCGAGCCCGCCGTGTCGGGCTCGGTCATCGCGAAGCAGGACTGCATTGTCCCGGCGACTAGCGGCTCGAGCCACTTCTTCTTCTGCTCGGTCGAGCCGTACTTGACCAGGATGGTCTGGTTGCCCGAGTTCGGAGCCATGATGCCGAAGATCGGGTTCGAGTACGGGCTCCACGCGAGGATCTCGTTCATGTAGGCGAGTTTCAGGAAGCCGATGCCCATCCCCCCGTACTCCTCGGGAAGATGCGGCGCCCAGAGGCCGCGCTCCTTCACGAGCGCCATGAGGCGCGCCCAGTGCTTCGGCATGTCGGGGTCGCCGCGACGATTCAGGAAGTGCTCGTTCGGGATGATGTGATTGGCGACGATGTCGGCCGTCATCAGCCGGATCTGGTTCGTCTCGTCGTCCAGTGTCGGGATGGCCGAGATCTGCATCGGGGCTCTCCTCAACTCGCAGCGCCCGCGGCGCGGACGGCGGGCGGGCCGATCTTATCCGGGACCGGCTAGGGTGACGAGCGGGCAGAACGTGTCCGGCTTCGCTGGAACTGAAGCCCGTCGCGGGGCGTGAGGGTTGGTAGGGTCGGGGGCTGGCGCGGTACGCCGTAGGTGAAGCCTATCTGTGACTCCCTGTTTCCTCTGGGAGTGCCTCACGAGCTCCACCGTGAGTCCGTTTCCAACCCCCGCCTCATCGGTAGGGTCGGGGGCTGG
>DATFYN010000528.1:0-3592 GCA_035315025.1 Myxococcota bacterium
ACCCCGCCGACGTCCCGCGCGCTCCGCGTCCACGACGAGACGCCCGGCCCGCAATCACTTCTCGTCCGCGAGACGTCACCTCCGCGCACGCCGCCGAGCAAGGATCTCCTGAGAGGACGTCCCGCGGCGCCTCGCGCGTCGCATCGTCACCATGGGCGCGACGAGCGAGCGCCCTTCGACGTGGAAGCTCTTCGCATTGCCACAGGCGCTTGGATTTTGCGAGGCCAACCCTCGCGCCAAGCGGCGCACGGGAAGGGGTTACGCGTCGGCGCGCATTCCGCGGAACGCTGCTACCCTAGAAACCCCTCATGCCGAGTATGGAGTCCGTATGCCCGTCCACACCGTCGGGGGCGATGTCGACGCTTGGTGCAACCGGTGCCAGCTCGTCCTCGCCCATACCATCCATGCGATCGTCGACGGCAAGATTCGCCGCGTGCACTGCAACACCTGCAAGCAGCAGCACGCTTTCCGTGCGCGGCCGCCGGGCGAAAAGGCCAAGCGCAAAGGCGCGGGGGCGGGCCTGCGTCCGCGGCCCGCGGGATATGACGAACTCCTCGCGGGACGCGGGGCGGATGATGCTCGGCCCTATTCCACACAGCAGAGATTTGAGGCCGGGGCCGTTGTCGCGCATCCCGTCTTCGGGCTCGGGGTTGTGACAGACACACGAGATGGTCGCAAGATCGAGGTCTGCTTCCGCGCGGGGCCCCGCACCCTCGCGCAGGGGCGCTAATCCGCGAATTTCCTTCTGGAATCTGAGTTCGCGCAGCTTGCCGGGACGCGCAAGTCTACGACGTCCCCTCGCCAAAAGGCCTGAAGCCGCTGCCAAAGCGACGCAGCCCTTCGAGACAGGGGAGTGCGACGACGAGCAGGGCGGCTCCCGCAAGGAACGTGGAAGAAGCACCATGGTGCTCCCACAACCAGCCCGCCAACACACTCGCGATGAGCATGGCCAAGCCGAGAACGAGGTTGAGAATGCCGAAGGCGGTGCCCCGGGCAGGCGGCGGTGCGGTGTCGGCGACGAGGGCAGAGAGGAGACTCTGCGTGAGGCCCATGTGGAGCCCCCAGAGGAGCACACCGCACACGACGAGGAAGGGACCCGCTGCCATCGCGAGAACGACGTCGGCAACCGCGAGGACGGCGAAGCCTCCTAGGAGGAGGGGAAGGCGCGGCACCCGATCCGAAAGGCGGCCCGCCGGATAGGACGATCCCGCATAGGCCACGTTCATTGCCACGAGCACGAGGGGTACCAGCGTCGGGCGGACCCCCACGCTTCGCGCGCGCAGGAGCAAGAAGGCCTCACTGAATCGCGCGAGCGTGAGCAGGCCCGCGGTGGCCACAACCCACCAGTAGGCTGCGGGCAGGCGTCGCCAGGCGGGCAGCTGGGCCTGAGGGTGAGCCGGCCGTATCTCGCGGGGCGCCTCCGGCTCTCTCACCCCGAAGAGCATCAGCGCAACAGCCACGAAGGCAGGGAGGGTGGCGAACCAGAACACGGTCCGGAATGCTCCCCGCGTTGCAGCCATCGACACAGTCGCGAGCAGCGGCCCCGCGATCGCACCGACGGTGTCGAGCGCTTGCCGCAGGCCAAAACTCCCCCCGCGCACGTGCGGCGGCGAAAGCTCTGCGATGAGCGCATCGCGCGGAGCTTCGCGGATGCCTTTGCCGATGCGATCGACGAAACGCGCGCCAAGAACCCATCCCACGGACGGGGCCAGCGCGAAGGCCGGCTTTGTTCCGGCAGCAAGGGCGTAGCCAAGGACCGCGAGCAGCTTGTGGCGTCCCAGTCGATCAGAGAGTGCGCCCGAGAGCATCTTCGCGACCGAGGCCGTGGACTCTGCCACGCCCTCGATCACGCCGACGCTGATCGCGCTCGCCCCCAGCACGCTCACGAGGAAAAGGGGGAGAAGCGCGTGGATCATCTCCGAAGAAACGTCCATGAACAGGCTCACGAAGCCCAGTACCCAGACCCCCCAAGGCACCGCGCCGAGGCCGGCACGGCGCTCGGAGTCGGCTAGAGCGGGAGGCTTTTCGACGGACACGGCCCCCTCGGCGCGCGCACAGCTGCGGCGAGGGCTAGAGAGGCCACCCCACGCATGGGAAAGGCCTGGCACATTGGATGCCAACCCCAAAGGCCACGACGATCACGGTCTTCTCCGCCGCCCTCGAGGGGAGGACGCTCATCGCGTAACCAGGGCAGGGTCGCCGCTGTGGAGCGCTGCAGAGATCTCAGACGTTCCCTCCTGAGTTGCCAGATCCCCGCTGGACAAGGAGCGCGGACCAGCGATCGGAGCGCCTCATTGTGACTCTGAAACGCAAGGATGTATGGCTTTGCACGCCCTTACCATGGAGACGTGAGTAAGGAATGGGTCTCCAGTATTAGGGCAGCCACTCTCCAAAGTCACGGACCTCCTGGGAGGCAAGCCCTCTCGCGAACGCGGTGGCGACCTCGGCGTCCATGCCGGTCCACGCGGCGATCCGCCGGCCGAGAGTCACCGAGCTCAGAGGGCGTGCGAGATCCCGAGGGAGGAGAGCATCGATCTTGGCCTCAAAGTCGTGGGGCGCCGGCTCTCGGGCGAACTCCGCGAGACAGATCCAGGGCGCACGCCCATCGTCGCATGACAGCCGCAGAAGCCGGTCTTCCTTCCAGCGGGCGAGGCTTTCGCCGGTCACGCTGGCGCCGCTCGCCGAGAGCCCGACGAGAAGCCGCAGCACACCGACACTTTCGTCCTCGAGAAGCTGGCAGTTGGCGGGCACGGGAGGCCCGCCGACCACGGCCGGTCCGAAGCGAGATAGGCTGCGGGGCTCAGGAGCTGCTTCGTCGAGAGGGGTGGGCTTCGGAAGGCCGTCTCCGGATCGTCCAGCCCCCGAGCAGGAGGAGCCCCGCGGCCTGGAGCGGCGCATTTGTCGCGCGGATGGCGATCCCAGCGTCCCCTGGGAGCCGCGGTGCAGCCGCCACGAGGCGAGGATAGTGCTGGCCGTCGAGCAGGTGCCCGAGGGCACGGCGTACTCCCGCTGGCTCCGGCGGAGACGACGCGATGACCTCGGCGCGGTCGAAGTCGGGGAACGCAGTTGGGTGACGCTTCCGGCGTTCACTTTCCTTGCGTGGCGCTTGCGCACGACACGCCCCTACGTCCTCGTGGGTTGGCTCTGGTTCCTCGGAGCGCTCGTGCCCATGAACGGCTTCGTGCAGGTCGGGGGACAAGCCTACGCAGACCGCTACACGTACTTCCCCTCCCTCGACCGGACACAATTGGTTCATTCGTCTGCTCCTTGCCTCGGAGCTCATTGAGAACGGCGAACTCGAGCGCGCAGGGGTGATGCTCCGGCAATCTCTGGCCGAAGGAGGGCCGCCTTCGATGATTCACGGGAACGTGAGCGCGCTCTACGACCGAGAAGGCGACCTGGTGGGCGCCATGGCGCAATACGAATTCAGCCTGTGTCTTTGGCCCAGTTTCCCGGAGGCCCACGCGAACCTGGGTCTTGTCCTCGCCAAGCAGAACCGGCTCTCCGAGGCGGAGTTCCCCCTGCGACGCGCGAGCGCGCGGCCTCGACACGCCCGAGCTGCACCTCACCCTCGGTGACGCGCTTCAGAGTC
>DATFYN010000529.1:0-2466 GCA_035315025.1 Myxococcota bacterium
TCAGCCGCGCGGCGCCCGTCCTCCTCTCTTCTGCGTCCATCCCGGCGGCGGGACTGCTTTCTGCTATGCGAGCCTGACCGGCTATCTGGGGGAGGAGCAGCCGCTCTACGGCCTGCAAGCCGTTGGGTCGCACGGGGAGGAGGCGCCGCTGACCCGCGTCGAGGAGATGGCGGCGCGCTACATCGCCGAGATGCGCACCGTGCAGTCGCGCGGTCCCTACCGCCTCTGTGGCTGGTCGTTCGGCGGCATCATCGCCTTCGAGATGGGCCGACAGCTTTGCGAACAGGGAGAGGAAGTCGCCCCTTTGTTCCTTATCGACAGTTGCGCCCCGGCTTTGTTTTCTGACGAGCCGCTTGATGAAGTCGAGTTCATTCAGACCATGGCGACCGTGTGGCGGGCGTCGATTCCGGAGACGATGGTGGAAGAGCTACGGCAGCTCGATCCGCCGCAACGCCCACACCGTTTCGTCGAAGCGGCCCGGGAGATGCAGGCCTGGCCGTCGGGATTCGATCCGGCGCGGATTGAGGGTTTGTGGGAAGTCTACCGGGCCAACATGCAGGCCGGCTCGCGCTATGATCCCTCCCCTTGGCCGGCGACCATTCGACTGCTCTGTGCGGAACCGGGAGAGGCGCTGGAGTCGCCGCCCACTCTGGGCTGGGATACCTTGGCCGCCACTGTCGATACCCGCTCTGTTCCCGGCAAGCACGAGGTCCTTTTGGACGAACCCTGCGTGCGCCATGTGGCGGAGCATCTGAGCGCATGGATCAAAGAGGTAGAGAGCGAGGCGTGAGATTTCGCTGCTGCAAACGCCGACTGTTTTGTTGAACGCCGACTTCCGGTGGAGTCCCAAAATTATTGCAGGCCGACCAACCTCAATGTAATCTGAGGCTTGCGTCCAATGATCGCCCATTCGGTCGCCGGCCAGGACAACTCACACCCATGGACAACCTCTCACGGTTCTGCTGCTAGCCCATGTTTGGGGTCCGTCGACGTAATTCCTTGGTGGGCAAGGGTCGATTTTTCGGATTGTCACTACATCCCGGTTTTTTCGACAACCGGGGGTGCCGGCGGGTTTAGTTCAGTCAGCTTCAGAGCCTTCAGGACCCGGCGCGCATCCGGGCAGCCCCCGCTGACACCGCGACGCTCTCCTTGACCCTCCAGCCGCATCGTTACCAAGCGTACCGTGTTCAGCGCCTCCATCGCCCGCTCCGCTGAGAAGTCGATCCCTGCTTCTTCGAGCCGGCGACCCAACAGACGCTGGACCAGCAGTGCCAATGCGGCCACGAAGATATGTGCCTTCACTCGCTGTTCGATCTGATGATAGATCGGCCGCATCGCCAGCACGTCCTTGAGCTGGTGAGGAGGGTGCCATCCATGAGCACGATAGAGCGATCCGCGCGTCCTGCGACTCTTGCTCCACTTGTGGAAGGGCAACGCCTCGACCAGGCGACGTTCCACGAGCGTTACGAGCAGATGCCCGAGGGCACGCGTGCGGAACTGATCAACGGAGTTGTCCACATGCCCAGCCCCGTTGGTCCCGAGCACGCACGCGCCACCGTGCCGGCCCTGGTCTGGCTCAGCTACTACCAGGAACAGACTCCCGGCGTGGATGTCCTGGACAACGCATCCACTGTACTTGATGTCAGGGGAGAGCCGCAGCCCGATGCTCAGCTTCGGATCCTGCCCGAATACGGCGGGCGGACTCAGACGGACCGGCGTTTCGTTCGCGGGGTTCCCGAGCTGATCGTCGAGGTTTCTCACTCAACCCGATACACCGATCTCGGTCCGAAGTTCGACGATTACGAGCGGACTGGTGTGCTCGAGTACGTTGTCCGTGCTCTGGACCCCGACCAACTGCTCTGGTTTGTCCTGAGGGAGGGACGGCTGGTCGAGTTGGCGCTCGATTCCGACGGCTTTTTTCACTCGGAAACCTTCCCCGGACTCTGGCTGGATCCCGCGGCGATGATTGCGGGGAATACCCGCCGGCTCCGCGAGGTCGTCGACCGCGGGCTGGCGACGACGGAGCACTCGGCCTTCGTCGCGCGGCTGGCCGCGGCCCGCGCCGGCTCCTGAGCACGCCGATCTGCATGGCAGTGGGCTTGTCCACTAGAGTCTTGCCTTACCGGGAGCATGTGTGGTCCATCGAAGTTGGGGACGATCGCTAATCGTATGTTCCCCGGTGCACTTGAAGAGAAGTGGAGACGGTTTGCGTGGTCGTTCGAGCGAACTTCCCACGAAGACTACGGCTAGTTTTCGAGAAGACCACCGCGCGCTTTTCCAACCGAGAAGATATGGGGACGGTAGTCAAGAAGCCGAGTAGGGAAGGGGTAGGCTCATGCGAACTCGGGCTTGACGTAAGCTTGTTCGCGTGAGCAATTATCCCAATTTTGTTACGTCTCGTTGAAGATCGCTTGCATTGTTCGGCGTTGCGATTGGACCGTTGGGCCAACGCGTTCGTCGATCCAG
>DATFYN010000530.1:0-6968 GCA_035315025.1 Myxococcota bacterium
TCGCGGTGCAACTTGCCACCTTCGACACTCCAGCCGGTGAGTCCGCGCAGCGCGGCCGCAACCTCTCCGTCGGTGAGTTTGCGGGGTCGTGTCACGTTTCTTGCCGCCGGATGGCGCGCACAAACGCGTCGTGGAGCGCACGATGGATCCGCATCCGACCCGCGTCTCCATAGACCTTGCGGAACGCCGTAAGCGGGATGATCCCCTTTGCCATGGTGCGGTGTCCGCCACCCACGCCGAGCCCTTCGACGACCGCGCGCACGACATCTCCGGCCGCCCGCACGTAGCCCACGTTGCGAACGGAGAAGACGAGGTCCGAACCGACGATGCCCGCGGCAATCGCCCACTCCGAACCTTCCGCCTGGAGCGCCATGTCCGCGACCTGTGGGATCACGTCCTCACGCACGCGTCCCAACACGAGGATGTGGATTCCTTGTTCCACCGTCGCGCGCGCGAGGGCACGACCGAGCGCGCGCAGGCCATCGAGCGGCATGGCGGGCTGCTCGATGCGCCGCAAAAGCGCGGGACTGTGCTCCGCATGGAGGAATGAGAAGGCGTTGATGTCATGGCGGCTCGTCTCCCGACCGAGGAGCTGGGTGTCGCTCTTGATGCCGTAGAGCAGGCCTGTGGCGAGTTTGGGTCGAACCTCGAGTCCCGCCGCGCGGACATACTCGGTCAAAATGGTAGACGTCGCACCATAGGAGGGTCGGATGTCCTTGATCACGGCGTCGTAGCCGGGACGCTCAGGGTGATGGTCGATCACAACGTCGACACTGCGCAGCCGGGCCGGTGGCGGTTCGCCGAAGACCGGCGGCTGGACGTCCACCAGTGCGATCCCATCGAACTCCTCGAGCTCGTTCGGGCCGAGGGTGCGCACCTCGATGCCGAGCGCGACTACCATGGCGCGGTTTTCGGGACGCGTGACGGAGCCGAACGAGATGAGGGGAGCCGTACTGCGATTCCGTCCGAGCAGAGCGCGCAAGGCGTACCCGCAGGCGATGCCGTCGGGATCGGGATCGGGCTGAAGCAGCACGCCAACCTTTTGTCGCGGGCCGAGCAGGGCTCCGATCTCGACCACGCGCCGAAGGTTCGTGAGGTGGGCAAACTCGTCGTCCACGTCGTCGCGAATGAGCGAGCGCAGTCCTGTTCGACGCAAGCAGGGATGTGGGGGAAGCAGCTCGGCACCGACGCGGTCGGAGAGCACCAGGATCGGAGCGTGAGGTGCGGCCTCGGCAATCGTCGCGACCGCGGTGCGGAGGAAAGGGCCGTCCTCTGAAACCAGGGCGAAACCGTCGCCTTCCTTGGGATCGAGCTTTTGAATGACCTCGACGGTGACCCCGCCCGTGAGCGCCCGGAAACCCGCGGGTCGGGCTCGAGCCTCGTCTTCGCGTGGGACCCAGGTGAGCTCCTCCTGCTCTCCGGCGCCGATCCGGCACCACAGCCGCGCGAGCTCCGCGCCATCGCACACGATGATCCGACGAGCCACCCAACCCCCATCGCGTCGGCCCGCGCCTCGCGGTCGAGGAGCTTGGCCGGCTCACCCATTCTAGCCCTTGCCCCGAGGCGGGCGCCGACCGACCCGGTGTGGCCGGGCTTGGGGCGCAGCCTTCGCTCGCGCTGCTTCGGCGCGGCGGCGCAGGGGTGCGCCGAGAACGGCCCGCATGGCGCGCGCGTCGACCGGCTCTCCGCAGTGTGAGCAGGTGAGGGTGCGGGTCATCGTTCCGTTCCAAATTGCGTGCGCGGATTGCCGCCGCTGCCGCGCCGGGCTCACCGGAAGCTGCGAGTCGGTGCCGCGGCTCTCGATGTACGGCTTTGGAGCTGCCGGCCGAAACTGCGGCGGGGCACTCTCCGACCTCGTACGGGTGCCGTTCGCAGACGGGATGCTGGTGCGCGTCCCGAAAGCCGTTGGAGGCGCTCGCCAGCGCGAGCGACAATCTCCCCGACGCCTTCCGCACGGTGGGCCCCCACCTGCGCGAGAACCCGGGGGCGGACGTTCTCGTGGTGGGGGGCATCGGTCGCATCCCCCTGTACGCCGCCGGCTTGGCGCGCGCGCTCGGGGCCGGACGGGTGGACTACCTCGACGTGGACCCCGGCCGCCTTCGAATCGCAGAGGCGCTTGGCGCTCGTGCGATCGAAAGCCCACCGCCGAAGCGGGCCGACACGTACGCCATCACGGTGGACGGCAGTAGGGATCCTGCGGGGTTGGCCTGCGCTTTGCGCTCGCTGGAACCCAACGGAGTGTGCACGAGCCTCGGGATCTACTTTGCCGAGACGCCGCTTCCGCTGCTCGACATGTACACGCGAGGTGTCCGCTTCTTCACCGGGCGTGTCAACGCGCGCGCTGAGATTCCACACGTGCTAGAGCGCGTGGCGTCACGCCGCTTTCATCCCGAGCTCGTGACCTCAGAGGTTGTGCCATGGCACGAAGCCGCCGAGGCTCTTGCGCGGCCCACGCTGAAGCCTGTCTTCGTAAGACCTAGCTGAGCAGCTCCGCCCAGCGCGCAAAGGCACCGCGGGCGATGCGCTCGAGAGTCGGGAGGTGTGCGGCCGCCTGCGCGAGAATCTCGCGACCCTGGAGTCCCGCTCCCGCAAGCTCGTCGGGGAAGGCCTGCACCATCGCGGCCACCAGCGGCTCCGTCACCTCCATGTGGAAGAGCAACCCCCAAGCGTTCGGGCCATAGCGGAACCCTTGCCAGGAAGTCTGTGCGGAGCGCGCGAGGCCGACTGCACCCGCGGGTAGGTCGAACACATCGCCGTGCCAGTGGAAAGCTGTGAACGCGCGCGGTGCGCCCGAAAGCATGAGATCGGCCGCCGCCGCCTGGTGGAGCGTCAGCCTATACCAGCCGATCTCTTTGGCCGGACCCGGACGCACGTCGGCGCCGAGGGCGTGGGCCAAGAGCTGGCTGCCAAGACACACGCCAAGCATTGGCCGCTCGGCGCGGAGCGCCTGCTCGATGAGCCGCAGCTCGTCGTGGAGGGAGGGGAATTGGTCGCGCTCGTAGACGCCCATGGGGCCACCCATCACGACGAGCCCCGCCACCGCGTCGAGCGACTTCGGCACCGGCTCGCCTGCGAAGGTGCGCACGACGCGCAGCGTGTGGCCCGCCGCGGCCACTGCATCGCCGATCCGTCCAGCGGTCTCGGCAGCCACGTGCTGGAGCACCAGGACTTCGGCCACGATGGGCTAGCCCGGCATCAGGGCCAGAGGCCCGGCCGGCCGATCGGGTAGGGTGCAGGCTGCGGCGGGGCGGACGTGTTGCGCCGGAATCGGACTGTCCTCGTACACTTCACTCCGCCTCCGCACGATCACGCACGTTCCAAGGCTTCGCGCGCCCGGGCCTTCAGTGCTTTGTAGTCGACTTTGCCCGAGGGGGCGCGGCCAATCGAATCGACGAAGAGTACACTCTTTGGAGCTTTGTAAGGCGCGAGGCGCTCGCGCACGTGGGCGCGCAGCTCCTCCTGCGTCGGCGCGGCACCTGCACGCAGTTCGACCAGAGCCGTCACGGCCTCCCCCCAGCGTTCGTCGGGCAGCCCCACCACCGCGGCATCGTACACCGAAGGGTGTTGTTTCAGCGATTCCTCGATCTCCTCGGGGTAGACTTTTTCCCCGCCGGTGTTGATGCACACGGAGCCCCGACCGAGAAGATTCAGTGTTCCGTCTTGATTGACCGTGCACCAGTCGCCCGGAATCGACCAGCGCTCGCCGTCGATCGTGCGAAAGGTCTCGGCCGTTTTCTTCTCGTCTTTGTAGTAACCAATGGGGATGGGGCCGCTCCGCGCGACAAACCCTGCCTCGCTGCTGCCTGGATGGACCTCGCGGCCATCAGGCGTGAAGACTTTGCAGTTGGGACCGAGCCGAAACTTCCCGACCTTCGCCTCCGAGTCCTTGGTCGTCAGTTCGGCCCCAAAGCCCGTCGCTTCGCTCGATCCGAACGAGTCGAAGAGGATCGCGTGGGGGAGGTGCTGAAGCAGCCCGCGTTTCACTTCGGGACTCCACATCACGCCGGAGGACACGATGAGAACGCACGACCGCAGGTCCCAGCGACCTGGATGCGTCTCGAGGGCGCGAAGCATGGGCTTTGCAAAAGCGTCACCGACGATCGAGAGCGCCTGTACGCGACGCGTTTCGACGGTGCTCCAGAGCTCCTCCGGCTCAAGAGAACGCGAGCGTAAGGTCACCACAGAGCCGCCGCCGCCGAGCGCGGTGAAGCTCGTAAACAGCCCTGTTCCATGCATGAGAGGGCTGCCGGGCAAAAGACGCTGGACGCGCGCCTGCTCTTGGATGCGGCCGCGCTGTTCCTCCAGCGACTCCGAGGCCCTTTCACCGAGCACCGCGTTGCCGCCTCCGCCGATGCTGCGGAACAGGGCGGACTGCTCCCACATCACCCCCTTCGGCATACCCGTGGTGCCTCCCGTGTAGAGAAAAAGCAGATCGCGTGGGCTGCGCTGAATGTCCAGGCGTTCCGCTCCCGCTCCGGCGATCTGTTCGTAGGGCGTGGCGAACGAATTGCCGGGTGCACCGTCTTCGAGCTCGACCCACTCCCGCACGCGAGAGACGCGGTTGCGTACCTTCGCGATGCGATCGGCATAGGTCGCTTCGTACACCACGATCTCGCTGTCGGAGTTGTCGAAGAGATAGACGAGTTCATCTTCGAGGTAGCGGTAGTTCACGTTGACCGGCACAAGGCGCGCTTTCATGGCACCGATCAGGGTTTCGACGAACTCCGGCCGATTGTGAGAGTAGATGGAGATCTTGGCGCCAACCTCGTGCTGACTTGAGAAGTGACGGGCAAGAGCATTGGCGCGGCGCTCGAGTTCACGCCAGGTACGGGTGACACCATCAAGCCCGTGTTGGAGCGCCACGCGCTCCGGGCAGGTGTCTGCCACGAGCTCAAACAGGTCCGCGAGATTCCACTCCATACCGCCTCCCAGATGGTCGTTTCCGCTTCGAGGACGCTTTCCAGAAGGAGTTCCCGTGACGGGGCCTCCCGGGGGGCTCATCTTAGCTGCGGAATCGCTAAGCTCGCGCCGTGCAACCCGTATTCATCGGTGACGTGCAGGGCTGCGTAGTCGAGTTCGAAGAGCTGCTCGGCCGGATTCGCTGTCGGTTCGGGGACCGCCATGAACTGTGGCTGGTGGGCGACCTGGTGAATCGGGGGCCCGGGAACCTGCGCCTGCTCGAGCGGGTCGCGGGCTTGGTCGAGCGCGGCCGCGCCCACTACGTGCTCGGCAACCACGAAGTGGGACTCTTGCAGTCTGCCCTCGGCCATCGGCCGCTGCGGCCGCTGGATACCTTCCACGACATTCTCGACTCGCCGGACCTCTCGTTCTGGGTGGAGTGGCTACGACGCCGTCCACTCGTGGAAACTGGCTTCCTCGGGGGCCGACCCTTCGCCATGGTCCACGCCGGCGTCCACCCGGACTGGGACTTGGCGGAGATCGAGAAGCGAGGGCGGCGCGTGGAGGAAAGGCTCGGGGCGGCGGACCCGGAGACAGCCTGGGGGCTCCTCGCGGCGGCGCGGGCCACCGACACGGACCGAGACGTCCTCGACCGTCTCACCTGTATCCGCAGCGCCGACGGCCGTGGGGGGTGGTCGAAGGAGGAGCCCCTCGACCCCCAAGACGCCTGGCACCGGCGCTGGAGCGCGAGGGGGCACCTCTACGGCGTCGTGTACGGCCACTGGTCCTTGCAGGGGCTCCACGTCGCCAAGCGTTTGCGCGGCCTTGACACGGGCTGCGTGCACCACGCCCGCGGTCGCGACGGCTTCCTGACCGCCTGGCTCCCCGATCCGCGCGCCCCCGACCCCTTTGGCGTTCCGGACGACCGCTTCTTGCAGGTCAAAGCCCACCGCCGCTATGTCACTGAGCCGGCGGCGGGGGAGCGCTAGGCGCGCCGGGCACGAAGGAATCCAACTTGGCCTCCGTTCAGCCGATCAAATCCAGCATGCCCGTTCCGAGCGAGCCGCAAGACGTCCGCGCCGACAGCCACCCGGAGTGGTTCACGAACCGTGAACTGTCCTGGCTCGCCTTCAACCGCCGCGTTCTCGAGGAGGCACGCGACCCCCAGAACCCGCTGCTCGAGCGCATGAAGTTCTTGGCGATCGTGGACTCGAACCTCTCTGAGTTCCTCGAGGTACGGGTGGCGGGTCTGCGCCAGCAAGCAGAAGCGGGTGTCGCAGATCGCAATCCGGATGGTCTCTCTCCCGCCGAAGCGCTCCACGCCATCGATCTCTCGATCCGCGAAATGGTGGCGGAGCAGTACGACTGCTGGCTGCATGAGATCGTCCCCGCCCTCGAGAAGGAGAACATCCGAATCGTTCCGCCGACGGCGCTCGAGCCGGAGGACGCCGCGTGGCTCACCGCGTACTTCGACCGCGAGGTTTTCCCGGTCCTGACTCCGATCGCCGTCGACCCCGCGCACCCCTTCCCCCACGTCTCGAGCAAGAGCCTGTCGATCGGCGCTCTCCTGCAGACCGACGATCCCGAGCAACCTGAGCGGCTCGCCGTGGTCCAGGCCCCGAGCGTCCTCGCGCGCGTCGTGCGATTGCCCCCGCGCAACGGGCAACGCTGCTACGTCTTCTTGGCGGACGTGATTCGCTGGAGCCTGCCCAAACTCTTTCCGGGCATCCCGATCCTCGACCACACGGCGTTCCGGGTCACCCGGAACAGCAACCTGTATGTCGATGAGGAAGAGGTCGAGAACCTCCTCACGGCGATCGAGCAAGAGCTGCGGCGGCGCCGGCGCGGTGAGGCGGTCCGGCTCGAGGTGCGCACACCCGTCGGCAACCGCCTGAAGCAGGCTTTGCTCTCGGTCTTCTCGCTCGAGCCCTCGGACCTGCAGGAGTGCAATGGCCCGGTCAATCTTTCGCGGCTCCAAGAACTCGCGCGTCTCGAGGACAACGACAAGCTCAAGGCCCCGGTCTTCATCCCGCCGGTCCATCCGTTGCTGCGTGACTCGGAAGATGTGC
>DATFYN010000531.1:0-6039 GCA_035315025.1 Myxococcota bacterium
AGGAAAGCGAGGACGGTGAGCAGGTCGGCGAGCGAACGCATGGACCCCTCCGGTCCACCGCTCATCCCCCTGGAAGGAGCCACCCTCCCACACTGGGGGAGGGCGTGGAGTCGGCCGCGCGACACATTTGCTCCGACCAGATCTCGCTCAGTATTGGGAGGCGTCGCTAAGTAATTCGCGCGGGCGCGCGAATAATTTCCTTCGGTGCCCATCCCAAATTGTAGGTAGTATCAGGGATTCGACGGTCGAGCGGACCTTGCGGGTCTTCCGGATCGCACACTCATTCATTTTCCCGTTCGCACCGAGGTAGCGCTTGGCACCTTCGGGCGAGAGCGCGTTAAGTCCAACGTAAGTGGCCTTGGCGTTTCGATCATGCAAGAGCTTTGCGATGCCGATCGCCGCATCGGGGCTGTCGAAGATCCCACGCACGACGGGGATGTTCGAAACGGACCAGATCGTCGCATCCGCACCCCACAACTCGAAGATTGTGCCCTTCTTGGGGTGCAGCACGCGGATTGCACGCTCGATCTCGGTCACATTGGGGACGAGTGCGTTCATCGCTGCTCCCGCGAGAGCAGGATCCGGGCAAGCCTTCGATGCACTGCCTGGGTTCTCGCCGCCTTGCGACCCCTGCAATTCAGTAGCGTTGAGGCGTGAGCCTGCTGAGCGCGCTGAGATCGATGCGGTAGAGCTCCGCCACGTTTTGACACAGGATCGCCTCGCGCTGTTCGGGTGTCAGGTGGCGGCACTGCTCCGCGAGCATCTCCTGAGACCACGGCCAGGTCGAATCGCTGTGGGGGAAGTCGTTCGCCCACAGCAGTCGCCGCCAGTTCATTAAGTCGGCCACCTGGAACGCGACCCAATCGTCTTGGAACGTCGTGTAGATGTTCTCGCGAA
The DNA here is from genome assembly GCA_035315025.1 of Myxococcota bacterium. Classification (GTDB taxonomy): domain Bacteria; phylum Myxococcota_A; class UBA9160; order UBA9160; family UBA9160; genus UBA9160. Next base: position 898 of record DATFYN010000531.1, read on the forward strand.
AGTACTCCGACGGGAGCTTGGACAGCGCCTGGCCCGGCGGGAGCCAGTTGCGGTGGCGCTTATACGCGTGATCCATGCGGTACATGTAATGGGGTACCCACCCCGCATCGGCTTCCACACACACGACGCGCAGCTCGGGATGTCGCTCGAAGACGCCGCCCAGGATGAGCGTACCCATGATGTCCTGACAGCCCCGGATGATCTGGAGGAATCCGTTCATCTTCGGTCCGCGGGGTCGCATGATTTCGTCGCGGCCCGTGAGGATGTGGAAGGAGAGCGGAATCTGAAGATCAATCGCGGCGCGCCAGAACTCGTCGTAGATCAGCGAATCATAGTCCTCGGTCGCCGGATCTTGGGGCATCATGACGCCGCGCAGGCCGAGGGCCTGGATCGCCTTCAGGTCCTCGATGCCCTCTTTCGGCGATCGCATCGCGGTTTGGCCAACGCCGAGCAGGCGTGTGGGCGCCGTCCCGCAATACTCCGCGATCCAGCGATTGTAGGCATCGAAACAGGCCTTCTTGTAGTCGAAGTCCTTGTGGCTGCACAGCACCATGCCCACGGTGGGATAGATCACCTCGGCCGCAACCCCGTCTCGATCCTGGTCGCCAAGCCGCGCCACGGGATCCCAGCCGCCGCGATGGAGTTCGTCGAAACGCACTCCCGTGATCCGGATCTCCTCGGCGGGTTTGCCTGCGGCCGCGACGAGTCCCATGGGGACGGGCCGGGCGAGCCCGTCGATCACGAAGATGTCGCCAAGTTTTTCGTGGTGCTCCATGCGCGGCGCGCGGTCCCGCCACTTCGGGTCGATGCGATCCACGTAGGTGTCCGGCGGCTCGGTGATATGAGAGTCAGCTGAAATGATGGGATAGCTCACGACGCCCTTCCTCCTCGGAGTACGCGGCCGGGGAGCGGTCCCTCCGGGTCGACGCAGTCCTTTCCGTCTTCGCGGATCAAGACGCCATTCACGATCACGTTGCGGATGCCCCGCGCCTCCGAAACAAGCCGGTCGGCGCCGGCGGGCAGGTCGTAGACTCGCCGCAGCGGCGAGCACCCGACGGTCTCCGGGTCAAACACCACGACGTCCGCTGCGAGCCCAGGGGCGAGTCGACCGCGATCCTCGATCCCGAAGACCTCCGCGGGCCGCGAGGTGAGGTGGCGGACGGCTTCTTCGAGCGAAAGGGTTTTGCGCTCTCGCACGAACCGGGACAAGAGATGCGTGGAGAAACAAGCGTCACACAACTGGCTCGCATGCGCGCCCGCGTCGGAGAGGCCGAGCACGACACCCGGGTGACCGAGCAGCTCGGCCACCGCGTCTTCGTCTGTGTTGAGCGCGGCAACGCGGAAGCGGGCCTCGAGGTTCGAGGCCAAGGCCAGATCGAGGGCGAGATCCACGGGATGCATCGCCCGTTCCCGCGCAACGTCGGCGACCGAACGCTCCTCGAGCGAGCGGTCGGTCGGACACACGGTGATGACGGTGTCCTCCCATTTGCCCGCGATGAGACGCTGCCCGGCCTCCGCGCGGAAGGCGGCGCGAAATTCCGGGTCGGCGTAGATGCGCTTCTTGCCCTCGAAGTCCGCCGCCGAGACCGGCTTGAAGAGCGCCATGCTTTCGAACGGGAAGGGCGCCTTCCACTGGTACTCGAAATTGAGCGGGCGGCATGCCACCTGCGGCACCACCCGGACGCCTTGCGCGGCGAGCTTCTCGTGCTCGGCCATGATCTTGCGATGGCCGTCCGGACCCATCGTGCCGGTCAAGAGCGCGGTCCAGCTGACCGTCCGGCCCGTCTGGCGCTGGATCCCCGCCAGCTCCTGGAGGAAGAATCCGCGACCCACGGTGGCCTGCACGACACCCTTTCCCAGGCGTCCAAGGCCGGCGGCGAGAGCTTCGATCTCCGACAGCGATGCAGCACGGCTCGGAACGGGCCGGCCCGCGTAGCCCACGTGGGTGGGGGCCTTCGAGGTGGCAAACCCGAGAGCTCCCGCCCGGACGGCCTCCTCGACGATGCTGGCCATTTGCCGCACCTCATCGTCCGTGGCGTCTCGTTCGGTCGACTCTTCGCCCATCACGTACATCCGCACCGGGGTGTGGCCCACCAAGGCGCCCACATTGATCGCGACGCCGCGCTTTTCAATCGCATCGAGGTATTCGGGGAAGGTCTCGAAGGGCCACGCGGCTCCGACGCCTGCATGGAGTGCGTCGAGCGACATGCCTTCGACATTCTCGAGGGTACGCAGGATCAGGTCCCGGTGCGAAGGTCGGGTGGGAGCGATACCGAAGCCGCAGTTCCCCATGACCACGGAGGTCACGCCGTGCCAGGGAGAGATCGACAGCATGCGATCCCAGAAAATCTGTGCGTCGTAGTGGGTGTGGATGTCGACAAAGCCGGGTGCCACAGCGCAGCCCGTGGCGTCGATCGTGCGCCGCGCGCTGCCGCGCACCTCGCCAAGTTCGGCGATTTGCCCCCTGCGAATGCCGATATCCCCTGCGCGGGCCGGCGCCCCCGTCCCATCCAGGAGCGTTCCGCCGCGCACAACCAGGTCGAAGGGCTCGGACATGGGGGAGGCCTCCATGGAGGGGTGGGCACAGTGGTAGGATCGGCTCCAGAGTAGCCGACCCGAAGCCGCGGAGGCCGAGAAACATGCCCCTCCATCCCCAAGCCGAAAAGCTCCTTTCGCTCCTCCAGGGCGCGCTCCCGCGCGACCCGGCGGCCCTTTCGCCGGCCGCGCTCCGCACGGGCTACCGCGCGTTCGTCGCGGCGCGCCGCGGACCCGACGTCGCCCAGGTCGACAACCGGCGCATTCCCGGCCCTGGGGGGGAGATTCCCGTCCGCCTGTACCGATCTCGTGCCTCGGGTCCGCTCCCTCTCCTCGTGTTCCTCCACGGCGGCGGCTTCGTGGTGTGCGACCTCGACACCCATGACCCGCTCTGCCGCCTCCTGGCCAACGCGGCGGACTGTGCGGTCTTGTCCGTCGACTACCGACTTGCACCTGAGGCGAAGTTCCCGGCCGCCCCGGAGGACTGCTACGCCGCCACGTGTTGGGCGGCGGAGAATGCGCGCGAGCTCGGCACCGACCCCTCTCGCATCGCGGTGGGGGGAGACAGCGCAGGCGGGAATCTGGCCGCGGTGGTGGCCCAGCTGGCGCGCGATCGCTCCGGACCGAGCCTCGCGCACCAGCTCCTCATCTATCCCGTCACCCATCACGCCTTCGATACCGCGTCCTATCGCGAGAACGCCGAGGGCTACTTCCTGACGCGGGAAATGATGCAGTGGTACCGGTCGAGCTCCAGCGCTACGACGGGATGTTCCACGGAGTTTTCGCAATGACAGAGATGCTGGGCACGGCGAAAGAAGCGTTGGAGCTCGCGGCAACGCGCCTGCGTGCGGCCTTCGCCGCAGGAGGGGAGGGGCTACCGGTTTAGCTCGCAAAGCGCGGGATCACGTGCTGGCCGAAGAGCTCAATCGAGCGCAGCACGTTTGCGTGCGGGATCCGCCCGAACTGCATCAGGCAGAGCACCCGATCGACGCCGGTTTGCGCGTAGCGCTCGAGCTTGCGCACGCACTTCGCGACATCGCCCACGATCACCATGTCCTCGGCATCGAGTTCGTCGTAGGTCACCTCTCCCCGCATCATCTTCGGGAGCAGGGGGTAGGCCTGAATCAGCGCCTTGGTGGGGCGCCAAGGCGCACCGCTGCTGGCCTCTCGGGAGAGGCCCCCCGAGAACACCTTGAATGCGTACGTCAAATAGTCGACGGCGCCCTGCGTGCCAAAATCTCGGACCGCAGCGTCGGCCGTGTCGGCGCAGTGCACGACGGTGAAGACACTGGTCTGGTCGTTCACGAACGCCCCTGCCGGTCTGCAGCCGACCAACGCACGCTTGTAGACCTGAACGCGTTCCGCGATCTGCGGCACCGAAACGAAGAGCGTCATGCCGAGGACGCCGATCCCGTTGCGTCCGGCGATCTCCCACGATTCCGGGCTGGTCGCGGCAACCCAGATCGGGGGATGGGGCTTCTGGATTGGCTTGGGCACGACGTTGCGCCGGGGAATCCGGAAATACTTCCCCTCGTGTGAAAACTCCTCCGTGGACCACATTCGCGGAATGATCTCGAGCGCTTCCTGCCACATCTCCCGCGTCTCGTCGGGGGCGACCTCGAAGCCTTCCTGCTCATAGGCGCTCGAGCGGCCGGTTCCGAACTCCACACGCCCATTGGAGACGATATCGAGGGCGCCGATGCGTTCGGCCACGCGGATCGGATGGTTGAAGGGATAGGGCAGGAGCGTCACCGCATGGCCTACGCGAATCCGCTGCGTGCGCTGCGCGACCGCGGCCAAGAAGACCTCCGGAGCAGAAGAATGGGCAAACTCAGTCAGGAAGTGGTGCTCCACAGCCCAGGCCGTGGAAAAGCCCATGCGATCGGCAAGCTCGATCTGCTCGATGGCCTCCCAATACGCGCGATACTCACTCCGCTCATCGTGAGGCCTCGGGATCTGGATCTCGTAGAGAAGGTCGATCTTCAAGGGGGCACCTCGGCGCGAATCTTACGGCCCATCAGACAATCTTACGCCCCGGAGGCCGTCGGTTCCAAGCCCTACACCTAGCCGCTTCGACTCTTTGGACCTCAACTTTTCTCGTCCGTGTGCCGCAGCTTTGCATCAAAGAGGGGTCACAAGTGGCGCGAGTGTATCAAAGAGGTTCCGCATTCTGGATTGATTACACCGACGGAGTCAAGAGAATCCGCAAGCCGGTGGGCAAGACAAGGGAAGAGGCCGAGCGCGTGCTCGACGAGGCCGCTCTTGACACCACGCAGCGTCGCAGGTCGTGCCGAGAGTCTTAGCTTGCGCCAGTAAGCATCCAAGACGTCGCGCACCGTTGGGCCGACGACTTGCACCGACGGAGATTGGTTGAGGCTCAAACTTCTGCAAACTCACTTCGACCCGTCGAGCTCGGCGTATGGCATCTCGGCCGCCGACGTCGAGGCATGGAAGGAACGCGAGCTTGCCCGCGGGCCCAAGCGATCGAGCGTCAACCTCTCCTTGCCTGTACTCCGAGCCGCCTTCCGCTACGGCGTCGAGGTGGAGTTGATCGAGAAAGCCCCCCGGATCAAACCCCTCCGCGAGCCCACCTCCCTATTGGTTGCA
>DATFYN010000532.1:0-11048 GCA_035315025.1 Myxococcota bacterium
CTCATGCTGGCGTTCCGGGGTGGGGACCAAACGGCCTTCGACAAGCTCTTCCGCCGCTGGGCCGGTCCGATGCTGCGGTACCTCGAGCGCATGGTGCGCGACGCAGCGAGCGCAGAGGATCTCCTGCAGGAGACCTTCCTCCGGGTCTTTCGCGCCCGCGACCGCTACCAGCCCGAGGCCCGCCTCTCGACCTGGCTCTACACCATCGCCACGAACCTGGCGCTGAACGAGCTGCGGCGACCGCGTCGGCGTGCGCCGCACCGCAGCACGGACGAAGGGGAGAGCGATGAGCTTCCGCTTGCGCTCGAGGGGCACGAGCCCAGGGTGGATGACGTGGCCCACGCGCGGCGCGCAAGCGCGGAACTCGAGCGCGAGCTGGCAGCGCTGCCCGAGCGCCAGCGCGCAGCGCTCGTGCTCTCGGCCGTGGAAGGACTGTCTTACGCCGAGGTGGCCGTGAGCCTAGAGACCACAGAGAAGTCGGTGAAGGCCCTGGTGCATCGCGCCCGAGCCACGCTCGCGGCGAAGTGTAAGGGGAGGGAGTAGCGAAGTGGAATCTGTGCCTGAGACCTGCCGGCCCTACGACGAGGATCTCTCTGCACTGCTCGACGGCGAGCTTCCCTCTGCCCGGGCGGCGCAGCTGCGTGCCCACTGCGACTCTTGCCCACGCTGCGCGGCGCAGCTTGCGGAGCTGCGTCAGGCAAACGAGCGGGTCCTTTCCGCGCTGCGCGCGGCGGTGCCCGGAGAGGGCGCGCGGATCGCGCGCGTCGAGGCGCGACTCCGGGCGCGCCTGGCCGAAGAAGGCCCGATCGACGTCCACAGTCGGCAGAGCCGAACCCCGGCTGCCCCACCGCGTCAAAGGAATGGACGCTGGATCGTGGCGGCCGGCATGGGCCTCGCGGCTGCGGCGGCGCTCGGGCTCACACTCCTTTTCCAGGCCCGCACGCCCGCGCGGCTCGCGCCCACGCCCCCGCCGCGGATCGCGCAAAACCCGCCGCCAGTCCCGCCGCTCACCGAGTCGCCACAGAAAGAGCCCCCCGCGGCGACTCGGGTGCCCGAAGCCGTGGCCGAACTCCCTGCTGCGAAGCCCGCACCGACACGCCCGCGCCCGCCGGCGCCGCCCGTTCCGCAGCCCGAACAGTTGACTCCTCCCCTGCCGAGCGCCCAGCCCGAGATCGATCTCGCAGCCGCGGACGAGGAAGACGTCGAGCTCGCCTCGCGCCTTGACATGCTGGAAGACTTCGAGGTGATTCAGAAACTCGACCTGCTCGAGCGCCTTCGGAAGGCCGAGGACGGAGCAGGCAGCGGATGAGCGAGCGCCTTTTCATGGGGCTTATCCGGGCGTCCCTGCTGGCGTGTCTCCTTCTGGCGGGCAGCGAGGCGGGGTCTGCTTGGGCTGCCAAGCAGGGAGCTCCCCCGCCCCCCCACCCTGAGCACCCGCATGCCCTCACCCCCGCCGAGCGCCGGCGCGCGGTGGAACGCTGGAGGAAGGCGACCCCCGAGGAGCGCCAACAGCTGCGGCAGCGCTACGGCGAGCACTGGCGCAGCCTTCCGCCCGAGGAAAAGGCCCGCCTCCGCGAGGAAATGCGCAATGAGGGCCACGCCAACCCGGGCGGCGCCGGCCATCCTCCCGCTCCCGGCGCGGTTCACCCTCCCCCGCAAGGCTTGGCGAGCCCCCCGCCGCTTGAGAAACCGGCGCTGAGGCCGATGACACCCGAGCGCCGCGAGGCCATCCGCGAGCGCGTGGCGAATCTCTCGCCGGAGCAGCGGCAGCAGCTCTCGGCGCGACTCCAGCGCTTCCGCGCCCTCCCGCCGGCGCAGCAAGAGGCCGTGCGCCAACACCTCCACGCGCTCCAGGCGATGACGCCGCAGGAGCGCCAGAATTTTCGCCGCAACACCGAGCGGTGGAAGGCGCTCCCGCCGGAGGAGCGCCAGCGGCTGCGCGCGGAGTTGCAGCACTTCCAGAGCCTCCCTCCCGCCGAGCAGCAACGCCTGTTGAGCCGAGTGGCTCCGGCTCAAAACCCGACTCCCTAGGCCCGGCCGTTCGCTCTTTCGCCGACCGGGCTGGACGCATCCCCGCGGCGGCTTGCTAGGCTGCCCCCGCGTGCGGGGAGGCCGGGAATGGCTCGCTGGATAGGGGGGCTTGTCGCCGTCGCGCTCGTGTGTGGCGCGGCGACAGGAGCAGCGCGCGGGGACGACTCGGCGCCGAGCGGCGAAGAGGTGATGCGGCGCGTGGATGCGCGACCGCGTGGGAAGACCCAGACCAACCACGCGGTCTGGCATCTTTTCGCTTCTGACGGCTCGGAACGGGTGCGCGAGACGCGCAACTACTGGCGCGACGCGCGGGGCAGGGGTGACGGCAAGCTTCACAGTCAGCGCCTCATCGTCTTCGAGCAGCCGCCCGATGTGAAGGACACCGCCTTCCTTACCTGGAGCGCGAACGACCCCGCCGTCGACGACGACCAGTGGATCTATTTGCCGGGGCTGCGCAAAGTCCGGCGCATCGCGGTCGGCGACCGCGGCTCATCGTTCGTCGGCACCGACTTCTGCTACGACGATCTCGCCGATCGCCTCGTGGAGGCGGACGAGCACCGCCTGCTGCGCAGCGAGGAGCGCGATGGCGAGCGCTACTACGTGGTCGAGTCGACGCCGCGAAAGAAGCCGGCGCCCTATCAAAAGCGTTTGGTCTTTGTGAACGCGAACACCTGGACGGTCCCCCGCATCGAGTACTTCGCGCCTTCGGGTGAGCTTGAAAAGACGCTCGAGGTGCACTGGCACGAAGTGCAGGGGATCTGGACCTGGGAGAGTCTCGACATGAACGATGCGCGCTCGGGTCACCACACGCGCGTGGAGATTGACCAAGTCGCCTACGATCGCGCGCTTGGCGAAGATCTCTTCACGGAGAACGCCATGCGTGCCGGAGTCCCGTAGGAACGTGGGAGTGCGCGGCGGCGCGCGGCTTCTCGCAGCGGCGTCGCTCGCCATCGCTGCCGTTTCTCCCGCGGCGGCGCGCGGCGACGACGCACTCGTTCCCGCCGAGCCCCGCCTGCACGTGACCGGCTATCTCGAGAACGACACCGCGTACCGGGTGGAGTCGCCCCTTACCTTCCAAAAGTCCCAAAGTCGTCTCTTCCTCGACCTCGAGGACCGTCTCACCGACTCGCTGCGTGTGCGCGCGAGCGGCTGGCTGCTCTACGACCCGCTCGCCTACCTCGTGGCCCGTGGCCACGACTTCCCCGACAAGCCCGTGAACCGCTGGCAGATCGGCGACAGCCGCCACGTCGAGGCGGAGCTGCGGGAGCTCACCCTCGACTGGAGCGGCCACCTCGGGCCGGCACGGCTGGACGTGCGACTCGGGGAGCAGCAGGTGGTCTGGGGGCAGTCGCTCGGTCTGCGCGTCCTCGACATCGTGAACGCGCAGGACTTCCGTGAGTTCATCCTGGAAGACTTTAACGACGCCCGAACACCGCTCGTCGGCCTAAACGTCGAGAGCTGGCTCGCGGGCTGGACGCTCCAGACGATTGTCTTCCCCAGCTTCGAGCCCAACCAGCTCCCCGCTTCCACCAGCGAGTTTGCGCTCAATCCGCTGCTCCCCGGTTTCTTGCCAAGCTTTGCGACGATCTTTGCCCCGCCCCTGGTGAGCCCACCCTTTGCGGCGGTGAACCAGCAGCCAGAAATAAAGCCCCCAAGCTGGCAGCTCGGCACCGTGGCCTACGGATTCCGACTCGCCCATACGGTGCGCGGCGTCGACCTCGGACTCTATTTCCATGACGCCTACGACCCCGCGCAGACGTGGAATCGCCGCATCGAGTTCGTTCCCGTCGCGGGCCTTGGCACAGTTCCCCTGAACGTCCTGCGCGCCGAGCACGTGCGGGTGCGCACCCTGGGTGGATCGTTCTCCACCTCGACGGGCAGTTTCACGATCTGGGGCGAGGGCACCCTCGCCTTCGGGCGCTCCTTTGTGGTCGATGACCTCTCGAACCCGAACGGCTTTGTGCAACGTTCCGATCTGCACAGCGTGATCGGTGTCGACTGGAGCGGCTGGGACCGCCTCTTCGCCAACGTGCAGTGGATCGAGGCGGTGGTGCTGGGCCACGAAAAGACGATGCCGCTGGACGCCTGGCAGACCTTCTTCACGTTGCTTTTGCGCTTCAATCTGCGCAACGAGACGGTCTTCCCCCAGCTCTTTGTGCTCTACGGTGTGAACGAGCACGATCTGCTCTTGCGGCCCGGCGTCGAGTGGAAGGTGACGGACCGCCTCGCGCTGTCTGCGGGCCTCGATCTCTTTACCGGCCCGAGTTCCGGTTTCTTCGGTCAGTATGCCCACCGCAACGAGTGCGAGGTCGTGCCCGCCGTTTTGCCGGTTCCTGAGGCGGGTAGCTGCGTGCCGGATGTGCGCCCAGGCCGGCCGAGCCGGATCTTTCTGCGTCTGCGCTACGCCTTCGACTTCGCCAAGTGACCGTTTGATGTTTCCGGGCCCGCCATCTTAGAATCCTTCCAGGATGGCAGGCTCCCCCCCGGTCGACTCGCTGATTGGCCGACAGGTGCGCGACTTGCGCATCGTGGAGCTATTGGGCCGCGGGGGGATGGGGGCCGTCTACCGTGCCGAGCATGTCCTCCTGCACGAACCGCGCGCGGTCAAGGTGATCCGCAAGGAAAGCCTAAACCTCCCCCATGCCGTCGAGCGCTTCCAGCGGGAGGCTCGGATCGCGGTGCGCCTGCGACACCCGAACCTTGTCCTCGTACACGACTTCTTCGTGGACAACGGCGACTACTACCTCGTGATGGAGTACGTGGTCGGCGAGAGCCTCGGCAAGATCATCCGCTCGAGTGGACCGCTTGGCACCGAAACGGCCTGCCGGATCGGGATCCGCTGCTGCGCGGGCTTGGCCTATGCCCACGAGCTCGGCGTGGTCCACCGCGACCTCTCGCCCGAGAACATCCTGCTCCAGCCGGGGGCCGATGGACCGGAGCCAAAGATCATCGACTTCGGCATCGCCCGCGCGGTCTTTACCCAAGCCGACGGAGAAGGCAACGAGGCGGACCTGACACTGACCCGCGTGGGGGGCTTTGTGGGCAAGCCCCGCTACGCGTCCCCGGAGCAGGCGGGCCGCTTGAAGCGCGGAGAGAAGATCGATCCACGAAGCGATCTCTACACCTTCGGGCTCATTCTTTACGAGATGGTGACCGGCGACCTGCCTTTCCACTCCGACAGCGAGATCGGATATCTCTCCCTGCACCATTCCGGTCTCCCGGAGCGTCCGAGCGTGCTGCGCCCCGAACTCCGGATCCCGATCGCCATGGAACGCGTGATCTTGCGCTGCCTCGAAAAGGATCGAGACAGGCGCTTCCAGAGCGCGGGCGAGCTCGGGAAGGCGCTCGCGTCGGTGCGGGCGGGAGTGCCCGCGGCCGAGACGTCGGCGGTACCGCAAGCGGCGTCCAGATCCACCGGGGCGACCTCGGTGTGGAGCGCGAAGACGCAGCCCGACGCCGCCAAGGGGGCGAGCCTGCGCAGCGCCATCCCGCTCATGATCGCCGTGAGCGCGCTCGTCGCCCTCACCACCGCGTGCTTGGTCTACATCGTGCTCACACACCGGCTCATGCCAGAGGGCGCCGTCTCCACACAAAAAGACAACGCCCAGGCTTCGGCCCCCGTGCCCGAGGTGCCGAACGTCGGCGCGGCGCCTCCGGCCCTTCCCTCCCTCCCGCGCGCGGTCGCCCTCGTCCAGCCGGCACCCACCCCGCCCGCTGCAGTCTCAAGGCCGCCGTCTCCGGCGGCTGCGCCGCCCGCGCCTTCGCCCGCCCCCGCTCCGCCGGCAAGCACGTCCGAGCCTCGGGTCGCTCCGGCTCCCCCTGCGCCGCCGAAGCTCGCCGCGCAAAAGCCCGCAGCCCCGGCCCCTTCGCTGCGCGCGGCCTCGAGCCTTCCCCCCCTCGCCCCGGGCGGAGCCGATCGGTACACGCTCGTGAACCTCCATCCCGACAAGACCCGTCTGTTCGACGTGAACTACCAGGAGAGTGGGTTCATTCCGCTGTGCACACAGGTACGCATCGACCAGCAGGACAAGAAGGTGGTGCGCTTCACGGTGCTTGCCACCGGGCAGCACTACGAGTACCTCCACCACCACGTGATCCCGGACTTCCAAGCGAACGTCGACCGGGTCTTCGGCTACTCGTGCGTGCGGGGACGCGCGACTGCGCTCTCCTCCCTCGACCAAGAAGGGATTCGGGAGGGGCGCGTGCTTCCGGGAATGACGAAGGAGGGCGTGATCTTGGCGATCGGCTACCCGCCGGAGCACGCCACGCCGAGTACCGAGTCCAACGACTGGCGGTACTGGACCGGGCGCTTCAGCACCATGGTCGTGCAGTTCCGAGACGGCCGGGTGAGCAATATCCACAAGTAACGCGAGGAGGGGATCCCGTGCTTTCGATGAGCGCGAAGGAGCGCGAGGACTTTCTCGCCGGCCTCCACGTCGGAGTGATCTCGATCGCCGAGCCGGGCCATGGGCCGCTCACCGTGCCCATCTGGTATGCCTACGAGCCAGGAGGCGATCTGTGCGTTGTGACCGATCGCGACTCACGCAAAGGCCGTCTCCTTTCCGTGGGGTCGCGTCTTAGCTTGTGCGCACAGAGCGAGGCTCCGCCCTACCGATACGTGAGCGTCGAAGGCCCGGTCGTCTCCATGGAGCCTGCCCAGCCGGAGCGCGATCTGCGTCCGCTGGCTCGGCGCTACCTCGGGCAGGAGCTCGGCGATCAGTACGTCGCCGCGACGCGCGCGCAGGCCGCGGGCAGCGTCCTCGTGCGGATCCGGCCCGAGCGCTGGCTCACCGTCGATTACTCGAAGCAGTACGGATCCTAGGCGGCGGCAGGGCTAGAGCTCTTCTCCGCGCGCGATGCGTGCGCGCATCTTTTGGATATACGCGAGCGAGCGCCGGCCCGTAGGCGTGTTCTCCGACGGAAAAAGCCGCGCGAAGAGGCGATCCAAGGGACCCCTTCCGTAGTGGCGGAACCAGACCTTTCGCACCACGAACTCCAGGCCCTGGACGATGGCCATGAAAAGGTACGAGAGCGCTCCGGCGTACCACGCCCATGCGTCGTAGCGCCCGGCGAGTGCGAAGGCGCTGATACACGCCATGTTCACGGCGAACACTCCGCACCAGACCACGGTGAGCTTGCGGCAGTAGGGATCGATGAAGTCGGGTGCCTTCAGGTCGACCCGGCGCGCCATGCGGCCAATGATGCTGACCGGCTCCTGCAGGCTCCTCGCAAAGATCCAGATGAGGTAGGCGTATACCAGGGCGGGCAAGAGGAGGAGAAAAATGCGGCGGCCGCTCACCAGGGCGAGCGCCGCCAAGAACCCGATGCCGCCGAGCTGAGCGCTGCCGAAGCCGAAGCCGGCCGCGCGCCGGGAGTTTCGGGCGACGAGTGCCAGCAGCGCGCCGACCAAGGTGAAGGCTGCGACGCCTCGGGGGCCGACGCGCTCGGTTGCGGGCCGGAGCAAAAGCGGCGAGGCGAGGATCAGTGCGGTCAAGCCGACCCCGACGACGCTCTGGAGGCGCGAGGGCTGAATGCCGGCTTTCCACACGGTTGCGAGCTCGCGCTACGCGAGGGGACGGTCCGAGAGGAAGGCGGAGAGCGCGAGCGGTGTGCGCACCCGAGCTTCGGGAGAGACCTCGAGCAGATCCAGCGCGCGCTGGCGGACAACGTTGAAGAGCTCGCCGGCCTTTTTCAGCATCTTGCGGCGCGTGCGCGGCAGGCCGACCTCCTCCACGAAGTCGATGTTCTCGAGGCCCGAGGAGAAGCGACCCCGATTGGCGCGTTGGAAGGTGCCGCGTTCGCGCAGGTGCGCCTCCACCGTCCGGAACAGGCGCGCGAAGTTGGTGAGACCCTGGAGCAAGAAAGGCTGCCAGGAGAGCTGCTGTTGGAGGAACGTCGGGTCCAAATGCATGTCCTGCATGTACGCCGCGACCCACATGTTGTAGTAGGAGCCCACGTCGAGGTCCCACTTCATGCGCATGATCTCGTAACTCCCGAGCACCCCGTACAGGCCCCGGTACAGCCGCATGGTCGCCTCATGGCGAAAAAGCATGAACCGATCGTACAGCGCAGTCCGCTCGGCCCGGTCCGCTTCGCTCTCGCCCGCGACCTCCCGGCGGATCAGGTCGGTCAGGAAATCGTTCTCGAGGGCGATGAAGTCGATGCCGGGGCTGTAGAGCGGGTCTTGCGCGGCGGCGGCCTCGCCGGTCACCGCCCAGCGGTCGACGTGAAAGAACTGCCGGGTGCCATACGCGATCTGCGCATAGCCGCCGAAGTCGACGAGCTTCGCCTCCCCGAGCAGCGAGCCCACGGCCTGGTGCCTCTCCAGAAATGCACGCAGGCCGCCTTCAGATCGGACGCCGGAGTCGACGATGTCCTTCGCCCCGGTGACACCGATACTGGTGAGCCCGTTGCGCAGCGGGATCACCCAGATCCAGTAGCCGGGGTAACAAAAATGCAGCGTCGAGAGCCCGCGCGAGGTGTAGCGCACGCGCGCGCGCCACGCGGTGGAGCCCATCTCGTCCACATCGGCGACGCGCTCGAAGCGGCCCCATGCGGCGGCAAGACAATGCTCGGTCTCCGGTATGCGCAGGCCCTTCAGCTTGGCCAGCAGGCTTGTGCGCCCGGTCGCGTCGATCAGCCAGCGCGCCTCGTGCGTTGTCGTGCTTCCGTTCTCGATCGCCTCGAAGCGATGAGGCGCGCCGCCCTCACCGAGCGAGACGGCCTTTACACGGGCGCCGATGCGGACCTCGACCCCCGCTTCGGCGTTGCTCGCTAGCAGGTCCGCCTCCATGCGGGCGCGATCGATTTGGAATGCGGGATGGAACGGCAGGTTCACGGTCCCGACTTCGCTCATCTCGGGGAGCGCGGCGTCGCGACCAGGTCCATCAAAGAAGTAGCGCAGGCCGTTCTTTGGCAGCTGTTCGCGGTAGAGGTACTGCGAGAGGCCGAGGCGGCGCGTGAGATAGGTGCTCGCAATCTCGACGGTCGACTCTCCCACCTTGTAGGAGCGTTCAGTCGATTTCTCGAAGAGACCCACCCGCAGCTCGGGAAGCGTGCGTTGGAGCTGGCGGGCGAGAAAGCTCCCGGCCAGTCCCCCCCCTAGGATAGCCACGTCGAGCTTGCTGTGGGCGGACTGGGATCCCACACCGATACGGTATCCTGAGGTTGCCCACCTTGCACGCGAGGAAGCGCATGCGAGAGCACGCCCCCTGCAGGCTGCGGGCCCTCGGCATGGTGAACGCCCTGGGCACGCTTTCCGATGAGATCTGGCAAGGCTTGCTCGCGGGGGATCAGTCCCGTCTTACCTGGCGAGACGACCTCGTACCCGGGCGAAGCCTCCTGGTAGGCGAGGTACGGAGCCCCCTCCCCGAGATCCCGAGCGCGCTCCGCCGCTACCGCTGTCGCAACAATGCGCTCTCGCTCGCGGTGCTCCTTGGGCTCGAAGCGGAACTTAGGGCGATCATCGGCCAGGTCGGGCGTGGCCGCGTCGGCGTCGTTATGGGGACGAGCACGTCGGGTGTGTCCGACGCAGAGGCGGCACTGCGTCACAACGCCGCGCATGGCGTTCTCGCGCCGGAGTTCGACTATCCCCAGCTCGAGTTCGGCGGCGCCGCTGGCTTCGTCGCTGCTTATCTCGGCAGCGAGGGACCCGTCTACACGCTTTCGACCGCGTGCTCCTCGGGGGCGCGCGCTCTCGCTTCGGCGCGCTCGCTGCTTGCCCTCGGCGTGTGTGACGCCGTGGTCGCCGGCGCGAGCGACACGCTCTGCGGCCTCACGACGAACGGCTTCTGCGCTCTTCAGGCGGTGAGCGACGAGCTACCGAACCCGATGAGTGTGAATCGCAAGGGTCTCACGCTCGGCGAGGGTTCGGCGATCATGCTCGTGACCCGCGAGGAGGGGGGCATCCAGCTCGAGGGGGTCGGCGAATCGAGCGAAGCGCACCACATGTCTGCGCCGGATCCTGCGGGCGCGGGCGCCGAGAGCGCGATGCGCGGGGCACTGCGCGATGCGGGCCTCACGCCTGCGGAGATCGCCTACGTGAACCTGCACGGGACGGGCACCCCCTTAAACGACGCGATGGAGAGCGCCGCGGTGGTGCGGGTCTTCGGAGAGGAGGTGCCCGCGAGCTCCACCAAGGCGCTCGTCGGTCACACGCTCGGTGCCGCGGGTGCGATGGAGGCCGGCTTCTGCTGGATGATGCTGGCCCGCGCGAGGGAAGGCCATGTCGCGCTGCTGCCCCACGTCTGGGACGGTCGCCGCGATCCCGGCCTTGCCCGGCTTCGACTGGTAGACAAGGGCGAGCGGGTACGGGTGGAGGGTGCGGTCCATCTGCTTACCAACTCTTTCGGCTTCGGCGGGAACAACTGCGCTCTCGTGTTGGGGGGAGAGCTCGCGTGCTGAGCGTTTCGCTTCGCCGCTGGTCGGCCTGGGCGCCTGGTCTGGCGGACCCGGGCGCGTGGCAGGCCTGGGCCAAAGAGCCCGAGCCCGTGGGCTGCGAGGGCAGCCCGGAGGCCCGCTTCCTGCCCCCGATGCTGCGGCGCCGCTGCACGGCCCTCAGCAAGGCCATGCTCCACGTCGCTTTCGAGGGTTGCCCCGCGGAGGAGAGATCCGAGGTGCGCACCGTCTTCGCGTCACGCCACGGCGAGAACAAGGAATCGTTCCCGCTCTTTGAAGCCATCGCGAAAGGGCAGCCCCTCTCACCCGCAAAATTCACGCACACGGTTCACAATGCGCAGGCCGGGCTCTTCTCGATCGCCTCCGGCAATCGCCAAGCCTCAAGCTCCCTCTCTGGCGAGCGCGACACCTTTGCCTCCGCATTTCTTGAGGCGCTCACGCATCTCCAGCGTGAGCCCGGTCGCTCGGTTCTGGTGGTGACGGGAGACGTCGCGATCGCGCCGCTGTTCGCGCCGCTGCTCGACGAAGCCGAGGCGGCCTACGCCGTGGCGCTCCTGCTTGCGCGCGACGGCGAAGGGACGAAGCTCGGCTTCGAACTCGTCTCGGGCGCGAAAGAGAAG
>DATFYN010000533.1:0-8676 GCA_035315025.1 Myxococcota bacterium
CGGTACCCTAGGCGCAGCGTTACAGCAGAGAGGGTTACTCGTCTTCTCACGCGGAGCTCTCGCGGGCTTCGACGATAGAGTTTCTTAAGCGCGTCGTTAAAGCGCCGCACACTGCCGAAGCCAGAGGCCTCGGCGATTTTCGCCATCGAAAGCGACGTCTCCTGAATCAGCTGCTTCGCAAACAGAACCCGGCGGGTTTGCGCCACAGCGATTGGCGGCACGCCCAAGTGCTGGTCGAACAGACGCCGCAGCTGCCGCTCTCCCATGCCGAGACGCTCGGCAAGAGCCCTCACGCCTGCCTCGCCCCCATCGAGCCCGCCTTCGGCGATCAGCGCGAGCGCCCGCGAGACGGTGTTCGACGTTCCCCTCCACGCCGCGGCATCGGGCGAGACTTCAGGGCGGCAACGCAAACAGGGACGAAAGCCCGCTTCCTGCGCCGCTGCCGCGCTGGGATAGAAGCGGCAATTGTCAGGCTTCGGCGTGCGTGCAGGGCAAATCGGCCGGCAATAGACGCCGGTGGTGGTCACGCCGACGAATAGACGGCCGTCGAAACGGGCGTCGCGCGTCGAAAGCGCGCGGTAGCAGATCAGGTGAGCCGGAAGCGTCATGGGCGTAAAATGGACCTTGCGCGCCGAATTGTCTGGCCATTTTCGGACATGATGGCCGTGAGATCGCAGCGGCCATGGCTCGCTTACCGGAGCTCGCCCCCCGGGCTTGGCTCCACGTGATGAAGACGGATTCGGCGGATGACTTCCAGAACGGTTGCGAAGACCAGAACGCCGACCCCTCGCAGCGGGCACGGCGGCGCGGAGGGGTGCGCGGCGTCCACGGCCCGTGCATCCTTAACCTGTGACGGAAACAGGGGGCATGGGCGGCCGCGGCCTGCTGCCGCGCCGCGTCCTCATCCTCGGCGCCGCAGGACGCGATTTTCACGACTTCAACGTCGTCTATCGCGGCGACGCAGATGTCCGTGTTGTCGCCTTCACCGCTGCTCAGATTCCGGGCATCGCGGACCGCCGCTACCCACCCTCCCTCGCCGGGGATTTTTATCCCGACGGCATCCCCATCGAGGACGAGGCGAACCTCGAGGCAATCTGCCGCCGCGAGCACGTCTCGGAGGTGGTGCTCGCCTACAGCGATCTCTCCCACGAAGAGGTGATGCACCGCGCGTCGCGTGCCCTTGCTGCGGGTGCAGATTTTCTCCTGCTCGGGCCCGACCGGACCATGCTTCGCGCGCAGCGACCCGTCATCGCGATCTCGGCGGTCCGCACGGGTTGTGGCAAATCGCAGACTGCGCGCTGGCTCGGGCGCCGCCTGCGCTCGCAAGGTCTGCGCGTCGCCGTACTGCGTCACCCCATGCCGTACGGGGACCTTGAGCGAGAACGCGTACAGCGCTTCGCCACGCTTGCCGACCTCGAGACCGCCGCGTGCACCCTCGAGGAGCGCGAAGAATACGAGCCGCACCTTGCAGCGGGCAACGTGGTTTTCGCGGGCGTGGACTATGCAGCGATCCTAGCGACTGCTCAGGCCGAGGCCGATATACTTCTCTGGGATGGCGGGAACAACGATTTTCCGTTCCTGCGTCCCGACCTCCACGTCGTGCTTACCGACGCACTTCGTCCGGGTCACGCCATGCGCTACCACCCAGGTGAGACGGTACTGAGGATGGCGGACGTTGTCGTGGTTGCCAAGACCGACGCCGCGTCGGCCGCCGACGTAGAACGTGTAGTAGATGAGGCCCGCGCGGCGAACGCGCGCGCCACCATCGTGCGGGCGGCGTCGCCGGTTCGCCTCGACAAGCCGGATGCGGTGCGCGGACGACGAGTGCTTGTCGTGGAGGATGGCCCCACACTTACGCACGGATCCATGTCGTACGGCGCGGGATTTGTTGCGGCGATGCGAGCTGGCGTCGCGGAGATCGTGGATCCTCGCCCATACGCAACACCGCCATTGCTCGCGGTATTCGCGCAGTACCCGCATTTAGGACCGGTGCTTCCAGCGGTCGGCTACGACCCGACCCAGATTGCGGCACTGCGTGAGACCATCGATGCAGCGAACGTCGATGTTGTTGTGGCGGCCACCCCGATCAACCTGGCAACGCTTGTGCATCCTCGCACTCCGATCGTGCGCGCGCGCTACGAGTACGCAGACGCTGGCGAACCCACACTAGGCAGCGTAGTCGATGCCTTTCTTGCACGTGCGTTTGGCACGGCCGCTCGCGGGTCAACGACGTGAGCCTTGATCTCCTGGTCGTCGGGCTCGGTGGGAACGCGGTGAGCCCGCCGCACGGCGCACTGACGTTCGCGGACGAGCGCGCGGCCATTGCCTCGGCCGCGGGCGAGCTGTCCGGTCTTGCCCGTGCCGGCGCGCGGCTGCTCGTGGTGCACGGCAACGGTCCGCAAGTCGGCCGACTTCTCCTGGCATCGGGCTTCGGCGATCCTGGAAGCCTCGATGTGCACGTGGCGCAGACCCAGGGCGAGCTCGGCTATTTGCTCACGGAGGCGCTTGAGCTCCGTCTCGGCGTGCCCTGCGCCGCGCTTGTGACCCGGGTGGTCGTGGCGGAGGGCGATCCGGCGTTCGCTGCACCGTCAAAGCCGGTTGGCGGCGTCCTTGGCGCGGCACCCGCAAACGCCCCGAGCATTCGCACTCCGAACGGGCTGGGGTTCCGCCGCGTGGTCGCGTCGCCGCGGCCCGTGTCCGTGGTTGAGGAAGCTGCGATCGCGGAGTTGCTGACGCGCCATCACGTCGTCGCTGGCGGTGGCGGTGGCGTCCCGCTCGCTCAGCGCGCGGGCGGGCGCACTCCGGCTGCCGCGGTGGTGGACAAGGACTGGGTGGCGTCTCTCCTCGCGCGCCGACTCGATGCACGAAGGCTCGTGTTCGTGACGGATGTAGACAACGCTTTCGAGGGCTTCGGCGGTGCGCAGCCGCGTGCGCTCGCTCGGCTCGCATGCGGCGAGGCGCGGGCGCGCCTCGCGCGCGGTGAGTTCGCGCCGGGATCGATGGGGCCCAAGGTAGAGGCCGCTGTGGAGTTTACGGAGGCGACCGGCCGTCCTTCTGTGATCGCGGCACTCGGCGGGGTCGAGCGTGCGCTAAGAGGCACGGGAGGAACTACAATCATCGGCCTGTAGTCGCCTACGCAGAGGCGCGAGACCGAGTGCAAAGCAGAACCTCTTAACCACCGGTCCGAGCCGCAGCGAGGCACCAATCCAGCGGGGAGATCATGCACCCAGTTGGAAGTCGAGTCGCCCGAAGCGCTCAAGCGGCTCTTAGCGAGCTCCTCGAGCAGCACGGGATTGCAGGGGCTTGCTGGTGGGTCCGGATACGGGCCCGCGCGGTCTCCATCGGAAGCGTGCGAGAGACAGGCGACCGTTCGCATCGAGTGCGACACCCTCGCGGGCGAGAAGCTGACGTTGGAGTACCTCGAAGCACGGCTCTGCGCGGGGGCTGATCTCCCCTCTGGCGTTCACCACACGGTGCCAAGGAACTCGGGTGTCGCCCGAAGCCGCAAGTGCGTAGCCGACCTGGCGAGCCCCTCCGGGCACGCCAGCGAGCTCCGCGATCTGGCCGTACGTGGCTACGCGTCCGCGTGGAATGCGTGACACCACTCGATAAATCCGCTCGTAAGCGCTCAACCGACACTGGCCACAGGTGACCGGCGGCGCGCGCGACGACGACCCTTCGGCGAATACAGGGGATGCTCTCCAGGCATCGATCGGCCACAGTGCCTTCCCACGAGACCGAGCGCTGAGTGCGTGCGGCCCACAGACCCTCCCCTTCCCCGGAGACTACATTCGAGGAAGGATTGCCGATAAAGTCCTGTATGACAAAGACATATCTCGCGGGGATGGTGTCGGGTTTCATTGGCGGACTCCTTGGCGCCCACGCCCTGGGGCATGCGCACCGGCAGCTCTGCGGCGCTGATTGCGGCGTCACGGCCCTTGGCGCCGCAGCTCGAGGACACTCTCTCCGCCCGCCGACTTCGATTGGTCGACGAAACAGGGAAGCCTCGTGCCGAGCTCGCGCTCTCACAGGAGGGTGGCCCGGGCTCTTTTTCTACGGCGCCCAGGGGAGAAACCGCCTCGTTCTCGGGCTCTACGCTCCGGCGGAGAGCGAGTATCCGTTTGTCGTCTTGAACGACACGCAGCAGCACGCCAGCAGGCATCTTTCGCCTCTTCGGCCAGTACGGGACGCCGGTTGTCATACTGAAGAACAAGGGCCAGGACCGCTCCATCCTCGGTCTCAATCCGAACTCCATGGAGCCCTTTCTCGCTGACCGATGTGGTGAAGGGATGGGCGGAAATGAGCTCTCGTACCGCTGGCGACTGATGGATCCCTACCAGAACGACTCCCGCGCGGACACGTCGCTGGCGGAGCTCAAGTTCCTTTCCGAGCATCTACCCAACGACAAGCAGACACGGGATTGGTATCAGTTCTATGCGCACGAATACGACTTCGGCGCGTGATTTGCCGCGTACCTCGGTTTCTCGCGCTCTCCGTCCGGAACCACGAAGTTTTTGGAACGATGGCGGCCTTCCGATCGTGCCCGCCCCTTCCCGCAGGTCGGAGCCGACAGGTAACCTTTGCGCTCAGCAGGCGGGTTCGCTCATACCGCTGTGCGCATCAAAGGAACGAAGGATGAGTCAAAAGTGGCGGCGCCCAACCAGGAAGCGTTTTCTTGCCTCCGCCATCGGAGGCTTGGCCGCGGTTTTCATCAAGGCGACCGCGCGCAGAGAACGTGAGGCCGCGCGCAGGGCGGATGGCCACCACGACCGGTTTCGGGAGATCGATAGAGACCCCTTCGATTCCACCGGGCACGCGGTAGGTCTCGTGGGCCAGAAGCCCATTCCGCCGGAGTCGCGCAGATACTGACGCCACGACTTCGCATGCGGCTTCGAGCGTCTCCAGCGCTCCATAGACTCGAAGTCGCGCTACACCTGCCTCATCCCAACCTGCGGTGGAAGGAGCGAGTAGACGAGCGCCTCATGCAAGAGGAGGGCGTCTGGTCGAGCCTCGGCCGAACGAGAGATGCGAGGCCCAAAGCCAAGGATTGTCTTGATACCTGCGAGCGCCCGTACGCGCATGCCAAGACAGACGACAACGAGATCGGAAAAGCTCGAAAGATCAACGGTTTCGCGTTTCACGAGACCCATCCTGGCGGCTCCTCTGGGGTGGTTCCGCAGGTTGCCTCACACGGGCCGACGGAACCCAAAACCTGACCGTCCACACAGTAGTGATTCTTCCGGATTCCAGTCCCGGCGTAGTACTCTTCCTGACACGTCGAATCAATCAGAGGTTTGTGGGCTCGGTGTTGAGAAATAGCCAGTGACCCTTTGGTTCACGAGTTTCGGAGGGCGAACGGCGGATGTGCCGCGGTGGACGCGCGCTCCACGAGTCTCTGTGAAAGAAGGATCGCGACAGGAGTGGATGGTGTCTCCCATTCTTTTGGTATGCGGCGGATTTCTCCTGGCCGTCCTTTGGATGGATCTGATGTTCGACGTGCAGGTGCTTGGCCAGGGGCAGCAGCGCCAGGAATTGCCGGAAGCGGTTCTCGACTCAATCGCCGCCTATTACAAACGGGTAACTACGCTCGCACGGCCGATGGGCCATGCTGTGGGCGCCATGATGCTGATTGGGATGCTGACTCTTCTCCTCCAGACCGTCCGCGCGAAGGAGCGGCGGTGGATTGCCGTCGTTTCCCTGTTCCTATTCGGTGTACCCGTCGCCTTGGCTCTATTTCACGTCTATCCAAATGCCGTTCGCCTTGGATCCCGGGCTGATTCGACCTTGGAGCAAAGTAGGTTGGCACGTGCCATCCACAGGGGTCACCTTCTTTGCTTGGGCTCCATGCTCTCGTTTGTCGTCCTACAGCTCTTTGCTGCACTGCCTTAAGCGACAAGGTGCTGGATCCGATGGCTCGATCCGTCCTCGGGTCGAGCGGGTGTGGACGCCGCAACGTGTGGAGACCGCAGAGTCGAAGAGGGGTCGTTTTGCGAGGGCAAGCGGCCACTGTCGAGGGAGCGTCGACTTACGCCGTTACCATCCAAGATAGCGCCTTCGGCGCTGCCGGCACCGCTTCCCAGGTACCCCGGAGCACCTGCGCCTCCTCCGACATGACCCCCGTGAGCGAGCTTTGGTCCATCACCTTTCAGCAGAATAATTTCAGGATCAGCCCTGGCATCAAGTTTGACCAAGGGGAGCGCTGGAGTTAAAACCTCCTTTTCCAGCCCGTTTTGCCGGTTGCGCTGACTCCTGAGTGGAACCTCATCACGAGGCCTGTCATCCCGCTCTTTGTTTCGCAACCACATCCGCAAGCGGACGATTTCACACACCTCGACCGCACGACGGCGTTTCGTGATATCACACTCCTTCAGCTGCTCTCACCCAGCCCAAAGCTCGGGACCGCGCCGACCAGCCAACCCATGGCAATGGCAAACAGCGCTGGGAGCAGTCCACGCAGAACGAGGATGGTCCACCAGGCGACCGCCAGCCTTCGATCCGCCTGAGGCAGCACGCCTGCGAACTTCCATTCATTCGTCGCTCGTAGCTGTTCAAGCATCTGTATCACCCCTCCGTCAAATTTCCTCGAGCGTGCGAGCAAGCCTGCAGGAACGAGACGGGAGATACAAGCTCGCCGTTGCAGTTGCGAAAGCTCCGCGGAATCATCGAGAAGGGTGTGGTACGCGTGGTCCCGGTTCGCCGCGTGCAAAGACCTGCTCACCTCGCAGTCCAGATCGCGGCCCGGTTCATGCGAGGCAACGCAATGAAGAGTAGCCCGCGGAGAAGCCGCCGAAGCACGGCTCGCAGGTTCCCTCCAGCCCGAGATGGGAGCGGACGCCTGTCCTTCCGCGGAGGGACGCTCGAGCTCCGCAATTCGTGACCCGAGGAGCCGGAAAAATTTCTGTTTGAAACGCCTCCTGTCGCTCCTTGCGCGGCAGTCCACGTCAATGTATCTCGCCCACATGGAGAACTCAGACGATCCGGCTTTGATGGAGGGAAGGAGCAGAGTCGGAGAGGCATCCGTTCACTGGCGCAGGGAAGGAAGCGGGCCTCCGGCAGTCTTCCTGCACGGCTTTCCCTTGTCTGGGCATACCTGGGATAGGGTCGTCCTGCTCCTTCGAAATCGCTTTACCTGCTACGCACCGGACCTCGTAGGACTCGGACAATCGCACAGCACGGCTGATGAGGACTATTCCTCGCAGGGGCAAGCCCGGGCTATTCAGGGAGTGTTGTCGCAGCTCGGCGTTGATTCCTATGCACTCATTGGCAATGACACGGGCGGGTGGGTCGCTCGCGAACTAGCGCTGATCGACAAACCACGGGTATCTCGCCTTGTTTTGACCAACACCGAGATTCCGTTCCATCGGCCACCTTGGATTCCGATGTATCAGGCCCTGGCACACGTTCCCGGTTTTGGGGCCATCATCCGACGACTCCTGAAGTACGCAGCGTTCCGCAGATCGGGTTTGGTCTTCGGCGGCTGTTTTCATGACTTGATCCACTTGGAGGGGGAGTTCCAAAGGCGCTTTGTGGAGCCCTTGATCGTCTCGGACATCCGAATGGAGAATGCCTTGCGATTCCTTAGACGAATGAAATTTTCGAGGCTGGATGAGTTCCATCACCTACATCAGCAGCTGACGATGCCGGTACTCTTCGTTTGGGGAGCGAACGATCCGACCTTTCCCGAGCCCAGCGCTCGGAGAATGGTCAGTCAATTTCCCAACGTGTTCGGGTTTCATGAAGTCAAGGACGCAAAGTTGTTCGTCTACGAAGAGCATCCGGAGCAGGTCGCCAAGCTTCTCGCGAGCTTCCTTTCGGAGGCCCATCCGTAGGGACAGGGGCTCCGGATGGCCGCCTCTGCGCGGAGGCCCGTCGGAGTCCTGCCCTAGGGAGGGATTGATTGGGCAGATGCCAATCGGTTCTTCGGCGAGATGCGCGTGGGGCACCCCTTCGCGAGCGCGCCCCGACCTCCGTTCAGAACCTACTCGCCAGCACCACCGAGGCACGGACG
Organism: Myxococcota bacterium; assembly: GCA_035315025.1. Lineage (GTDB taxonomy): Bacteria > Myxococcota_A > UBA9160 > UBA9160 > UBA9160 > UBA9160. The sequence goes on from DATFYN010000533.1 coordinate 8,009, forward strand.
TGGCACGGTATGACCAAAGACGGAAGGAGGAGGTGTCATGTTGGTGATCGCCGGGAGCATCGTGATCGATCCCACGAAACGTGAGGCCGCCATTGTCGCAGCGAAGGAGATGATGGCAGCAACGCGCCGAGAGCCGGGCTGCCGGGGCTATACGTTTTCCCTAGATCTGGAGGATCCTGGAAGGGTCCACCTCTTCGAGCACTGGGACTCGCAATCCGCCCTCGACTCTCACTTCCAAACCGCGCACATGACTCGCTTCAACGCTGCAGTAGCGGGGCTCGGTGTGCGCGAAGCGGTGATCCAGAAATTCGAGGTCTCGACGGTAGGACCGCTGCGCTAAGGAGTTGCGCTTCGCCCCCGCTGTCGTTCGCGAGAAGCCGTCTGCTGGATCGGACCCGGTCGGCGCGCGGCAGCGACCGAACGAGCCGCAACGGAGAATCGCGAAGCGACGGTTAGTTCACGGCTTGGACCTCCGGACCCGACGTCGCTGGCCGGCACGTCTCTCCACATACTCCAAAAGAAGAGGCCCAGAAACAGCTCTCAGGGCCTCTGTGTTCTAGGACGGGTCCGACGAAGGCTCTCACTGCCGCGTCGCTACGATCTCGACCGCGGCATAGTTCCATTGGTCGGTGGTCGGGGCGCTGTCATGGATATCGACCAGAGCGTCC
>DATFYN010000534.1:0-2334 GCA_035315025.1 Myxococcota bacterium
AGTCCCCGCGCGCGCTCGCGCAGACGTCCGATGAAAGAGAGCCCGATCTCAGAGGACGCCGTGTCGATCTCGTCCGGGAAGTCGTCGGGATCGAGATGGATGTCCCCGGAGAGCGCTTTTCGAGCATTCCCCAGCAACTGCTCCTTCTGCAGGAGGAGCATCTTCTGAAATCGCTGAAGATCGCGCTTTTTCAAGCCTGCACCTTCTCCCTTGCCTCTAGTGGCTGCCGCCAGCGCTCCCCGCTGGCTTCGTCGTTCCCGCCGCGGAGCCTGTGGTCGCCGGAGGCGTTCCCCCGAGGAGCTCGATCTGCTTTTTCGCCTCGGCGGCGCGCGGCGAGTCCGGATACTCCTCCATCACGCGCTGAAACGCCCGAAGCGCCGCCTTGGAATAGCCTGGGCCAAGGCGCGCCAGCGACTCCCCATGCCGGTAAAGCGCATCTGCAGCCTTGTTGCCCTTCGGGTAGCGCGCCACCACATCATCGAATCGCAGTACCGCTGTTTTGTAGTCGCCCTTCTTGAAGTAGCAGTCGGCCATCCAGTACGCGCTGTCGTCGGCGTAGATCGAAGTCGGGTGAGCTTGCAGGAACTGGCCGAACTGGTCAATACAGGCATTGGTATCGTTGCGCTGCCAGGCGGCAAAGGCGGCGCGGTAGGCTTGGACCTCCTCCGCGCTTGCGCCCTTCTTCGAAGCCCCGTCATCCGCCGGCGCTGGTCCTGATTGCGGGGGCGCCGGAGAGACGGGCACCGCCGCCGCCACTTGGGGGCTCCCCGGGCGCGTCGTGGCGCCGAGAGGGGGCGGCTCAGGCGCGCCTGCGGGGGGCGACGCTTGGGGGGGCGCGGAGGGATCGTTGGCTTCGCGGCGCGCCTTGCGAGCCTCGTTCAGCGCGTCTTGGGTGTTGTGCTCGACCACCTCAAGGCGGCCTTCCAGCCGCTGGAGATCGGCTTGCAGGCTGTCCATGCGCGCCCCGAGGTCGGCGACCTGCTCGCGCCCGCCTGTGCCGGATTGCTTCGCCTGGAGCGTCCGGACGTCCCGCTCGAGCTTGCGGTACTCAGAGACGCTGACGCAGCCCCCGAGGAGCGCAGCCCCGAGCGCGCCGATGCACAGAACGCCTAGGCTTCCGATCACCCTCGCGCTGAAATCCATCTTTCCCCCCTCCGTCCTCGCGGCTGCCGCGGCCCCCGGGCGAGGGACACTAACGCAGCTCGCGCACGTACGGCCCCCAGGCCGGTGAGGTGTTGCTGCTGCCCTCGCGCGTCAGTTGGCGCAGATTCGCTCCCGTCGGGGCATCGACCACATAGATGCTGGGACGGCCACGCCGATCGGAGCTAAACGCGATCTTCCGGCTGTCCGGTGACCACGTCGCGGAAACGTCATTCCTCGGGTTCTCCACAAGCGGAAGATTCGTCGTGCCCTCAGGATCGATCAGCCAGAGATCAAACCCCCCTCCCACCCGTGACTCGTAGGCGATCCATTTTCCATCGGGAGACCATGCGGGCGCGGTGTTGTATCCACCGTTGAAGGTGAGGCGCCTCACGTTTCCGCTGTCGAGATCCAGGACGTAGAGCTGCGGCGAGCCCACCCGGTCGGAGACGAACGCCATGCGCCGCCCGTCGGGGGAGAAGCTCGGGGAGACCTCGAGTGAGCGTTCGTTCGTAAGGCGTCGACCGCCCGCGCCGTCACGATTGACGAGCCAGATGTCCGAGTTCCCGTCGACGCTGATCACCACGGCAAGCTTTCCCCCGGAGGGATCGAATACACCGCGAAACTGCTGCGCCCCCGGGACGAGATTGCGGAACACGCGGCCCGGCGACTGGATCCCGCGGGTCAGGACATACAGGGCGGGCCGGTGCGCCTCGCGATACGAGGTGTAGACGATCGTGTTGCCATCGGGCGACCAGCCCGGAAAGTTGTTGATCGACTTGTTGTGCGTGGCCTGCCGCACCTCGCTGCCGTCGGCGTCCATGACAAACACCTCCGGCGCGCCGGTGCGGTTCGAGATGAAGGCAATCTCGGTGCTGGCCACTCCGGGCTTGCCCGTAAACGCGCCGACGATCTCATCGGCAATGCGTTTGGCGATGCGCGGTAAGTCGTCCGGGGGGCCGGTGTAGCGTTTGCGCAGAAGCTTCGTGCAGCGGGACACGTCCCAAACGCGAAACTCGACGGTGGCTTCCTTGCCGCTCTGCGAGAGTTCGCCTTCTACCAGGGCGTCGGCACCGATCTGACGCCAGTCCGAGCACACGAGGGGTGGCGAACCTTCGAGGCGCGCACTGCTGTCGCTCGCCAGGTACGCCCCGTGGGGGAGGACCTTGAAGAGGCTCGAAAACTCGAGTGCGT
>DATFYN010000535.1:0-6703 GCA_035315025.1 Myxococcota bacterium
GGAGGAGGATTCGGAATGACCGCGCCCGCAGAACGCCTTGCCGCACCTGCTGCCGAAGATGCGGATGGGCCGTGGCGGCGTACCAACGTCATTCCTCGGCTCGTCTACTGGGGGATCCACGCCGCGTGTTTTGCGGCGTTCTTCACCGGGGTGTCACGGACTGACCTCATCCTGTTTGGAGCCACGCTGTCGCTGCGCATGCTCGGGATCACGGCGGGCTACCACCGCTACTTTGCCCACCGGACCTATCGCACGAGCCGACCCTTTCAGTTTGCACTGGCCGTCCTCGGGACCACGGCTACACAGAAGGGTCCCCTTTGGTGGGCGGGCCACCACCGCACGCATCACGCCAACTCGGATGAGCCCGGCGACGTGCACTCCCCCCGCGACGGGTTCTGGTACTCCCACCAGGGGTGGATCTTCGATGGCCGCTGGGACGATACGCCGACCGAGCTGATCCGGGACTTCGCGCGCTTCCCCGAGCTTGTCTGGCTGAACCGCTGGCACATTCTTCCGCCCGCGCTGCTCGCCATCCTGTGCTACGCGATCGGAGGGTTTTCCGGCCTGATCTGGGGCTATGTCATCTCGACCACGGTGCTCTGGCACCTCACCTACTCCATCAACTCCCTCGCCCATCGCTGGGGTACGCGGCGCTACGCGACTTCGGACACCAGCCGGAACAACTGGCTCCTTGGACTGCTCACCTTCGGCGAAGGCTGGCACAACAACCACCACCACTACATGGCGAGCACGCGCCAAGGCTTCTTCTGGTGGGAGATCGACGTGACCTACTACGTGCTGCGCGGGCTTGCCAAGCTGGGCTTGGTCTGGGATCTGCGTGAGCCGCCGGCGAACGTGGTCACCCCCGAAAGCCAGCGAGGGCTGCCCGAAGCCGCCTAGTTCCCCTTTCGTTCCCCTGAGCTTCGCTTGCCTCGGACAGGCCGCTGGCGCGCCCTGCGCGGGCTCGCGCGCCGGGCCGGCGCAGCGGGAAACGCCAAGCCGACCACTGTTCCGCCCGAGGTCATGCGGTTCGTCATGGCACCACCGTCGCGCACGGCAAGGGCCCGGGCGATCTCGAGGGCAAGAGTCCGCCCGCGTGGCGGTCCGGCGGAGCGGCTGCCACGAGCCCGCGCTCGCGCGGCGCCATTGCGCACCGTGAAGACAACGCTCCTTCCTCTGCGGCGTGCCGAGACGACGGTCTCTTTGCTCCCCTCCATCGCCTCGTGTCCGGATCGCACAAGGGTCAGCAAGACGTGATGAAGCGCATCCGGGTCGACCCACACCTCAGGCAGCCCCTCCGGTACCTGCACTTCGGGCGAGGATGCTGCACCCGACCCGTCGCGAAGTGCGCGCGCCACGGCGCCCAACACGCTGGACGGTGACACGTGGATACGGCTTTCCGGATCATCCGTGAGGAGAGGCCGCACATGGGACAGCAGCCAACCCGCCTGCGCGGAAAGATCCTCGAGTGCCTCCGCCATGCCCTGGTCCTCCTCGCCGGTGTGAGGGAGCAGGTGCGCGGACAGACGCGCTGCGGCCAGCAGATTTCCGACCTCGTGGCAGATCGCGAGCACGAGCTCCGCGGCAGGGAACGCCTTACGGCGGCCTATGGCAGGGTTTTTCAGCGACAGGCGCCTGGGCATTTACCCCCATCTTATCAGGGTGCGAGAGGAAGGGAACGAACGCGCCTGCGCGCTAGCGCACGCCGCGCGACAAAAACCAGTAAAGGCCGGCCGCAAGGACAGGCGCCGAGCCCAGTTGGATCAGCAGGGCCTGCGACCCCGGTCTCGCGCGAAAGGCCAGACGCAGGAGTGGCCACGCGATCAGCACGATGGCGAGCTGTCCAAGCTCGACACCGAGGTTAAAGCCGAGGAGTGCGTGGGCGATGCGGCCGGCAGGGAGCGCTGTCTCTGCCAAGGCCCCCGCGAACCCGAAGCCGTGGACAAGTCCAAACACGAACGCCACGAACCAGCGCAGCGATCCCGGCTCTTCCACCTCTCCAAGCAGCCCGAGGTAACAGAAGGTAAAGAAGCTCACACCGGCGAGCGCCATGGCGGGCACGGCAAAACGACCGGCCAGCGATGCCAAGACCGAAAGCGCGAGCGCCGCGGCGAGCGCCGCGAGCAGCCGGCGCCGCAGCGGCGCGCCCACCGTCTCCGCAAAGTTCTCGAACGCGACCACCACGATCGAGAGACCGATCAGCGCTTCGATCGCCGCCGAGTCGGGACGGATCACGCCGAGAACACCGAGGCCGAGGGTCACGCTATGGGCGGCGGTAAAGCCCGTGACGATGGTGGCGACCTGGCGCACGGAGGCTCCCGCCAAGAGCAGCGCCAGCAGGAATACGAGATGATCGACGCCCGTCACGATGTGAGCGACGCCGAGCCTGACGTAGTCGAACAGGCCGCTCCCGAGCGTGGGAGCCGCAGAGCCGGGGATCGCCACGGGGAAGCGGCGGCTCTCGAATACGAGGACGCGCTCCACGGGCGCTCCCCCTTCGACCTGTGCCCGGGCCAGATGGAGGTGACTCGAGGACACTTCGAATAGGCCATCGAACCGGATTTCGAGAGGCTCGGATCCCTCGCACTCGATGTTCCAGCCCCGACCGATCTGGCCGGGATCGGCGCTCGTCACGCTCGCCACCGGCCCGCTCGCGCGGCATGGCTGGCCGGCGGCGTACAGCCGGACGTGTTGTGTCAGGTATTGATCGACGGCCGAGAGGGCTTGGGGACGCGGCGCGCCTTCCGTCGGCGGAAGACCGGCGTCTGCGGGCAGGGCGGCCCTGAGATCGAGCCAGGGGACGCGCACGACGACCCGCGCCGTCGCATGCGGGCCCGGCCGGATCTCCCAAGACGAGGTCGAGGTGGAGAGTGTGTGCGCCTGGGCGTTGCTCGTTAAAGTCAGGGTGGCCCCGAGGACAAGGAGCGGGGCAAGGGTTGCGCGACTGCGACGGTTCACGGTCGCGCCGCTTCGAAGCTGCGCGTCCGGACATCGGCACCTGCCCGCAGCTGCGCGAGATAGCGCGCGAGGGCGCGCTCCCCCACGCTTCGCAGGTACTCCGCCCGCACGGAATCGCGCGCCTGTTCGAAGGGGATCGCCTCGGCTGGGGTGCGCGCCCGCAACGCGATCACGAAATAGCCGGACGACCCGCGCACGGGATCGCTAACCTCGCCCGCACGGAGGCGCTCGACGGCGAGCGCCGCAGACGGACCGAGCCGCTCGCGCACTTCGTCGAGGGCGATCGGCCCCCGGGGCGGAAGAAGCGGCGTCGTGTCGCCGAGCGCCGTGACGAGGGTCGCGAAGTCCTCGCCCCCGCGTGCACGGCGCGCGAGCTCGGAGGCCTGCTGCAGCGCATCGGGCCGGCTGCCATCTCGGACGACGGCCACCTCAATCTCCACCCGGCCCGGGCGCATGAACCGCTCCGCCGCGTCGTGGTAGAACCCGCGGAGCTCGTCCTGGCTCGGCTCGGCGGCCTCCGCTTCGGCCGTCACCGCCGACACCACGGCAGCCACAATCGCCCGGCGCGCGCTCCGCTCATAGCGAGGGAGCCCGAGCTCGATGCCGCGCTGGAGCAGAAGTTCCTCATCGATCATGCGATCCAGCAGACGCTGGCGGGTCGCGGCGTCGAGGTCGACGCTTTTGCGCTCGTTGGCCAGCGCTCCCACGAACTCTGCGAAGGCTTCCTGGGTGATCACCTCGCCGTTTACGACGGCAATGCCATCCGGCGGGAGCGCCCGCTGCGCGCGACCCGAGCGCACGATGGAAGCGGCCGCGAGCCCGATCCCCGCCAGGGCACCCGCCAGCAGCAGCCAGACCGCCAGGCGATCGGCGCCCTCCCGGATCAAGCTCCGGGTCCGGCGCCGGCGGTCGCCTCCGCGCGCTGGCGGAAGGCCGCCATCTCGACCACCCGGCCGGCGGTACGCGCCTCCTCTGCTGCAAAGCCCAGAAGATGGCTTTCGAGGGAAACGCGTCCCGAGGCGCGGACCTCGCCTGTTGCACCGCGCGTGATCACGTCGACGAAGTGTCGCAGCAGTCCATCGTCGCCTCCGAAGTGCCCGAAGATCGAGCCCCCCGTGGAGAACCGTTCCCTGTCCAGGGCGCCGTGGCGGGAGACCTCGATCACGCCGTCTTGGAAGACGCCGCGCAGCTCGCCGAGTGTGCCGGTGATGCGGATCGTGCGGCGCTCCTCGCTCGCGAGCCCCTGCAGGGTGAAGGTCGCCGTGACACCGCTCTCGAATTCCGCGGCCAGCACCTGATGATCGGGAACATCGTTGTCGCAACGATAGGCGCAGCGTCCGTAGGGCCCCGTCTCCAGTGCGCGGTGCCGCGCCGCGCGGGAAGGATCGAGCGATACGTCCGTCCAAGGCCACAGTCGCGCGGTGCGGTCGTCGGGGCCGGTATAGAATCGCACCGCGTCGTGTGGGCAGCGCTCCTGCACCGGGCAGCCGTCGGTGCAACGCTCGGGCGCACCCGCCGGGGCGTCTGCGTCGCGGAAGTGGGAGAGGCTTCCGAACGAGGCCACGCGACGACAGGGTGATCCCACGAACCACGCCAGCAAGTCCAGATCATGGCAGGTCTTGGCGAGGACGATGGGAGCTGCGATCGAGCGATTGCGGAACTTCCCGCGGACGTAAGAGTGTGTCATGTGCCAGTACGCAACATGTTCTTTCATGTCCACTGCGATGATGCGGCCGAGCCGCCCGCTTTCCAGAATCTCGTGCACACTCGTGTAGAACGGCGTATAGCGAAGCACATGGCCAATTTGCAGGATGCGTCCCGCACGCTCCGCAGCTTGAACGACCCGCACGCAATCCGCTGCCTCGGGGGCAATGGGCTTTTCGAGAAGCACGTGATAGCCCCGGGCCAACGCCGCGAGGGCGGGCTCGACGTGTTGCGTGTCGCCAGTGGCGATGATGGCGACTGGCGCGAGCTGCGGCCGCTCGAATAGCTCCGCCCAACCGCTCATGGCACGATCGCGCCCGAGTCCGTGCTCGGCGGCCGTCGCCGAGCGACGTTCATCGTTTGGCTCGGCGAGGGCGACCACACGCAGGAGCTCGGGGTGGGCCCGCGCGAAGGCCCCGTAGGTAAAGCGGCCCCGATTGCCCGCCCCGATCACCACCGCTTCGACCGCGGCCATGGGGTCCTCCTGGCAGCGCTCGGTATACTAACGGACTTGCATGGCGTGCCCCGAATCCACTGCCGGCGCCGACGACGAGCTCGCGCGCATCGCGCAAAAGCGATGCATCGGCGATTACACCCGCCACATCTTGCTGTGCGTGGGCGGAGACTGCGCGCCGGAGTCCGAAGCACTCGTGGCCTGGGAGTTTCTCAAGCGACGCCTGCGCGAGCTCGGGCTCGTGGGCATCCGCGGCGGGGTCTACCGCTCCAAGGTGCAATGCCTCCAGATCTGCCGTCGAGGACCCATCGCCGTGGTGTACCCCGACGGCACCTGGTACCAGGGATGTACGCCGGAGAGGCTCGAGCGCATCCTCCAGGAGCATGTGATCGGTGGGCGTACCGTCGCGGAGTTCGCGTTTGCGTCGAACCCGCTGTGCGCGACGCCGCTCACCCGCAGTGGAGGTGCTGGGGACGGGACGTGAGAGCGGCTTGGCTCCGCGGTCGGGACCACAACGAACTGGGTGCCGTTGAGACCTGCGCCGAAGGCGTTGCGGCACTCGCCCTCTCCCTCGGCGGGGCCAAGAAGGTGTACGCGCACACGGATCCCAACGAGGACGGTGCACTGTTCGCCTTGGGGGCTGGAGGAACGCTTCTCGCAGTGGCGGACGGGCACGGCGGCGTCGACGCCTCGGAGGCGGCTCTCGCGTGCGTGCTCGAGACGCTGGCCCCGGGCTGGACCTCGAAGGAGGTGCAGCTGCGCGGCGCCTGGGAGGAGCAGGCCCTTTCCGGACTGGCCTCGTGCGAGGCGGCCATTTTGAAACGCGCCGCGTCCGGCGGACGCCGACTCTCGCGGACCACGCTCGCCATCGCCATCGTCCGGCCGGCCGAAGGCTTCTTGTTCTTTGTTTCAATCGGGGATAGCCACCTCTATCAGCTGCGTGGCGACACGGCGCTCGACCTGGCGGGCGAGCGGTCCGCGAGCGGAAAGCTGTTCTTCTTGGGCATGGGTCGCGGCAGAGCGGCAGCCCTGTCCGAAAAGTGCGTCCTCGGCGCGGCGGCGCTGGCCGGGGTTCGCGCCGTGATCCTCGCGACCGATGGCCTGTCCGAGCGGGGCGTGGGTGTGGACGATCCCGCCCAAACCGTGGCCCAGGTGTCCGCCCGTGCCGCTCGCGCGCCGGGGATGCTGCGGGCGCTAGAGACTTCGCGCAGCCTGGTGCAGGCGGCGCTCGATGCCCAGCGCCGCCAGGCATCGGGTGACAATGTCGCTGCGGCGGTAGCCTGGCTTGAGTCCTAGGCGAGCGGGGACCAACCCCTCCCTGTGCTAGAGGCCTTCTAGGAGCTCGCACACGCTACGTGCGATCGCCGGCGCGGCCGTGAGACCTGGTGACTCGATCCCGATCAGGTTCACGAGGCCTGGGAGGCCACGGGCCGATTCTTCCTCGATCACAAAGTCGCGAAAAGGTTCGCCGGGCCCTGAGAGCTTGGGACGCAGACCCGCCTGGTCGGGCGAGAGCCAGGCGCTTTCCATGGACGGGACGTATCGCCGCACGGCTTCTGCAAAGCGCTCGGCCTTGCGAGGATCCAC
>DATFYN010000536.1:0-4154 GCA_035315025.1 Myxococcota bacterium
CGAGGCGCTCACTTCCGCTCTCTACCGCCACCCGGGTTGCGTTAGGTGCCCACGTCCGCAGGCGGGTCATCCCCAGGATCTCACGGCGATTCCTCGCGCAACAGGAGCGCCACCGGAAAGCGGCGGAGAAGCTGCGCCGCCAAGACCGTTCCGCTCGAGACATAACGCTCTCCGGAGAGCGCGTCACGCCAGGCTCCGCGGGGAAGCTTGACTTCGGTCTTGCCCCATTCGCCGCGGAATCCCAGCCAAAGGCGCGGCACCACGGTCGCTACCTCCTCCCCTCGCACAAACGCAAAGGCATGGTTGGCGTGCGGTCCCGTGGCTTCGAGCGGGCGGTAGGGAGCGGGCGGCTCGAAGGCACCCGAGCGTGCGCGACGCGCGGCAAGAGCGCGCTGAATGAGCCAGAGCTTAGGAAGACCCGACTTGGCCTCCGCCCAGGCCTCCTCCGGCGACGCCGTGGACCCCTTCGCGAGGAGGCGCCTCCGCAGGCCGTAGTCTACCGATCGCCGGTTGTCGGGATCCACAAGACTCGTATCCCACAGCTCGCATCCCTGGTAGAAGTCAGGGAATCCGGGCGCCGTACACTTCACGAGCGTCTGCGCGAGAGACGTGATCCAGGCCGGCTCCCCGAGCAGGCTCACAAACGCCTCGACCTCCGCGCAGAACCTTTCGTCCCTCAGAAGACCTTGGACGAAGCCGCGGACCGCCTCCTCATATGCGGTATTTGGCGAGAGCCACGAGGTATGGACCTTGGCCTCCCGCACGGCTTTTTCCACCGCTCCTGGTCCTCGTAGCTCCAGCCAGCGCTAGCCAGGATCGGCAGCGCTCGCGAACTGGGCGGGGAACTCCCTCCGGGAGAAGGGTTCGCTCCACGGATAAGCGGGATCCCGCCGTGGCGGTCTGCAGGATTCCCAACGAGCTGAGGAAGCCGTGTGAGCAATCCAGAACCGTGGAAAGGAGGAGGCAACCGACGAACATGGTCAGCCTAAGGCCGGTATGCAGTCTGCGGTAGTGGGCTGCGCAGTCCATCTCCGGACTCAACCTGGGGAAGCACGGCGGCGTATCGACGAGCGTTGGGGTCCATGGCGAATAAGCTTCGGACCGCTTCCCTCGGGTGCGGCTGGTGGGGATCGGGTTCCGGCATTGCTGCTCCTTGGACCAGCGATGCTCTTTTCCCCTTGCATCAAGCAGGCCACGCCGAGGGACGGAATGGAGCCAGCTCGTGGGAGGCCATTCCTCGAGAAGTTAATGTTGCTGGAACTTTCTACACTCTTCCCTCTTCACCGAAATTCCGCTCGCGTGCGACGCGCCTTGCCGAGGCGACTCTCCAGCAGGCGTCGCAGCGCGGCTAAATCGACCGGCTTCGTGAAATAGTGATCGATGCCGGACTCTCGTGCCCTACGCCGGTCGTCGGCATGGGCGTAGCCCGTGACCGCTGCGACCTCCACGCTCGACAGTGAAAGCTCTCGCCGGAGCGTCTGCGCGACCGCGAACCCATCCATCCCTGGGAGACCAAGATCGAGCAGAACGAGATCGGGCTGGAATCCGCGGGCAGCCTCGAGTCCCGACGGCCCATCGAAGGCCACCCGAGCTTCGTGACCCCAGCGCTCGAGCAGTTCGGCGAGGCCCGTCGCGAGGTCCTGATGATCGTCCACCACGAGGACGCGCACTCCGCTGGTCTCTTCTGCGGTGCCCGAATGACGAGTCGAACTCCACGTGGGCACCGGGATACTGGGCAGTCGCACGACGAACTCCCTCTCCCCTTGCGCGCCTCTGTGGTGAAAGTAGACCTCGCCACCATGGAGCTGGACGAGGCATTGGACAAGATACAGATCGACGCCGAGATCAGTCGGCTCTGCGGTTACAGCCTCGAAGGGCGAGGCGTCGGACAGCTGGGAGAGGCTTTTCGGCGAGATGCCGTCACCCTCCTCCCAAATTCGGACGACACCCCGCGTCTCTTCGGCGTGCGCCTCGATACGGACTCGAATCGTCGTCTCATGTCCACCCGACTTAGCCGCCCTATCGACGAGAGTCCCGACGATTTGCTCGAGCCGCACGGAATCTCCGTCGATCCACAGCGGAGCGTCAGGCAGCACAAGCTCTATCTCTTGGGCATGCAACGCAGCCGCCCACCGCACTGATTCAATGGCGCGTTGCGCAAGCGCGCCCAGCTCGAGGGACTCGCGGTGAAGTTGAATCGTCCCGTGCGTGGTGTTTGAGACGTCAAGCAGGTCGGCCACCAGACGGTTCATGCTGCTGACCTGGCCCGCTGCGTTCTCGATCGCACGCGACTTCGCACTGTCGGCTTCGCCAAGGCGGAGCACCTCGATGGCGTTGCTGAGCGTGGCGATCGAGTCGCGGAGCTCGCGGGAAAGCATCGCACGGAACTCACCCTTCCGTGGATCAACCTCTGCGCGTTCTTTGTGGTTGGGGGCCTTGTCGAGCGCCAGCGCCACGCGACGCGCGAGATCGCTCGCTAGCGCGAGCTCGGCAGGCCCGTAACGCGATCGCGGAGGGCGAGCGCCCAGGCAGAGCGATCCGAGCACTTTGCGCGGTGCACTGAGCGGGACGATCATGACCGAAGAGAGGTCACCGCGTCGTAGGAGCTCGAGCTGTTCCGGATCGGCTGCGATGCGTTGCAGCTCCTCTGCCGTCGCATCGCTCGCATAGCGTGCGCGGTGAACGTCCACCCGACCGTTCGCTGCCGCGACAAGCTGGAGCGGGGAGGCCTTCCCTCTGTTTACCGTCCGCAATTCAGATTTGGGATCACTGCTTGTTCCGACAAGACGCTGCATCCGGCCGTCCTCTCCAACCAGATCGATGAGAAGGAAGTCAGCAAGAAAAGGCAGCACGACCCGCGCCAACGTCTCTAGCACCGCCTCCGGGTCGAGAGCAGCTGCGAGTTGGTTACTCGCTTCGTTCAGGAACGCGAGGGTTCGCTGGTTCGCACGCGCCTCCTGGTCTGTCCGCCGACCTTCAATCGCGATGGCGAGGAGGCTCGCGGCAGCTTCGAGAAAGTGTGTATCCTCGGTTCTAAGCCGTCGCCTCTTGCGGGAATGCGCGCCGAGCGTGCCAAAGCCCGACCCGCGCCCGGGGATGGGGACGGTGATGCCGCTGCGGACCCCGTGCTCGAAGAGCAGGGCGTCGCGCTGCGAGCGTCGTTCTCGAACGCCGCGGCCCATGATCACAGGCTTACCGGAGTCGAGCGCCTGTTCGACCCGCCATGAGTGCGTGAGATTGAGAACTTCCGACCCCACCACGCCGTTGCGGAAACCATGACCGGCCCGGAGCTTGAGACGCCCCTGGTCCCCTTGGAGCTCAAGAAGCTCAACGAGCTCGACGCCGAGAGCGCGGCCGACCCTTGACACAGCCAGATCGAGCAGTTCCGACAGATTGTCAGTCTCGAGCGCGCGCTGACCAAGCTCAGCAAGGGTTGCGAGCTGTCTCGCACGCACGACATTTCGCGAGGAGATTCGCCTCGCGACCACCATGACGACGGCGATAAGGATCAGCTCGGCCGCGAAGATGGAGAGAACGATTATCCTATCGAGTGATATGGCCTCGAGCGCCGCCTGCGGCCAATGGAAGAGCATGAGCAATCCCAATGCTACCCCAGGGCAATAGGGGTAATCCCCGGTGGGAATGGCACGAAGGTGCTTCTCCGTGTCCCGCCCAACGATCCGCAACTTGGCTGCAATTTGCGCGCGCTGCATGCCGTCTCCGGCTCAAAGCCGCTGCTTCACCCCAAGCGGCACAACGAAGGAACGTCATCACGCTGAAGGGCTTTCTGGCCAGCCCTGAATTCCCGACAACTTGCGCCTCCACCTTGCTCAGCTGACAGCAGAAGCAGCATTCGTGCCAGGGAGCGATCCACAGCCGCTTGGCCGTCGCTTCGCGCGCGTCAAATTTGCAAAGACTTCACAGGCCCTGCGACACGAGCCTCCCTAGGGCGAGGTCCCTCACGGCCGGGCACACCCGTAGAACTGCTCCTCGGCCTACTCCGAATTCCACTCAGCACCGATTTTCGCGCAGGCATAAGCGACAGGTTCCGATAAGAGCCGGCTCGGCGTGCGCCGTCGCTATTGCCACTCCAGCCGGAGCTTGCGGTTGCCGAGCCAACTGACGCGCTCCGGCAATTTATCCCAGGGGACCGC
>DATFYN010000537.1:0-6456 GCA_035315025.1 Myxococcota bacterium
CGACGTGGTACTTACACTCCCATTCGCTGTGCTGTAGCTTCCTGTAGTTCGTCACAAGACTCCCTCTCGCGATGCTTTGAGCGGCTCACGAGGGGGAGTTTCTCATTCCGGAACTGTCAAACTTCGACTGCCTCCCCGGCAGAGCCGGGGGGACTCCCGATGGGTCTAGGCGTCTCACCGAGCGGATGGCCGTCGAGGACGCGGCCGCCGCGTTGCGCACTACCGCCATCGCCTGCTTCTTCTCATGGACGAGTTCCCTCCCTCGGGCGGCTCGACTTCTTCCAGACCCAGCTCACCCACTTGGCCGGCTACGGGATCCAGGCCTTCTTGATTGTGCAGGACCTCTCGCAGCTCTGCGCGGCCTCTGGCGGCCACGCCTGCGGGACCCGGGCGACGACATGGTTCTCGAAGCTGCCGTTTCCGGTGGCTGCTGGTACATCGCCACATTCAACAAGCGAGACTTCGAACCAGCTAATCTCTTGCCCGTGCTCATCGTCACACCTCAAGAATTCCTTCGAACAATCGGGGTTCTCAAATGAGCCATCTCCATCAACCAGCTGGTCAGTCAGCACAGCCGTCGTGGAGAAGCTCGCCGCCCTCATGACGGGAGGCTGCCACGGGTTTGCAACGGCCCGCAGTAGTAAATCCGCACCTCAGCCGATGGACGGCCACGTGGGTTCTGGAACACTCGTGCGCGTACCTGGTCCACCGGAATCTCGATGCCAGCCTGCTGGTAGACCCAATCCGCGCCTTCCCGAAGTATCCGGCTCAGGAGGGTCTCGTCGATTTGGTTCTCAACCAGGAGGGTGAAGTCGAGGTCCTCGGAGAATCGGTAGGTCTCGAAGAAGACCTTCTTGAGACAGGTATTCAAGCGGCAGCGGGACGTCTGCGGATGACCAGCTTGACATCGCAATCGAGCGTGTGGAGGAGGGAAATCAATTGATCGATTGACTTCCGCGTGTTCCTCGGATCGAGAAGCCTGTAGAACTGTGCAGCCGACGTGTGGAGCTTGCGAATGAGTTCGCGCTTACTCACGGAGCTGGCTTCGACTCTCCGTTGCGCCTCAAGAGTGAGCTTGTAGACGAGTAGCTCTCGAAGATATGCCGATCCTCGTTGTATTCGAGCACCTGATCGATGTGAACCGAACTTTCCCGGTCCGACTCGAGTCTGTAGGTGAAAGCCTCGCGACCAATCTCGGCATCCATGAAGACACTGACCACCTTGTCAGTGAGCGACGGACGCACATCAAGCTTCGCGTCGGGAAACAGAAGGGTCTTTCCCGTAGATGCAGTAACCTCAAATGCCTTGCGTCGATATCTATTGGAGATTTCTGAACCGTTTCCGAAGTGATCGGGTGTATGGCGGAGCCCGGGAGAAATCCGCGGCGCGTATCTAAGCGTCTCGCGTGAGGTCGGAGCAACCGCCAAGCGGTCTCAGATTGCCGCTCGCCCAGCCGCCGCGCGTCACCGTTGATTCGCGTACGTCACGACCACCCGCGCGTCGGTCGCGATGTCTTTGTGGTGTCAGGGGTTCGATCCCCGGTACGGCCAACGGGAAAGATGGCCTTCGGCAGGGATGGAGAACCCCCCGGCTTTCTCGGCTACGGCCTGTCAGGTACGCCGCGTTCTCGCCGGCTTCCGCCGCTTGCGCGCGATGGCTGAGGGCTCCTTGGCGTTCCGGCGGCCGCGCGGCTTTCGTGCAGGCGTCTTCTCTGCTCCCATCGTCGCCGGCTCGCCCTCGTCGATCTCGATTCCAAACACCGCCGCAACGGCGCCCCGTGCGAGCCGCTTTTTCCCGGTGCCGGCCCCCTTGGCGCCCGCGGTCGCCATCACATCTGCGACCCTCGCGCCGGCAAGCAAGTCCGCCTGGTCCACCTGTCGCAGCACGAAAAAAAGCTCGGGCCGCTCGTCTAGCCGCGCGCCAACGCCGTAGAGCGTGGCAGCGATGTGCTTGCACATACCTGCCGCGTCGGGACAAGAGCAGCGCATGGTGATTTCGCGCGGCGCCGGAAAGAGCCCCGTACTCGTCTCGGTCAGCACGGCCAGCACGTCGTCGGACAGTTCGCCGCGCAGCAGGCCGATCAGCGAGTCAATCCTCCCCGCGCATGCGGCGATGACCCGCTTCCATCTCGCGGCCACGAGTCGCGTGATGTCGACATTTACGGTGTACAGCTCGCTGCCGGCGACCAGCGCTTCGACTCGGCCGGGGACGATGTGCAGATCGAGCACCGAGCCGTTGCGCGCGTAGGTGCGTCCACGTGGCAGGCGGTTCTCGTAGTCGCTGTAGCGCTCGAGGTTGTCGCACCACGCCTTGCCCCAAAACGTCTTCGCGAGGGCGCGCCCATTAATCACCACCGGCGCGGCCGGACGACCGCGCTTCTTGGCCAGCTTGCCCACCTCGAGCTGCCCACGCGCCTTCCTCTGCCAAACCGGCACGTAGGGCGCGAATCCGTAGTAACCACCGGATCTGTAGGCCATCGCTCGTCTCCGCCGTCTCGTGGTCATGCGTCCACGGCGGCGCGCGTCAGGTCGAGCGCCACCAGATTCATCAACTGCTCGTCGCGCATCTCGGTCAGCAGCGCCTCGGCGCTGCCCACGACGTCCTGCGCCACGCCCTGCTTGGCTTCGATCAGAGCGTCGATGCGCTCCTCGATGGTTCCGCGGCAGATCAGCTTGTGGACCAGCACGTTCTTGCGTTGTCCGATCCTGTAGGCGCGGTCTGTCGCCTGGTTCTCGACCGCCGGGTTCCACCAGCGATCGAAGTGAATCACATGCGACGCGGCGGTCAGGTTCAGACCGGTGCCGCCAGCCTTTAGTGAAAGCACAAAGAACGGCACCCGCTCGTCTTCCTGAAAGTGCGCGACGAGCGCGGCACGCTGCTTGATCGGCGTGTCCCCGTGGAGGACCAGGCCAGGACGCCCGAATACCTCGGCGAGGAACGCGGCCAGCGGCTCCGTGGCTTCGCGGAATTGGGTGAACACCAGCGCCTTCTCCTGGCGCGATGCGATGTCCTCGCCGAGTTCGCGCAGGCGCGCCAGCTTGCCGCTGTCGGCCTCGGCCCACGGGCCATCGCGCAGCCAGTGCGCCGGGTGGTTGCAGATCTGCTTGAAGCGCATCAGATAGGCGAGCACGACGCCGCGCCGCCGGATCCCTTCGGTGGCCGTGAGCAGCTCGCTGCCCAGATCTTCGATGGTGCGCTGGTAGAGCGCCGCCTGTGTCCGAGCCAGCCCACAGAATGCCTTGAGCTCGGTCTTGTCGGGCAGGTCGGCGACGACGCGCTTGTCGCTCTTGAGCCGACGCAAGAGATACGGCTGTACCAGGCGACGCAGCGGCGCGTAGGGCTCGCTTGGTCGCGCGGCCAGCTGGTTCACGAACGCCGCGAAATGTTTGGCTGAGCCCAGGAGTCCCGGATTGAGGAAATCGAAGATCGACCACAGATCGCCCAGGCGGTTCTCGACGGGCGTGCCGGTCAGCGCGATGCGACTGCGCGCGTGCAGTGCCTTGACCGCACGGGTCTGGCCCGCGCTCGGGTTCTTGATCGCCTGAGCCTCGTCGAGCACGACCAGCGACCACCGGCGCTCGGCGATCCACGGCATCCGTGCCACTGTGGCATAGGTGGTCAGCACCACGTCGGCACTGGCAAGCCGGGCATCCGGCAGCGAAGCCAGCTCCTTGGCTGGAATGGCCGACGCGTGCGCGACCAGCATGCGCAGCGACGGCGCGAAGCGGGCGGCTTCGGCCTGCCAGTTGCCGAGCAGCGACGCCGGCACGACCAGCAGGTGCGGCGGCGGCGTCTCTGTCGCCGCCCGCTGCTCGAGCAGCAGGAGCGCGAGCACCTGGATGGTCTTGCCCAGGCCCATGTCGTCGGCGAGGCATACGCCCAGCCGCAGCCGTGACGCGAACCACAGCCAGTTCACGCCGGTGCGCTGGTACGGCCGGAGTGTCGCACGCAGCGGCTCGCCCGGATCGGCCGCGGCCAGGCCGTCCGGCCCGCGCAACCCGGCCAGCGTCTTGCCGAGCCACTCGCCCGCCTCGACGCGCGTCCACTCGGCGGCGGCGTCGCTCGCACAGTTGGCGACGCCACCGCTGTTGCCGATCGGCGCGCCGGCCAGCAGCCGCATGCCCTCGAGGAAAGACAGCCCGTCGCGGCCGGCGTCGCGCTGCACCTGCTGCCAGTGGTTGAGGACGTCGCGTAGCTTGTCTCGGTCGAGCTCGACCCACTTGCCGCGCACCAGCGCGAGCCCTTCCTGGCGGGCGAGCAGCGCCCGCAGCTCGGCGGCGGTAATTCGCTCGCCGTCGAGCGCAACTTCGACGCTGAAGTCGAGCATGGCCTCAACGCCCAGCGTGCCGCTGCCCGGCGCCTTAGCGCCAACGGTCACCTGGACCTCCGGCCTCGGCGGCCGGCGCACGCGCCACCAGTCGGGCACGCGCACGACCACACCCGCTGCCTCGAGCTTGGGGATTTCCCGCAGGAAGCGGTACGCCTCGGCCGGTGTCCACGCCAGCGGGTGGTAGAGGTCACCGCAGTCGAGTAGCTCCTTCACCAACGGGCTGTGCTCGGCCGCGCGTTGCACCGGCACGAGCAGCGACAGCATTGATGCCTTGTCGCCGCGCGCCGACGACTCCGCCAGCGCGCGCGAAAGCGGGGCGTGCGCCACCTTGCCTCCGCTGGTCACGCGCGTCGCGTAGGTGGCCATGAATGCGAACGGCAGGTCGGGTTCGGCGCGGTTTTCGGCGAGGTGGAAGCACACCCGTCCAACCACGTTCCAGGCCGCACCGTGTACCCGCAGGTAGTCCTGCACCGAGCCCGAGAACGCCCGGATCTCGTCGACGAACGCATGGGCGGTGGCGTCCCACCAGGCGCGCAAGGCGCCGCCGTCAAGGTATTCAGCGCCTCGCATTGGCGGAGCGGCGCGCAGAAATGCGGCAATGTCATCCTCGGTCGCCGCGGGGACGGCATGCTCGCGCTTGTCCTCGAGGTCGGGTTCGGCGCACAGCCGTGTAGCAAAGCATCGGCCTAGGTCGCGCACCAAGGCCAGCGATGGGGCAAGCGTGGTGTCGACATGCGCGAGCCCGAGGTACAGGATGGCGTGCCCCACGCCGCGGTCGAACGCAGCTCGCAGGCGTGCTCGGGCGGTGGCGGCGAGGCCGTCGACGGCGTCGTCCTCGGCCACGTCGATGCGCAGCAGGCCGGACGGCGTGACAGCCGCTGCGAGCGCCCCAGGGACGGCAGGTTGACCCTCGGCGGGCGTGAAATCGACCCGCGGTTTCATCGTCGCGGGAGAAAAAGCCGGCGCATGTGCCTGATCGGTCTCCAGTGCGAGCCTGTCGTTCGCCAAGACTTGTGATTGAGATAGCTCAGCTTTTCGAATCGGGACACAGTCTCGCGCGAGCCGTCTTCGGCAGGCAGGCGACCAGGGCGAACCAGGTTGTCACGATCGGCTTCCCGAGCCTTCTGACACGCTCCTCGGGGTGCGCATCGCGCCGCGGTGCGCACTGCGAGGGTGCTCTGCATTTGCCCCCCCCAACTGTGAGTCGGAGGGACTCTCGCGAATCTGCGCAGCGCTCTGAGACTCGGTCACTGCCACCTCCGTCATGGCCTGCTACGCATCTCG
The DNA here is from genome assembly GCA_035315025.1 of Myxococcota bacterium. GTDB lineage: Bacteria > Myxococcota_A > UBA9160 > UBA9160 > UBA9160 > UBA9160. The sequence goes on from DATFYN010000537.1 coordinate 5,615, forward strand.
AGCCTGCCGTTACCGCATGCAAGGCAGGGCCACCAGGGGGTACGACACTCCCATTCCGAGCCGCACTCAGTCGCAGCGAAGGGTTGCGTTCGAACCTGGGCCCTCAGATTGGAAATCAAACTGGCGACCGTGAATTCTCGCGCTATTTCAGCTATTTCAACAATCTCAGGTACGGTGTTCCGTCTCGCAAAGCCTTCCAGCAAACAGTCCTCACCGCGTGTGTCGCCATACGTCTGTCCGTCCAACTTTCCTTCACACCTCACTTCATCTTGACCTTCCTCCTGCTCCCGAAAGCCAGACTCGCGCAGGCCGGCGCCGAGTACATCGTGTCGGCCGATATGTAGTGCCTGATGCATCAGCAGGGCTGCGCCGAGCGCATCCCTCCGTTCCGTGTGGCGGCGATCCAGGTCTCCTCCGCGCTGAATCCGGTTCCTCCCAGAAGGCGCATCTCTTCATAGACGCTCGCGCCGGGAACGATGAACGGGTTCGGCGGGTCCGTGCCGACCTGAATCCGGACCGTGGCGGCATGCAGCCGGCGCACCGCGAGGTGGATCTCCTTGACCACCTCGGTGTAAGTCCAGCCCGGCCATCTAGGACGGCTCAACGGGTCCGCTAACCCCGCGAATTTACAAGGGTTGGAAAGACAGAGAGAGTCCATCGAGGCCACCAATAGCCGCGCGGCTCCCACCAAAAGTCCCACCACACGGCCTTGTGTCAGGATCTGTAGAACCGGAGGGAACGCCTCATTTTGCCGGGACGCCCCTCTCCTCCTCCACCACTGGGATCGTGGCAGCGAGGTCGTAGCGAATCACGGCGTCCATCTTGTTTTCGATTTGGTAGAA